>CAXBFC010000404.1:0-7591 GCA_963974725.1 uncultured bacterium | reverse complement strand
ACTGAGCCACCACGACATCGCGGGCACGGCCCAAGCGGTGAATACCGATGGCATCGAGGCCGAGATGCCGGGAATGGTCAACACGATCGTCGGCATGGCGCCGACCATGGCGAGCATCAACCACAAAGACGTGTTCACGTGGCGTTGGCGGCGCAGGATTCCGAGCAGGGCAAACCAGACCAAGAACGGACCGACGACGCGCACGACGACCATCGGAGTGGCTTCGCCAGACAGCACGTTCCGCGGGTCGGTGGATTGCTGGTTGCCCAGCCAGCCCGCTAGCGGGTCTAGCCAGACCAGGTTGGTCAGGGCCAGCGCACCGATCAGGATGGTCACGAAGATGGCAAGCAACGGCACGCGATCGATGCCGTTGCCACTGCGTAGGATGGTCATCGCGAGCATGCCGACTGCCAGAGTGGTCGCGAGGGTTGCGACGACGGTGACCCCGAATACGAACGGTACGGCGATGCAGAGTCCGGCCCACGGCAACCAGATGCGCCGGGTCGATGGGCGATCGCAGTGTCCGGCCGCTTCGAGTGCCAACGGTACCAACGCAGCCGCGAGTTGTTCGCGTGGCGTGTCGACCAAGCCGGCAAACAACGGCGACATGCCGTAGGCAACGCCTCCGAGGAACGCGGCGTAGCGACTGCGTCCTTGAACCCGCAGGAAGCGATAGGTCAGCATGCCGCCGACCGCGGCGGCAAGGATCGTGACGTAGGCGGCTTCCCCCAGTGGCCCATGCCGCAGCGCTGCCGCGAGGTGCGTCAGGCTCGTCAACAGTCCGATCAAGCAGACGGCGAAGATGCCTTCTCGTCGGCCAGTTCCGAAGAGACTCATCGAGCAATCTCCCAGACAGGCAATTGGTATGCGCGGGCGTTTGCTAGCACGCGCAATCTTCGTCGTTTGTCGGGGCTACGCTTGAGCTTGCGCGTTTGCTTGTGCACGACGCGTGCGCCGGCCGAACAGCAGCCATGTTGCGGAAGCGAACACTGTTGCGATCAGCATCACCCAGAAGCCCAACATGAGGCCGGGGGCGCTGTAGGTCAGAACGACGCGGCAAGGCGTCTCCGGTAGCACCACCAACCGTTGTGAGTGGTTGCAGCGGATGATCGGCGACGGTTCGCCGTCGATGCTTGCGCGCCATCCGGGTAGGAACGTGTCCGCGATCACCAGGTGCTTTGCCTGGCCGGCACCGACTTCGATCTCGATGTGGCTCGGGTCATTGCGGGTGACCTCGACGGCTCGGATTTCGGCGCGCACCGGCGTGATCGCAACGCCATCGGGAAGGTCCTTGTCGGTGACGTACGCTTGCAGGCGCGGCTGCAGGGACTGCGCAGTGATCGCTTGCAGCACCGCTTCGTCGTCGGGTAGGTGGGCGATGCTTTGGGCGACGTAGACGCGATCCATGGCCCGCGGTCGTAGGTGCACGAACAGCGAACCACGTTTGCTGCGGATCTCGGGACCGACGACCTTGCCGACGCGATAGGGGGGGCGGCCAAGGCCCGCTTCGGTCGTAAGCGCGAAGCGCACGGCCATCAGGTCGAACAACGGGTGTCGCAGCAAGCCGGCCGGAATCGACTGCGTCAGGAAGCCTTTGCTCGCGATGCGTTCGCCTGCATCCTTGTCGAGCTTTAGTTGCACGTGGTGGCGATCGATCAGCATGCGCACCGGTTGCAGCGTGCGGGCATCGGCGTGGCTGTAGAAGTTGAGGTCGTGGACCGCCGGGTGCATGATCTGCCCCGGAGGCAGTTGGTCGGGGCGGCTTGGCAGAACGCTGGTGCGCACGATCTGGAAGCCACCGGTGCTACTGCGTGCGTCGGCTTGCTCGCGCAAGAACGCATGCACCGGGGTGTCTTTGCCCTTGCTGTTATGGCTACCGTGGGTGAGTGGCGCGCCGTGCAACGAGAGTTGCACTAGCGAAGCGATCGCGCCCGCGGCGAGCAGCACGTGTCGCGTGCGTGCTTGCCGGACCAGGGAGAACGCAATCAGCAGCCCGCCGATGCCGAGCAGCCACAGCGAATAGGTTGCCCCGTTCTGCGCGAACTGTTCGAAGCCCTTGGCGAAGCGGTCATAGCCAACCGCAGGAACGCCTTGCACATGATTGACGACACCGGCGCGATCGGTGTCGAAGTGTTGCATCAGTGCTTGGATTGCCCAGTTCGGATCCTCGGCATGCCATTGTCGCGGTGAGGCACTGAGCCACCAGAGCGCCAGCGCGCCGACCACGCAGGTGATGCCGGCGATCAGGGGTGTTCGTTTTTGCGAAGTCGTGATGCGTTCGAAGCCGGCTGCCGCGAGCCATATCACGAACAAGGTGCCCGCGGCTGGCCAGCGGAATGGCCAGACGTTTTGCACGACCGGCAAATGGAACAGCAACTGCAGCCCGGGCCAGAACAGTCCGAGGCCAAGTGCGAGCAGCAGCGAAAGCCGCGCAAACCACGCCCTGCGGCCGCGCGCGAGCATGCCACCGACGATCGCCAGCACGATGCCGAAGCTCGAGATGAACACCGAGTACTCGGTGAAGTTGAAGTTTGGCAGGGCCGCTTTGCCGTCAGCGAGCGTGCGCGTATTGAGCAGCAACTGCATCGGCGAGTTGGCATACGGCAGCCGACTCATCGTCGATGGATCGCCAAACGCGTTCGGCATCAGGTAGCCGAGCAAGCCATACGGTTCGAACGCCTGGCCCGAGATGTCGGTCCACAGAGGCTTCGGCAGGCGCGCACTCTCCGGGAAGAATGCGAGCGACGGCAGCACTTGCGGCATCGCCCAGCAGGCGCCGAGCGCCAGCCCGACCAGCAAGCTGGCCGCGAGTCGCAACGCGTGATTGCGACCGCGCGTGATCATTCGTTCGCCTGCAAGCCACGCGAACAGGCAGCCGGCGAAGATCGTGGTGGTCGCGGCGAATGGGGGGAAGCCGGCGAGCCAGGTCATCGCGAAGGCGAATGCCAGCCCGAGGATGGCTAGGGGACGGACACGATCCGCTTGCGCGATGCGCAGCATCGGCCAGAGCACTCCGGGCAACCAGACGAAGCTCGCGAGTCGCATCCAGAAGAAGCTGTTGGCGGCGACCGGGCCCGACAGTTCGAACAGCGCGGCGCCAAACCATGCTGCTGGTAGCCCAAAGCCCAGTTGCCGCAGCAACCCGAACGCCAGCAGGCCTGCGAGTGCCAGGTTGCACCACGCGACCCACGAGAGCCTGCTCGCCGGTTCGTCGGCGAACAACGCCAGCCAGTTCGGTGGGTAGCACAGACCAATCAGGCCGTGGGCGTGCAGCGGGGCGCCACCGCGCGCGTTCGGGTTCCACGTCGGCAGGCGACCTTCGCGCAGTTCGCGGCTTGCCAGTTCGAGTTCGGGCACGAACCAGACCGGCACTTCGGTGACGTCAAAGTTGGCACCTTCGCGCGCTTGGGCCAACTCGCTGTCCGACGCCAGGATGCTGGCCGGCGCGAATTGGTTGATGTCGTACGACACGAACGTGCGTGAGCCGAAGACCGATGGCCACAGCCACACGAGTGGCAGCAGCACCAGCGACAAGATCGCGAGACCCTGCTTGTGCATGAGTTTGCTCAAGAGCCACTCCGGCGGTTGCGGCCGGTGACGAAGCACGCCAGCACGACGAGCCATGCCAGCAGCGTCAGGCGCAGCGGCCAGACGACGTGGGCACCGTCGTAGGTGAACACAATCTCGTGTTCACCCGGTTCGACGTAGACCGCGCGCAAGTAGTGGTCGGCGATCAGGATTTCGGTGGGCTTGCCGTCGACGGTTGCGCACCAACCCTTGTCGAACGGATCGGCAAGGCGCACGTAGCCATCGTGCGAGCAGGTGACCTTGAGCTCGACGCGTTCGTCGTCGTGCAGCGTGATTTGCACGGCTGATTCGACACCATCCGCAACACTTGGGCGAATCGCATCTTCGCGCTCGAGCACGATGCGATGGCGCACGTCGCGGTCGGGTTTTGCCAAGGCATCGAGGCGTGCTTGTTCGGGGCGCGGTTGCTGGTCTTTGGCAACGCCGGGAAGCGGAGCGGTGTTTGCGATCACGTCGACGTTGCGCACAAACGTCGCCCGCGGCATCGCCGTGGTTCGCTCGAGCAATCGGTAGCTGCCGGTGCCTGCCGGCGTGCGGTCGAGCAGCGTCGCGGTCGGCTTGACGGCGGTGTTCGTGATCACATACCGAATGCCATAGAGATCACACAGCGCATGGTTCAGCGACTTCGCATCGCGGAATGAGCCAACCCCAGCCCCGCCGTAGCCGATGTTCGCTTCGATGCTTTCGAAGAACTGTTCGAAGCGAGCCGGCGGCAGCGGGTTGTAGGCGTTGGCGTCGGCGAGGCCCAAGAAGCCCGGCATGTTGCCCGGCAAACCGACACTGGCGGTGCCGCCGGCAACCAGTCGTTGCAGGCGCGGTCGCGGTTGCTGGTCCTGGTGCATCGCGAGCACCGGTCGCAGCACTTTGGGCACGGTCGTGACGCGTTCGGCCGGCACGGTCTGCATCGGGCCGAGGCCCATCATCAGCAGTTCGAGGATGGTTGCAGTAATCAGTGCGGTCGCAGCGAATGTGGTGCTGCGGCCAAATACGCGCGACCACTTCTTGGCAAGTGCGCCGAATCCGGCAAGGCTGATCAGCAAGGCCCATGTTGCCATGGTCAGCAGGTGTTGGCGATTCACTTCGAGTTCGCCGGCCGCGAGTACATGCTTGGCCATCTGCGCGAGCCGAACCGGGTCGCCTTGCGCCTGGAGTACGACGGGGTCGTCGGCGTCGAGCGCATAGAGGTTGGCGTAGGCTTGCAGGAAGGCGTCTTCGCCGGAGTTGATGGTGGCCCAGATCACTACGACGGCCGAAGCGGCTGCAATCAGTGCGAGCATCGTGCGACCTGGCCATCTGATGCCATCGCGTAGCCAGGCATCGCAACCGAGTCCGGCAAGCACCACGAGCGGCATTGCCACCGAGAACAGCAGCCGGCGCACATCCCCTGCAGTCACGCCTGGCAGGATGCGCGCCAGCGAGAAGAACGGTTGGTCGCCGGTCGCCATGCCGAACGCGAGCAATCCGAGGATGGCGAAGAACACCGCCATGATGCGATGGCGTTTGCTGAACAGCGCCGTGACGGCCGCAGCGAGCGGAATGACCCCGATGGCAAAGGACGTCTCGACCCAGTTGTGCACGGCCGTCTGGTCTTCCGGGCGCATCGGGTTTTGAATCAGCACAACCTGGCTCAACGGCATGCGCGTGTCGTAGGCCAGCGAGGCACCGCCGACAGGGTAGATGTGGTCCGCAGGCCAGCTCAAGAGATCTGGCCACAGCATGGTCAACAAATGGTCCCATTCGAGACCGAGAGCCTGCAGTCGTTCTGCATTGAATTGGCCGACGCGCGCCGACTCTGCCGACGCCATCAAGATCGGCAGCATGTTGGCGAGCGACAACACGCCACCGATGCCCAGTGCGATCGCAAACGGCCACAGTCGACGCAGGCGGTCGCCAGGTTGGGCGCGCACTGCAGACAAGATCGCGAAGGCACCGGTCAGGTAGCTGGCTTGCAGCGCGATGACCACAAAGCCGGTCGACCAGGACAAGCCAGCCCACATCGCGAGCCAAGCAACCGCGAGTCGCCGCGCTTTGCCGCGCACACCTACGGCAACCAGTTCGTGGGTCGCCGACAGCATCGGCCACAGCGACAGGGCCGCGGTCAGGATCACGTTGTGGTGCAGCTTGCACTGGGTCCACATGCCGAGTGTCGCGGCGACCAGTCCGAGCAGCGCGGCTGGGTGCAGGCAGCCGATCCGTCGCAGAAACAGATACGCAAACCAACCGAACAGCACCAGGTGCACCAGATACCACCAGCCATACCATTCGACGCTCGGCATCAAGAACAGCAGCACATTGATCGGCTGGTAGGGCTGCGCCATCTGCGGTACGAACGGGGCGCCGCCGCCGATGTCGCGGGTCCAGCGTGGCAGTTCGCCTTGCCGCAGCCGGTCCTGCATGACGCGGTCCCAGCACAAGGACTGCAGATACTTGTCGGTCATGCCGACGTTGCCGCGGAACGTGTCGTCCGCATCGAACGTGCCGTTCGCCTTGGCTTCGGCCATGTGCACGTCAAACAGTTCCGGCGGGTGGGGCACCAGCGCATTGCCGGGCAGCAAGCTTTCGCGCAGGAACAATACGGCGCAAACCAACGCCAAGAGCACGGCCTGTAGGTGCTGCCTTCGGCTTGGCCCGGAACTGGAGCCCAGGAGAGCTGGCCCGTCTAGTTGGCCCTGGTCGGATTGGGACATGTTGTTGGCCGCGAGGCGCGCCGCGCGTGACATGACGATGCAGCAGCACTGCAGTTGACGCAACGGGGATCGCATGTGTGTCGTTGTTGCGCGCGGATCCTCGCGTATGGTGCGCTCCCGGCAATGCCCGACGCCAACGACGAAATCGACAACGGACCAACAGATGCGTCGCCCGCGGGTGTGCGTTGGAACGTCGCGGACACGCTGCTGTTGGCGTTGCTTTCGCTGCTCGCGCTCGGCCTGCGGCTGGTGGGCATTGGCCAGTGGTCGTTCGGTGTCGTCGAAGCCGAAACGTTCCGGGCGTTGACGCAGCCGCTGTTCGCAGGCCCTGATAGCTTCGCAGCCAGTGGCCAGAGCACCTATCCAGCAGTCTTCTTGTTGTTGCGCTCGTTGCTTGAGATCGGGGCTCTACCCGGCTTCACCGAAGGTTGGATTCGGCTGCCATTCGCGTTTGCCGGTTGCCTTTTGGTGCCGAGCGTCGCGCTGTTTGCGCGGCCACAGTTTGGTCGCGGGGTGGCGTGCTTGTCGGCGCTCGTGATTGCCGTGCATCCCGGCCACATTGCCGCCAGCCAGACGGCCGACCCGATCGTCTTTGCCATGACCCTTGCGGTCTTCGCCGGTGCCGCGCTTCTGGGTGGCAAGCGCCGGGTGGCCGTTATCCTGGCAGTGCTGGCCGGGGCATGCCATCCGATCGGTTGGCTGTGTGGTGTCGGCATGCTCTGCGCCGCCGCTACGGATCGCGTGCTGCGCAAGACGCCGCCGTGGGGCTGGTGGCTGTTGTTGCTGCTCGTAATAGTGTTGGTGCCGTCGTTGTTGGACGTGGTCGGCATGTCGTTGCCGCTGTTGGCGGTGATCGCGGTCCTGATCCGGCCCCAACTGGCCAACGGTCCCAATTCGCTGGGTCTGGCGCTTGCGACAATCGGTCCGTTGCTCGTCGGCGGCATTTGGTGGTGGCTCGGCGGCATCGTCGTGGCTAGCGCCAGCATCGCGACGTTGGCACCGCTAACTGTGCTGGCCAGTTGGGCTGTGGTACGCTTTTGGCGCCGTCTGCATGAACAGCACGCGCAAGACGAACATCGAAGATGGGTGATGCGCTTGCTGATGACTGCGCCGGCCATCATGTTGCTCGGCGAGCTGGCTACGGCTGCGTTCCTCTACTTCGCCGTGTTTTCCGGCGCGCGTCCGCCGTGGCGCGAGGTGCGCAATGTGGTGCTTGCCAAAGCAGCTAGCGGTCATCAGGTCGAAGTCATTGCAGCTCGCGGATGTGACGTAATGCGTGCCTACTTGCGCCCGCGACATTGGCGCGAACCGGTCAC
>CAXBFC010000403.1:0-7618 GCA_963974725.1 uncultured bacterium | reverse complement strand
AACGGCTGCCACGAAGTCGTGGCGTCATCCCACATCAACACGCCGGACGTCGTCCAATTGTGCCAACTCTGGACCAAGCGCTCCGTCATCGGACCAGAGCCATCGGGGTCCCAGTCGGCAACGGCTACGCCGGCCAAGTTGAATGTCGACAGCGGACTGTTCGTCACCCAATTGGTCGTGCACTGCGAGGTAGTCGGCTGCAACAGAGCGGCAATCGCGAACGCTGCCGCCAGACACGTTTTGTGGGTAAGCATCGAATCAATCTCCTAGGCGCACAACCAACACGCCGGACAACGAACGCCCGTTCACCGCGGCGACATCAAAGGCCAGCGCCTGAAACGACAACTCCGCACCGCGCAACACCGGATCGAATGGTGCGTGAATCGGGAAGGCGGCGTTGCCATTGCCCGCGGGCATCCCCAGCGGCGTCGCCATACCGAACAGGATCACCGCCGGGTTGATACTGATCTGGCACGGCAACGCACTGGCCACCGCACCAAACTCGGCGCCGACAAACACGGGCGTGTTCGCCGTCTGCGTGTAGACACTCAAGGTGCGCGTGGCACCGAGCAACAGCGCCTGCATGAACATGTCGGGTCCACCATTGCCCCATGCACCGGGACCGCATCCCGTGCTGATCTGCTGCGAGAACCCCACATTCGTCGGCTCCGACCGCACTGTGTCACCGAGCACGTTGCCAGCAACATCACGACCACCAAACACCACCGACGTCGCGCGGAACTGCTGGGGACTGTTTACGACGAAGTGCAGGTGTTGCAACAACACCGTGTCGCGCCGCGCAGTCGCGGCACCAAAGGCCCCTTGGTTGAACCAGGTCCCATCGCGGTCGCGTTCGTAGGCGTCGGTTCGCACTTGACCACTGGCGTCGCGCCCACCGACGACCGAGAAGCGCTGTCGTTCGAACGACACATACACGGCAGTTGCATCGACTGCGGCAAACGGCATGTCGGCCAGCTTCGCCCAACTCACGCCATCGAAGCGCCACGTCTCGGACGAAACGCCATTGGCATCCTCGCCACCGAACAACAACCAGCCATCCAAGTCGGCAACCAACACGTGACCTTCCCGCGCCGTCGGCGCCACGGCGAGTGACAGTTGCTGCCACTGACCATTGGCGAATCGCCACGTCTCATTGCTAAGACCAGTGCCGGTGCGCCCACCAAACAGAACGCACTCGGTGTTGGTCATCCAGTCGTAGCACATCGCGTGACCGGTTCGTGCGGTCGGCGACGCAGTCGATTGCTGCTGCTGCCAACCGCCGAGCCAGACGTGCGGCGGGCCACCGACCCAACCACCGGAGATGATCCAGGTGTCCGAAAGCAGGTTGCCGGCGAGGTCCTTACCCCCAAACAGCATCATGCCGCCTACCAACGCTGCGACTTCGTGGTCGTAGCGGGCCGAGGGATGCACTGGCGTCGGCACCGGAATCCACGTCGCACCATTCACTCCATCCGTGCCATACGACCACGTATCGTCAAACGCTTGCACGTCATCGCGGCCGCCAAACATCAAGTAGTGGCTGCTGGCAGCGTGGCCATAGCGCGGCGCCGGGCTCTGAGAAGGTGCTGCGTCGACCCAGTGCATCTGGGCACTCAGTGGCACAGCAAATGGAGCGGCGAGCAGAGCCGTAAGCAGCATCGACGGGCGCAACGAAAGCAGGTGCAACATGGTCAGGTTCTCGGTCAACAACGGGAGGTCCGCTGCCTGGAGGATCATAGGCGCGATCGCGTGACAGGAATCTTCTCGGCCGCGGGACGACCCCCAATAACGGCCGAACGCAGTACAGGTAACGGGCCGGTAAGAAGGCATGCCTGCCGCGGTGTCCTGGCCAACCGCCGCTATGCTCCGGGCGAAATGCGACCTCTTCCGCTCCTGTGTCTCGCCGTCCTCGGCGCGTTTGCATCCGCCCAAGATCAAGTTCCAGAAGCCAAGCAATCGCTGACGGCCAAGGACTACGGTCAGTGGGAGTCACTGCGCGGCTCGGGGACGCTGTCACCCGATGGCTTGTGGCTGAGTTACAACGTCTCGCGCACCAGCGGCAACAACGAGCTGCGTCTGGCCAACATCGCCAACAACGAACGCCAGGTGTTTGCCAATGCCACGAGCGCGCGCTTCACCGATGACTCGCGCATGCTCGGCTACTTAGTCGGCGTGTCGCCGGAAAAGCGCGAGAAGATGGAGAAGGACAAGAAGCCAGTGCGCACGAAGTTTGCGCTGCGCGAACTGTCTAGCGGCGACACCGTGACGATCGATGGTGTCTCGGCGTTTGCGTTCAGCGAGGACGGCAAGCACGTCGCGTTGCAGCGCTTCAAGAAGACCGGCCAGAAGAAGGGTGGCAACGACCTCGTCGTGCGCGACCTGACGACCGGTACCGAAATGTGCTTTGGCAACATTGGTTCGTACCGATGGAGCGAAGACGCCAATCTGTTGGCGATGGTCGTCGACACCGAAGACATGGTCGGCGGCAGCGTCACGATCCTGCATGCCGACACGGGCATGCTGCGCGTGCTCGATTCGCACAAGGCTCGCTACACCGGATTATCGTGGCGCGATGACGCGACCGACTTGGCGTTCTTGCGGATCACGGATCACAAGGCTGAAGACGACGAGCAACCGAGTCATGTCGTGATTACCTGGCGCGGACTCGGCACGAACAATGCCAAGAAGACGGTCTACGACCACCGCGAAGAATCAGGCTTCCCCGCCGGGATGCGCGTCGTGTCGCAAGCGCCAAGCTGGCACAAGGGCGGCGAAGCAGTGTTCTTTGGCATTCGCCCTTGGGAAGTCAAGCCTGACGGCAAAGGCGAGACTAATGCCAGTGCGGAAGCCGGTGCGGAAACCGACGCTGAGGCCAAGCCCGATACTGACGCTGTCGCAGCCAAGGACGACAAGAAGGACAAGGCCAGCAAGAGCCTGCGCGAATCACTGAAGGATCCCGCGGGCGTCGATGTCTGGCACGCCAAGGACGCACGCATCATCCCCGAACAAAAGAAGCAAGCGTCGCGCGATCGCCGCAAGAACCACCTGTGCGCGCTCTGGCTCGCCGACAACAAGTTTGTGCGGCTGGCCAATGAAACCGTCGACAGCGTCGCGGTGATGGAGCACGGCAACGCCGCCGTCGGCCGCGACACCACGCGCCACGAACGCGAAGCGATGTTTGGTTCGCAGCTGGCCGACTACTACATCGTCGACACCCGCACGGGCGAACAAACGCGCTTTCTCGAGCGACACAAGTTCGTGCTCGGCAGCAGCCCAGACGGCCAGCATGTGTTGTTCCTCAAGGACAACGAATGGCACTGCTACGACGTCGCCAAGAAAATGACGCGCGTGCTGACCAAGGGCCTGACCGGCGACTTCATCAACGATGAGCGCGGCGTGCTCACCGACGAGAACCCTCCCTACGGCATCGCCGGTTGGAGCAAGGATTCGAAGTCCGTCATCCTCAACTCGCAATTCGATCTCTGGGAAATCCAATTGAAGGGGCGGCGCGCACAGCGATTGACTGGCGGTGCCGAGAATCAGGTTCAATACCGCCTGCTCGATCTCGATCCCGACGAAGACCACATCGACAAGTCGAAGATGCTCTACCTGTCGGTCAATGGCGAGCGCAGCAAGAAGTCGGGATTCGCGAAGTGCAAGCTGGAGACGATGGTCATCAGCATCAAGGAGTCGACGATCGCGCGCCTCACACCGCTGCGCTTTGGCGACTCGCGCACCGGAGGCCTGCGAAAGGCCAAATACGCGGACGTGTTCGCATTCTCGGAGCAAAAGGTCGACGACTCGCCGGACATCTTCATCGCAGGCCCAGAACTCGCCGAACCGCGGCAGGTCACCAAGACCAACGAGCAGCAAACGAAGTTCGCGTGGACCCCAAAAGCTGAGCTGATCAACTTCGAGAGCGGTCGCGGCGCCAAGCTGCAGGGCGCGCTCTACTACCCCGCCAACTACGAGCCGGGCAAGCAGTACCCGATGATCGTCTACATCTACGAAAAGCGATCACAGAACCTGCACAGCTACACGGCGCCGACTGAGCGTCACCCCTACAACGCCGCGGTGTTCACGTCGCTCGGCTACTTCTTCTACCAACCCGACATCGTCTACCGCGCGCAGAACCCCGGCTTGTCGGCGCTCGAGTGCGTGACGCCAGGAGTCGAAGCAGTGCTCGCCAAGGGCGAAGTCAACCCCGACCAGGTCGGCCTCGTCGGCCACTCGTGGGGTGCCTACCAAACGGCATTCATCGTGTCGCGGTCCAATCTGTTTGCGGCAGGAGTCGCCGGTGCCCCGTTGACCAACATGATGAGCATGTCGACCGCGATCTACTGGAACAGCGGCAGCACCAACGCGCGCATCTTCCACGAGAGCCAAGGGCGCATGGACAAGCCGTTCTGGCAAGACGTCGAGACCTACATCGCGAACTCACCGATCTTCGGCATGGAAACGCTCGAGACGCCGTTGCTGATTGCGTTCGGCGACAAGGATGGCGCGGTCGACTGGCACCAGGGCATTGAAATGTACAACGCTGCGCGGCTTGCCGAGAAACAACTCGTGATGCTCGTCTACGAAGGCGAGAACCACAGCCTTGCCAAGAAGCCCAACCAGGTCGACTACCACTGGCGCGTGCGCGAGTGGTTTGGCCACTACGTCAAGGGCGAGCCGGCGCCGAAGTGGATGACCGAAGGCACGTCGTTCTTGGAACGCGAAAAGGCGCTCAAGGACAAGAAGCGGCGCGAGCAGAACGCCAAGAAGAAGAAGTCCGCCTCGAAGGGCGACGCGCCAAAGAAGAAGCCGTCCAAGATCTTCGACTAGCCCCATCTCTAACCAGCAAGTTGGCAAGCACGCCCCAATGCCCCCGCAGCCGTCGTCTGACGGCAGGCGTTGCCTGCCGCCCGCGTGGCGGGCTCCGTTGGCCTGCTCGACGGATAATTGGAGGTCTGCTCGACGGGTACACCGAAGTCTGCTCGACGGGTACACCACAGTCTGTTCGACGGGTCTACCGACCCGCCTGCGCGGACCTCCGTCGCCTTCCTTGTCCTCGGACCATTCTGACGCACCTGCCTGCCTCGCTGGTCAGCCATGCGGGCTAGCTGATCTTGCGAGCCGGCCTACTTGATCGGGTATTCCCGGGCCGGCTTCAGCGGCACAACGACCTCGTGAACCTTACCGAGCGTCGCTTCGAATTCGTGCGTAACCAATGGCTCGCCACCGAAGCTGATGCCACCGTTTTCGATCTTGTAGGCACCCGGCTCGACTTCTAGCTGCACGGTTCCCGGCGGCACATAGAACGAAACCACTTCGTCGACGCCCGGGATGTCGAAGCCGCGCGAACCATGCTGACCGCCACCAAACATCGTCATCGAGCCATTCAAACCGGGGCCTCCGTTGCAGACCAGCTCGACCCGGTTTGCGGGTAGGCGCCCATTTTCAACCGAGAAGCGAGCGTGCACCTGCACGGCCGTGACCTTGAGATCGCGGGTCACCGTGCGACGCGCAAGCACGGCAAACGGCTCACCCGGTTTCAGCAGGCTGACACCTGTCGCTGAGTCGACAACCTCGACCGTGTAGCTGCCGCGCCCAAGAGGGATTGCGTAGCGACCATCGGTGCCAAGCAAACACCAACGGCGGCGCGCTGCCTGCTGGTCATGCGGAACCCAACGGCCGCGATCGTTCTTTTGCTCCGTAGCAACCACGACCAGTCGGCCGCCCGGCACATCGGCGCCGTGGATCTCGACGGTGCCGGACACCGCACCAGGAAGATGCTGTGCGCAGTCGACTGTGAGAACTTCGTCTTGCTCGCCAATGTGCAAGTGCGCCAACTCAATCAACAGCGCGCCTCCTTGGCGTGGCGGTTGTGGCACCAACAAGAACAGGTTCTCGGCGGCGGCTGCCCGGTGCGGAAACCGGAACTTGCCCGCAACGATCGGCTGGGCTCCCTCGAAGTTGCACGCGGCCAGCACGCTGGCGCCCGAGGTCAGCGGATTGTCGGCGGCCGACGCATCCTCGCCGGCCATGACCAACTTGGCGCCAGCCGGGGCAGCGACGATCGTGCCGCTGACCGTCGCACCAACTGGCACCGTCAGTTCGACCGGCTCGAGAGCCTTTGCGGCGCTGACGGCGATACGCTTGCTCGCCGTAACCGTGCCAACAGCACGTCGCGCCACCAGCTCATAGGTGCCATCGCTCAAGACCGGAAACGAGAACGCACCATCGGCACCCGTCACCACCGGCGCAACCAAGCGGCGTAGGGCCGCCCGGCGGGCTTGACGGCGCTGATACAGCGTGCAGGTGACGGTCATCGCAGCGGCTGGCTTACCGGTTGCTGCATCGAGCACGACGCCGCGGACACTCGCGCCCGGAACCATCTTCGCGACGAACTCGCCGCCAGCCTTGCCGGTGACTTTCTCTGCGAAGAACGGCGCGTAGCCCTCGGCGGCAACATAAAGAACGCCAACTTGCGACCCATCTTCTTCAGGGGGCGACAAGGCAACGACCCCATCGCGATTGGCGACCTGGGCCCCAGCCACCAAAGACACCTTGGTCGCGTCGTCAAGATCGATCGGAAACCACAACGCCGACGCGCGAATGCCGGACAATCGCTTGCCCGAAGCGGCGTCGATGGCTCGCACCAAGAAACCATCTTGTAGCCGCTCACTGATGCGAATCGTGACGCCGCTCGTCGGTCCATCCAGCAACTCACTATCCGCGGTGACGCCAGGCGTCCGCCCGTAGGCGGTAAGTTTGAAACGGCACCGGTTGGCAACGCTGACCCGAAAGCGTCCGTTCTCGACCTTCGCGGTGCCGCGCATCATCCGGATGAACTCCGCGGCAACCGAGACCATGCCGTCGACCGGTGCACCATCCTCATCCAGCACGACCCCTTCGACAAACCCACTTGTCTGCAGACGAAAGTCGAGTGGCGTCCCCAGGTCGACCGACGCGAAGCGCTTGTCATAGAATCCATCCGAAGCCACGTCGATTGTCATCGCAGAGCCGAAGACTCCGGGCATGCGAAACACACCACGTTCGTCCGTGTGCGCCTGACTACCGTACGTCGCGGCTAACCACGGGTATGGCGCCAACCCATCAAGCGCCAGAATGCGAGCACCGACGATCGGTGTCCCGTCTTGCTGACGCACGCGGCCAATCATCGTGTGGCCATCCGGCAGTCGAATCTCGCCGAGGTCAACAACCGCATCTGGCTTCGCCGTTCGTGACCTGCCGATGAACGGATTGCGGTAGCGCACGGCGACCTTGCCCGGAGCAGTCAGCAACATGACGCTGAGTCGCGTCCACCGCGAGGGCACGACCGTCGTGACTAACTCAATGACGCCGTCTTCGCCGCAACGAGCATCCGGATTGGCTAGCGCACCGGCGGTCGTGACTTCGTCATCCCGGCCAACGACCAAGCAACCATCCTTGAGCGGTTGCCCGTCCGCGTCACAAATCCGCGCGCGCAAGGTGACCTGCACGGCACCCGCGACAGCCTCAGTGTCCTGCGCGGACAGCAGCGACGTGCAGACGAGAAACGCTAGCGCCAAGTATGCGTGCATAGGTAGATCTCAGGTGATTAGAGGTTCGTTTACAACTGGCCTCGGCATCA
>CAXBFC010000402.1:0-7652 GCA_963974725.1 uncultured bacterium | reverse complement strand
GTGGCTTGCTCAGCGCCAGTGCTTCGATCCAGCGCTTCGACTCCGGCATGCCAGCGCGTGCGAGGGCTGCGCGCAACAAGCCCGCATTCTGCAGGTTGGCCTTCGGCAGCAATGTTTTTAGGACACGGTGCGGCAGCGATGCCAGGCCGCACGCAGCGGCACAGGCTTCGATACGTCGAGGTGCTGCAAGTTCTGCTAGCAACCGCGGCAGAGTGGAATCGTCAGACACGCAACCCATCGCCAGCAAGCAGCGCACCCGTTCGGGGGCTGAGTGGCTGCGAGCATGCAGGTGCTTGAGTTGTGCGAAGCTTGTTGCGGCTTGGCCGCGGAACCAGAACTCGGCCCATTGCTGCGTGTCCTCTTGCTTGCCGATGGCGACTTGATCGTGCCAGCAATCGAGTAACAGTTGGCTCGAGCCATTGGCGCGCACGCCGCAGCGCAGGGCGCTGGCAACGACGTCGGCGATGGCATCATTGCGTCGCAGAGCGCGTCGAATCGCTTGGTCGAGGCGATCGTTCTCAACGCGTGCGGCCACCAAAATCGCGGCCAAGGCCTTGTGATCCAGTTCGGAGTGGTCGCGGTTGCGCGACGGAAGCGAAACCAGGCGGTGTTCCAGTCGCACGAGCACGGGGCCGCTGCTGCGCACTTCATCGAGCAATTGCTCGTGGAGCGCGATCTCGTTGTGGTCGAGGTCGCCGCATGCTGCGAGGGCCAGAAGCAGTTGATCGGTCGCGAAGCGAGCCGCCGAAGAACCTGCGCGAGTCGCGCGTAGCAGTCGGTGAGCCGCCGCGAGGCGCTTTGGCACGCCCAAGGCGCGATCACGAATGCGATGGGATAGTTCAGTCGGCTGCGCGGTGCGTTGCTCGGGCAGTTCGCGGTTCCGCGCAGCGTGCATGCTGCGCGCCAGCGACCCGCCGGGACGACGCGCGACCCATTCGGAGGAGGCTGGGTCGTCGTCGGTTTCTACCTCTGCCGCGTTCGCGGCTACCATGCTGCTGGCCAAGTCGCTGCTGGCCGACTCGCTGCTGGCCAACTTGTTGTCGCCGTGGACTGTTTGCGTTGCCGCAGTCTTCTCCCGGTTCCCAAGTAGCCGGTTCCCAAGTAGCTGGTTGGCAGTTGCCTGGCGCGGAACTCCCGTGGCTTGGCCGTCAGCAACTGCCCGGGTGCTGCCAAGATCCTTGTTGCTGCCAAGGCTATTTTTGCCCTTCGAGGACTTCTCAAAGGTCGCAATGCAAAGCCATGTCGCGAAGCACGCCGCCATGACGCCAGCGATGGCGATCAAGGTGCCGATTCGCGACGCCCGTGACGCGCTGAGGTCGCGATCGGTTTGTTGCGCTGCGCAGCTTTGCAGTGCCCGATCGAACAGCCAGTCGAGATCTTTACTATCAATGGGCTCTTCTTGAGTGACGTCTTGTGAGTTTGTGGCTTCTGATCGTGTGTCTTCTGATTCTGGGTCTTCTGATTCTGGGCCTTCAGACTCCACGCCTTCTGACTTGACCGTCTCGGGAAGTCCCGCATCTGCCGCCGCCATCGCCGCGCAGTTGAGCCACTGATCGCTCAACTCCTCCAGCGAACAACCGCTTGCGGTAACTTGATCGGCGACCGCACGGCCAGCCATCGAGGCGAGTGCGGCATCGAGGCGGCGCGCGCGCTGCAGTGCCAGCTGGCACGTCGCGCACTCGCGGAGGTGCGTGTGCAGGGAATCGTCGGAGACGAATCCGTAGCCGAGTGGTTCACAGGCTTCGCGATCGAACGACTCGCGTTCGAGGTCGCCATCGAGGTGCACGGCCAACACGGCATCGGTGCGCGCACAAACCCGGCGCGGGTTCGACGGCTGCCCCGAACCATTGCCCGAACCATTGCCCGGATCCCTATTGCCCGGATCCCAATCACCAGGAGACCAATCCCCAGGAGACTTGTCGTCGGCAGAACTCACTGGTCAATTCTCACTGGTCAATGTGCTCCTTGACGCGCGCGAGCACCTTGCGGCGCGCTTCCAGCACGTGCATGCGCGCCGCGGTGGCGCTGCACGCAAGCACGCCGCTGATGGTCGCGTAGTCCATGCCTTCGACGGCGCGCAAGTGCAGCGCGGTGCGTTGGCGGTGGGTCAATCGCTCCATCGCCTCGTCGAGGCGGTCTTGCAGTTCGCGGGCGATCGCGTCTTGCTCGGCCTGGTTGCCGTCGTAGTGATCCGGCACATCCATGTCGCCGAGCGATTCGGTCGGCATGCTGCGTTGCCAGCGGGCGGGCTCACATGCGAGTCGCACCAAGATGCGATACAGCCACGTGCGCAGTGCCGATTCGGCGCGGAAGTTGGGCAGGCCTTTGAAGGCGCGCACCAGGGTCTCTTGCACCAGGTCTTCCGCCCAGTGGGGGTCGCGGCAGTAGCGCCGCGCCAGCGACAGCAGCCCAGTCAGGTGGGGTCGCAGCAGGCTTTGGAACGCCGCGTGGTCACCCTCGCGACAGCGAGCGAGCCAAATGTGCTCTTGGTCGGAGACGGCTGCCGGTCGCGGTTGTTTGCCCAAGCTTGCGTCCATGGTCTGCTCCTTGGACCCAGGCAGAGGCTCTGCCGTAAGGTGCTGGTTCTGCAGATTCTTGGGCAGCTTCTCGGGCGAAGGTCCGGTCATTGGCAGATATACCTCGCGTTGGCGCCGGCGGGGCGCCAGCAGCCACTAGCCACGCATCATGGCGAAGTAGCCACTATAGAACTTGAACACCATGATGGTGATGCCGACTACGGCTAGAGCGTAAGCGACCTGGCCGAGCCGCTGGGCTGCGGTCGCAAGTTTCTGGCTGGCGACCTCCTGGCGGCGGGTCAGTGCTCGCAGCAGCGCATCTTCCAGTTGGCCCGCGTGTTCCCCCGTTGCCAGCAGGGACCGGGTTTCGTTGCACAGGGAGCCCGAACTCTGCAAGGCCTCGCGCAGTGGCGCTCCGTCTTCCAGCAGCTTTTGCGCCATGATCAGGCGTTCTTGCAGTCCGTGCATGCGGACACTGCGAACGGCCTGGTTGTGCGCCTCGACGATCGGCACCCCGGCACCGTAAAGCGAATGCAGCGATTCGAGGTAGGGCAGCTCCCGGATGTCGACGAGCAGCGCGCCGAGGATCGGATAGCGCTCGAGCGACGCATCGCCGCGGCTGAGCTTGTGCGCCAGGATCGCAGTGACGACCGCGAGGGTGCCGTAAACGATTGCCAGACCGATCGAGAAGCCGGGGCCGACCAGTACGTAGGTGGCTGCGGCTGCCACCGGCAACATTGCCAGGAGCAGCAGCGGGTAGCGCAGTCCGGACCAGATCTCGCGTTGGAACTCGGCGCGGCGACGGCGATCCCGGGCGCGGCCACGCAATGCAGCCGCCGCGTTGCCGCTCTTCCAGCCCGTCTCAAGAACGGTCTTCTCGGTGGTTCGCAGCGTGATGCCGCGCCGCTGCGCAAGGTCGAGCAGCACGTGGTCGCCGAGGCCTGGGTTGCCGCCGATCGATTCGAGCGGCAGACCAGCGTCGATCGCCGACGCCATGTCATCGAAGGCCAATGCGGCCCTCTCATCCTTCGCGCCGGGCTTGAACATGGTGGCAGTGTCGGTGGGGTGGTGGGGTGGGGCAACCCGCCGGCACGCGCCAGTGTCTGCTCCGCGAATCTTCTCCGGGGGTCTGGTCCGCGTGTCTGGTTCGCGCAGATCCGGCTAGACGGCGCGGAAGTGCTTGCTGAGTTTCAGGCCTTGCCCTTGGTAGTGCGAGCTAAGACGGTCGTCACCGTAGACTACTTCCGGCGGTTCTTGTGTCTTGAAGAACTCGAGCTTGAAGAACACCTGCCCGTCTTCGAGCAAGAACGGCACATCGTGTGGCCGCACCTCGAGGACGGCGCGCGTGCCTTGCTCACCCCCGAAGCCGTTGTCGAAGAAACCGGCGTAGTTGGTGCGCAGCTCGCCGATGCCGACATCGTAGGCGCACATTTCTGCCGCGAGGTGGGCGGGGATGCGAATGCGTTCCTTGCTGGCGAAGATGTAGAACTCTTCCGGCTCGACGATCAGGCGGCCGCCCTTCGGCTCCTGCAGCGGCTCGAAGAACGCATCTTGGTCGTGGCCGTTTTCGTCGTCCATGTCGATGATGCCCGTGTAGCGCTTGGCGACGTAGCCGATCGGTCCTTGGATGTCCGAGTCGCGCATCGTGGCGATGCCCATCATCAGGCCGTTGTCGAGGCGCAGCTTGTCTGACGCCAACGGTTCGCCGCGGTCGTTGAACAACAACGGTGAGCGTTCGTGTTCGGCGCGCAACTCTTCGTCACTGAGCGAGGCGTGGCCATCCGAGAAGCGGATCTGGCACAGCGACAATCCGGTGCGCACCTTGACCGGGAAGCTGCGCGGCACGATCTCAAGGTAGAGCGGCCCGGTGTAGCCCGGCGGCACGGTTTCGAAGCGGCCGCAGTTGTCTGCGAGCAAGCGCGTGAACAAGTCGAGTCGACCGGTCGATGACTTGGGGTTGGCGCGGATCAAATGCGGCAGTGGCTTCTCGATGCGCTCAAGCAGCGGCACGATGTAGCAGTGGCCCTTCTCGAGCACGGCGCCATCGGCGAGGTCGAACGCATAGAGCGTCATTTCCTCAAGCCGATCGGCAACGCGGCAGTTCTCGGGGAGGAAGCCCGATCGCACCCGGTAGCCCCGGGTCGACAATCGCAGGTCGAGCGACGCCGGTTGGATTTGCGTCGGCGCGATTGCCGGGGTGGAGGTGAGGGCGCCCTGTTCGATCAGGTCGCGGATCTGTTGGTGTACAAGGATACCGTCGGTCACGGGGGAGACCGTAGCGACTGCGAGGGAGCACTCAAAGTACTGCGCGGATCGGTTTGGCAATCGGTTCGTGGACAACTATCAAGGTTGCCCGGTGGAACTGGCCGTGGCCGGTGCTTGCGCCAGCAGCCGCCATTGTCTCTCTTGTTGGTTACAGAGCGCATTTGCCTGCCAAGATCGGCGCATCCGCCATTTCTGCAGGTTGTGCTGCCTAATCCGTTCATGACGAGTCACTCCAATAGCCGTTCGTCCGTTTTCCGCGGGGACATTTTCGGCGGCATCACCGCAGGCATCGTCGCTCTGCCGTTGGCGCTCGCCTTCGGGGTCTCGTCGGGGCTGGGAGCGACCTACGGTCTCTACGGCGCGATCTTCATTGGCTTCTTCGCCGCGATCTTCGGCGGCACGCCGTCGCAGATCAGTGGTCCGACCGGACCGATGACGGTGGTGACGACGGCGACGGTGACCGCGATGATTGCGGTGACCGGCAGCCTCGAGCTGGCGATTCCGGCATTGGTTGCGACGTTCGTCCTGGCGGGGCTGATCCAGATCTTGATGGGAGTCGTGCGGATCGGCTCGCTGATCAAGTTTATCCCGTATCCGGTGGTGTCCGGATTCATGAGCGGCATCGGCGTGATCATCGTGCTGCTGCAGATCTATCCGTCGTTCGGTCTCGCTGGGCCCAAGAACACTCTCGAGGTTGCCAAGAGTGTGCTGGGCGGCAATGGGTTTGATGGCGTGAACTTCGTCGCGTTTGGCGTGACAGTCGCGACGATCGCGATCATCTACCTGTTCCCGAAGATCTCCAAGGCGGTTCCCAGTGTGCTGGTTGCGCTGCTGGCACTGACGGTCATCTCGGTTGTTGCTGGCTTGAACGTGCCGATCATCGGCAACATTCCGTCGGGCTTCCCAGCGCTGCACATCGAAGGCTTTGGCGACATCCCGAGCACTCTCTACGGCACGATTGTCATCACCGCGGTCACGTTGGCGGCACTCGGGGCACTCGACTCCTTGTTGACATCGGTCGTCGCCGACAACTTGACGAAGACCCAGCACAACTCCAACCGCGAGCTGTTCGGTCAAGGGGTCGGCAATGCCATCTCCGGCTTGTTCCTCGGGCTTCCTGGCGCGGGGGCGACGATGCGAACGGTCGTCAACGTTCGTGCCGGCGGTTCGACGCGCGTCTCCGGTGCGGTCCATGCACTCTTGTTGTTGGTCGTCTTGCTCGGTGCTGGGGCCTATGCCAAGTTCATTCCGAAGCCAGTGCTCGCCGGCATCCTGATCACGGTTGGTATCGGCATCCTCGACTACCGTGGCTTGCGACACATCCGCAAGGTGCCGCGCACCGACGCGATCATCATGGTGGTGGTGTTGTTCGTCACCGTGTTCCTGGACCTGCTGATCGCGGTCGGGATCGGCATGGCGATGGCGATCCTGCGGCACTGGCCGTTGATCGTGACGATGGTGTTCAAGCGCGGCAAGCGCGCAGCGCCAGCTGATGGGGTCGAGATGTCGCACGTCGAATCCTACTGGGATGACGAGCCATGGCCAGACGAGCAACATGACCTGGGCGACGAGGTAGTCGTCACGCGCGTCAGCGGTCCGCTGTTCTTTGCGTTTGCGACCGAGTTCCGCAAGCGCCTGGACGGACTCAAGGACGCGCGCTTCGTCATCCTGCGACTCGATCGCGTTCCGTTCGTCGATCAGTCGGGTGCCTACGCGTTGCAGGAGACCGTGCGTGGCCTGGAATTGCGCGGCGTCGTGGTCGTCTTGGTTGGGCTGCGTGATCAACCCGAGGAACTGTTGCGCAAGCTCGGCATCGGGCCGGGCACGGTGCCGCCCGAACACACGCTTGACAGCTTTGCTGCCGGGGTCGCCTTTGTCAGAGACGAACTGGTGGCAAAGGACGAGCCGCAATCATGATTGCGCGCACCCTCGCGTCCTAGCGGGGGATGTTGCGTGTGACCAGGCGGTTCAGCTTGCCCACTGCTCAGCTAGCCTGCGGCTCGGACTCCGTCGCAGCTGCGGGGGCTGCGTTTCCCGACAGGTATTCTTGAAGCGTGAAGCTGTCGACCGCGATCGCTTCGGCGCGCGCCACTTCGGCTTGCTGCACGATGTCGCGTTCTTCGCTGGTAATGATGTTGGCCTCCGAGGCCTGGTCGAGCAGTTGCGCCGGGCGTGCCTTTGGCAAGCGACCGGCCTTGACCGCATCCTTGAGCTTGCGCATGACCGGTTCGGCTTGCGTGCACAGTTGCAACGCGTGCTCAAGGCGACCAAGGGCACTGGTTGGGTCTTGCGGCACGTGCAGGTTGGCGGTGATGCGGTCGCGGACTGCGCCCGGCTTGAGCAACGTCGCCGCCGCCTTGTGGCCGATCTTGTCGTTCGGTGCTGCGCCCATTGGATTGAAGCGCGCCATCAAACCGCCGAGCGTGCCAAAGACCGAACCGAGGACCGGCAACCGCAGGTTCTGGTAGATGCCGGCGCGGGCTGCTTGCACGCGGGCGAACGCGTCTTCGAGCGACCACTGCATCAATGGCAGGTCTTCCTTCTGGCAGCCTTCTGCTTCGAAACGACGCAGCACAGCACTCGCCAAGAACATCCAGGAGAACCAGTCGGCGTAGCGACCGGTCAGCTTTTCCTTGCGCTTGAGGTTGCCACCGAGCGCGCCCATGGCGACGTCCGAGAGCAGTGCGAACTCAGCCGATGCCCAGTTGAGCTTGCGCCAGTATCGCTTGGTCGCCGCGTTGCCGGGCGCCTTGGTAAGCCAACCGCGAGTCAAGCCGAGCAGCGCGGTGCGCACGCCGTTCTTGACGACGTGGCCGACGTGAGGCCAGAACGCGCGGTCAAACGCGACTCCGTCTTTCTTGGAAATCGCAT
>CAXBFC010000401.1:0-7658 GCA_963974725.1 uncultured bacterium | reverse complement strand
AGTTGGTTTTGCTCTCGTCGCTGCAGTTCGTCGTCGGCCCAACCGCGGCCGCGAGCCCGCTCCGCGCGCACCTCGTCGCTGGCCTCCACGAAGACAATCGTGTCGCAGATCGCGAACAACCCGGCCTCAAACAGCAGCGGCACATCGAGCAGTGCCGACTGGCCGCGAGCACGGGCGGATTCGAGCGCGGTCGTGATCCGCTGCCGGACGCGCGGATGCATGATTGCCTCCAGCTGCGCCTTCGCTGTGGGCTCCCGAAAGACGTGGTCTCCGAGGGCAGCCCGGTCGAGTTGGCCGCCCTGGACGAACCGTTCGCCTAGCTGCGCGGCCACTTCGGCGACTACCTGAGGGTCTTCGGCGACCGCTTTCGCGTGGAAATCCGCGTCTACATGAAGGATTCCGTGGCCGCCAAACAGGCTTGCGACCTTCGATTTTCCGGCTGCGATGCCGCCCACGAGCCCGATGACTAGGGGTGTTTGCGGTCGGAAAGGGCGGTTTGGGCCCGGATTCCCGGTGGTGGGTGCCGGCATGGGGGCATCGTGGGGGAGAGTGCTCGGTCAGGCAAGTGAGCGGTGGACGCCACCTTGACCGGGACCGTACGAAACCTAAGATCTGCGGACCCCCCTAGTGGCTCGTGCCCTCGTGTCACTCGCCCCTACGGCTGTCGAGTCCGATCTCAGTAGCCCCTCTCATTCTCCCCGACGCTTCGTCCTCCGACGCTTTGTCCTCAGACGCTTCGTCACTGCGGTTCTGCTTGCCTACCCCGGTAAGCCGAACACCGCAAAACAGTAAAGACCCCTTGGAGTTGGTTCAGATGCACAATCGCCAGACCGGTGCCGCCCACGTCCCGATCATGTTCTTCCTCATCCTCCTGGTCATGTTCCTGGGGGCCCTCGGGTTTGCCTATGTGCAACAGACCCGGAACGCAGAAGTCCTGAAGGCCAGGGACACGGCCATCGAAGAAGCAAACGTCCTCAAGCAGAAGGAACTGCTGATCACGCACTACATCGAAGACCTCGGCAAGGTCGTCAACAAGCCGGGCAAGTACCTCGGCCGCGCCGGCAGTGCCAACTTGTACAACGGCGCAACGCTGACCTACGACGGCGTGATCAACCCGAAGGATCTTGAGCAGGTTATGACCGAAGCGAGCACCAACGCCGGTGTCTCGGCTGCGAGTGGCCTGGACAACCTGCTGGGTTCGATGATCGCCAAGATCAACACCCAAGAGCAGCGCATCAAGGATGTCGCGATCGAGAAGGACAAGGCGCTGGCCGACAAGGAGTCCGGCGATAGCCGCTTCACGACGGTTTCGACCCAAGCCCAGACGACTGCTTCCGAGACGTCGACCAACCTCGACCAAGCGGTTGCTGACTTCGAGTCGGCCAAGTCCGATCGCGACCGCCGCATCACCGCCCTTCAGAACAACCTGAAGTCGAAGGTCGATGAGCTGACCACCCACAAGGAAGAAGCCCTCGCTCGCGAGAAGGCGCTCAACGGCCGCATCGGTCTGCTGCAAACCCAGCTCTCGGCGATGTCCGAGAAGATGGCGATGCGTCAGCCGCCGAACGTTGCCGACGGCAAGGTCCTGGTCGCCAAGAACGGCATCCCGACCGCGTTCATCAACCTGGGCCGCAAGGATCTCCTGCAGCCGGGCACCGTGTTCCGCATCAAGTCCGCCAACGGCGGCGAAGTGAAGGGTTACTGCGAAGTCACCCGCATCGAAGACGAGCGCGCCGAAGTGCGCCTCTACAACTTCAGCGACCCGGTCGCGAACTACGCCACTGAAGGCGACCTGATCTTCAACGATCTCTACACGCCGCGCGTCACCCGCACGATGTACCTGATGGGCCGCTTCAGCGCCCCGTACCAGAAGGAGCAGCTCACCAACTTGCTGCGCCGCCTCGGCAATCGCGTCGTCACCAAGATGGGCCCCGGTGTCGACACCGTGCTGCTCGGCAACAACCCGGTCAACGAAGCTGGTGACGGCTTCGCCACGGTCCAAGACAGCCCCGAGTTCAAGCTCGCCAACGAACTCCGCGTCGAGTTCACCTACCTGTCCAAGATCGCCGACCTGATCAAGCTGTAAGGCTTGATCAGTCTTCCCAAAAACGGCGACCCACGGGTCGCCGTTTTAGGTTTTGGAGGATGTGCGTACGGTGCCAGGACAAAAAAGCACTTCCTCGAACGGGGCGGCAGCAGCGCTCTTCTCGGAAGAAAGGAAAACGTGGGGGAGTGGCCGTCGTTAGACTGCCGACTCGATGGTGCAGCTAGATGATCCGATGATTCGCGAGGCGCTGGACGACGATGCTCCGTTGCCGCGGATGTCGTTTGGTGACCATCTGGATGAACTGCGCAAGCGCGTCATCAAGTCGTTGGTTGCGTTGGTGGTCGCGGTGCTCGTGGTCTTCCCGTTCAAGCTCGAAGTCCAGCGCATCGTGATCGAACCGTACCGGACGCAGTGGCGGATCGGGTTTACGGAATACGTCAACAACCTGCAGGCGGAGTTCGACTCCGGTGCGCTCGCGGACGACGCGCTGGGGCTCAAGTATCTAGAGTTTTGCGTCCAGGAGAAGGACAAGATCTTCGAAGGCCAGTTCCGGTGGGCCTACCTGATGAAAGAACTCAGCGGCTACCCGGTGCCATACAACCTGTATGCGACCGGCGGACTCGAAGACTTCCTGTCGTTCATGTGGGTGGCGTTCATCTTCGCGCTGATTCTCGCCAGTCCCGTGGTCATCTGGCAGGTGTGGTCGTTCATCGCAGCGGGGCTCTACAAGCACGAACGCAAAGTCTTCCTGCGCTACTTCCCGTTCATGATCCTGTTGGTGGCGGCAGGCGTGGCGTTTGGCTATCGCTTCGCGTTGCCCTACAGCCTCGGCTTCTTGATCGGCATGATGGATCCCACCATGGTTGGCGCGCTGTTTAGCGTCGGCCAGTTCTTGACCTTGCTGTTCATGACGACGGCGGCGATGGGCGTGGTGTTCCAAGTGCCGCTGGTGATGCTGGCACTGCAGAAGGTCGGGTTGGTGCGGCACAAGGCGTTCACCAAGCACTGGCGCATGACGATCCTGGTCATGTTCTTGGTGTCCGCGATCTTCACGCCGCCCGAACCGGTTTCGATGTTGATGATGTCGATGCCGATGATGCTGCTCTATGCCCTGGGGCTGTTTCTGACCCGGATGGGCCAGAAGAACGAGGCGCCGCTGCCGGAGACGAAGTGAGCCGCGACACGCTTCGCGCCGAGATCGTTTCGATCGGCGATGAACTGGTGCACGCGGGCTTGATCGACACCAACAGCGCCTACATTTCGAAGCAACTCGGAGCGCTCGGCGTCAGCGTGCAGCGCTTCACGGTCATCGGCGACGACCCCGCCGACCTGCAGGACGCACTTGCTGAGGCCTGCCGCCGCGCCGATGTCGTGATCGCCACCGGTGGACTTGGCCCGACGCTCGATGACCGCACCCGCGAAGTCGTCGCCAAGATGCTGCACGAACCGCTGCGCTTCGACGAAGCCAGTTGGCAGCAGGTGCTCGCTTGGTTTGCCCGCCACG
Organism: uncultured bacterium; assembly: GCA_963974725.1. Classification (GTDB taxonomy): domain Bacteria; phylum Planctomycetota; class UBA1135; order UBA1135; family UBA2386. The sequence goes on along the minus strand of CAXBFC010000401.1, from coordinate 4,107 downwards.
TGCGCGAGGTGCCGCACAGCAACCGCCGCCAAGCCGAACTGCCAGAGTCGGCAACCGCATTAACCAATCCGGTCGGCACGGCACCCGGATTTCGTGTCACGGTCGACACTGCCGAGTTGTTCGTGCTGCCAGGCGTGCCGCGCGAGATGAAGGTCATGCTGGCCGAACACGTGCTACCCGCGGTGCAGCACCTCGGTGCCCTGCAGCCGACCGCGCAAGCGTGCTTGCGAGTCTTGGGTCCATCCGAAGCACTGCTGGGCGAACGCCTCGGCGCGTTCATGAACCCCGGCCGCAACCCGGCCGTCGGCATCACCGCATCCGGTGGCTTGTTGTCGGTGCGACTCAACGGCACGGCCGCTACGGCAGAGCAAGCCGCCGCACTCTGTGAGCAAACCGCGGCCAAATTGCGGCCGCTGCTCGGCGACTGGCTGTTCGTCGAAGGCCTGAAAGAAGTGCCAGAGCTGGTGCTCGAACGACTGGCTGGCGAGCACCGCACGATCGCGTTCGCCGAATCCTGCACCGGTGGCCTGTGCACCGCGCGCCTGACGGACCTGCCCGGCTCATCCCACGTGTTGCTGGGCGGAGTGGTCGCCTACAGCAATGCCGCCAAGCAGGAGTTGCTCGGCGTCGCGGAATCTTTGCTGCTAGAGCACGGCGCCGTCAGCGAACCGGTGGCAGCGGCGATGGCGGCCGGCGCTAGGGAGCGCTTCGGCTCGGACTGTGCCATCGCGACCACCGGCATTGCCGGCCCCGCGGGCGGCACGGACGAGAAACCTGTCGGCACCGTTTGCTTTGCCTTCGCCACTGGCAACGACGCGGGTTCCACCGATACCAAGGCTTGGACGGTGCACATTGCCGATCTCGGCCGCATGTTCGTTCGCAATCGAGCCGTGTTCGAAGTGTGGCGAGCGCTGCTTCTGTGAGAGCTTGCGCGGGATCCGCGTATGATGTCAGTCCGCGAGCGCTTCTGACTTGCGATCGAACACGTGAAGATCTGTCTGTCATGTGAGGGTGTGACCGATACGCAGGCCCACCGTTGTGGCTACTGCGAAGCGCCGCTGCTGTCGACCGATGCCGTGCACTATCCCGCGCGCCGTGGCGAGATCGATGCCGGCAATCCGCTGCTCGGCACGATCATCGACGGCAAGTACCGGCTGCAGTCGGTGCTCGGCCGCGGCGGCCTCGGCACGGTGTTTCGCGCGCAGCACGTCGGGTCCTTGGTGACGGTCGCACTCAAGCTGCTGCACCCACGCTTCTCGGAGAAGCCCGAGTTCCGCCGCGTGCTGTTGCCCGAAGCCCGGCGCGCCGCCACCGTCGTGCATGAGCGATGTGCGCGCTTGCTCGACGTCGGCGAGGGCGATGAGGGCATTACCTACCTGGCGATGGAACTCGTCGAAGGCCAGACGCTCGATGAAGTGCTGCAAGAAGGTGCCTTGTCGCCGTCGCATGCGGTCGACTTGTTGCTGCAAGTGACCGCCGCTCTCAGTGCCGTTCACGAAGTTGGGCTGGTGCACTGTGACCTGTCGCCGCGCAACGTCATGGTGTCTTCGCGGTCGGGCCGGTTGGAAGCGAAGGTGCTCGACTTTGGTATCGCGCGCAGCATGACCATGGCTGGCCGGCAAAGTGCCCAAGGTGAGCTGTGGGGCTTTGCCAATCCGGCGTTTTCGGCTCCCGAACTATTGGTCGGCGGCGAGGTCGATCCGCGTGCCGACATCTACTCGTTGGGCACGCTCGGCTGGCTGATGTTGACCGGCACTATGCCGGTGGATGACAGCGACGCCGAACAAGCCGCTTCTGCAGTTCGAGAGGGGCGCCTGTCGTCGTGGCCCGCGGGTACTGGAGTTTCGAGGCGCCTCGCGACGCTGATGCAGCGTTGCTTGCGCTACGAACCGGAGGAGCGGCCGGCGTCCGCCGCGGAAGTGCACCGCCAGTTGCAAGCTGTGCGCATGGGTCGAGGGCCTGGGCTGGCTCGCATCGCGGCAATCGTCGGAGTCTTGGCGCTGATCGTGACGCTGGCGGCGGGCGATGCTGCGGAGCCTTCCTTCGCGCCGCGGCCAGGTGGACCATTGGAGGGCACCGACCGGGAATTGACGGCGGACAGCCGGATTCGGGATCTGCGGCCCCAAGACCTGGCCAACATCAATTGCTACTACACCGGCTTCGCTCGGCATCGCTTGCGCGTCGAACTATCACGCAACGGCACCGTGTTGACGACCTTCGACTTGCGGCCGCAAGTTGGCAGCCAGGCGGGCACGCTGATCCTTTCGGACGCGCAGGAAGACTGGCACAACGTGATCCTGGGCCTGTTGCGCGCCAGCAAGAAGGGCCCGGTCGATCTCGTGTTCGTCGTGCCGGGAACCTCTTTGGTGCGCGCGGCCAGGGTGCGCGTCGACGAGCAACCGCCGACCGCGACGATGCAATTGCACGCGGCCGATCGCGGCCTGCGCGTGGACACGCGGCTCGAAGTCGATCTCACGGATGACATTGGCGTCGCCAGTGCCGACCTCCTGGTCAAGTTTGACAACGGGGAAGAGCATCGCTTGGCCTTGCCGACCACATCCGGTTCGTTCGCTCTGGGCGCGGAGTTGTCGGAACTCGTGTCGAGTGGCGAGCAGTTGCCGGGTGGTTCTTTGGTGATCAGCGCATCCGACGCCGCGGGCAACGTCAACCAATCGCAACGCCTGCCGTTTCCTTCGGCGGACGTGCGGGTGCCCCACGTCATGGAGATCACCGGCCCCGCTGGCCAGCGCGGCTTGGCGCGTCATGGGGATCGCCTGTTCGTTGCGCTGTTGGACTACCGACCCCAACGAAGCGGTCACGGTGCCATTGTCGGTGGCGTCTTCTCGGTCGCCGGTTTGGCTCCCGCTGGAAATGCCTGCCGGCTCGCTGGTCGGAACCTCAAGCGAGGTGTCCCTGCACCTTGCAGTCGTCGATGCGGCCGGGAATCACGCGGTTCGAGAGTTTGCGACGACGGTGATCAACCGCAGTCCCGATGTCGAGATCCGCACCGTTGCCCGCGCTGGGGTCGGGCCGAGTTTGTGGACCGGCACCGAGTTGGTTGTCGGGCCGACCGGAGGCGTCATCAGCGTCGTCGTGCCCAAACCCTACGGGGTCGTGGCGGCGCGCTTGAAGAGCTTCGGGCAGCCGATGGATCTCGCGCCGATCACCATTGGCCGGCAGCCGGCCAACGCCGAAGTGCAAATCGGAGCCTTGGTCGAAGGCGTCTACGAGCTGCTGGTGGACGTTGCCGAAGCGGCGGATGAGCAGATCGAACCGCTCGTCGAACGCATCTCGTTGCGGGTGTTGCCAGCCCAAATAGAGGTGAACTTGCCGTCGTGTTCGGGCCGCTACTTGAAGCAGTTCCTCGAAGATGGCGTCTTGGAGAAGAGCGGCGATGCCTACCGCGAAGGTCGCGGATGGCGCATTGATAGCCAGTTGCGTCGCTACGTTGGTGGCGAGATGTGGCTCGGAGAGTTTGCGTCGGAGATTCATCGCGCCGCCGGCGATCTGTTGCCCGATGTCGTTCCGGTGCGTGGCCGCAATATCCTGGCGCTGCGCCTCGACGATGTGCTCGGCCGGCCGGTGCGCTTGATGGATGAAGTCGGCACGGAGATCCCGAGCGAACGCGGTCGTCAAGTCATCGCCGACTTCTGGTGGAGTGACGCGGCGCCACAGCTGATCCGCGAATTGTTGGTGGAACACGGCCAGCGAGCGCGAGTCAGTTTGCGCATGCCGTTGCCGTTCGTGCTCGAGGAGCAAGAAGCGTTCATCTTGACGCTGCCCAATGGCGTGCAGGTGCCAGGGCAATTGCAGCCCGACACTTCGCGCTCGATCGTGTCGTTTGATCTGGAGTTTCTCGATTGGAGTGGTGCGGCGCCGCGGTTGTCGGGCGAATCGCGGGAGGCCTACGCGAAGGGGCTGACCAGTACCATTCAAGCGCGGTTGTCGACGCCCGCGGAAGTCGATCGCATCTTGCCGCTGCAGTTGCAAACGACGCGAAGCACGCTGCGGCCGATGCGACTGGGCGATGTTGTCGAGGTCCCGGAAGGGCTCGGCGATTTGCTGCTGTTGCTGGTGTTGGCACCGGCGGGAGAGTTCCTTGAGCCG
>CAXBFC010000400.1:0-7697 GCA_963974725.1 uncultured bacterium | reverse complement strand
AGTGGTGACTACAGGTGCGCGCGCCTTCGGTGACGGCGGCTTCATCTGCGAAGAAGACGTGCAAGGGATCCATTACTGCGTGCGCGGCAATCTCGACGGCACCAGCTCGCGTGTGCCGACACCATTCGGGGTAGCGATCGGCGACAGCAACGTCGACGGGGATGTCGTCGCGTACGTGCCGCCAACAGTCGCGATGCCTACCGATTGGGGCTTGTGGCGATGGCTGCGCAACGACGCCGCATTTTCCTTTGCTGGATCGATCGTCAACGAGTTCGTGCGTGACGTGCCGTCGATCCAAGCCAATGGCACGGTGTCGTTGGCGTACGCGGAAACGGGGCGCGTGCGCTTGTCTCGCTTCGCCGTTGGAGACTTGGTCGGCGAGCACCATGAGCTGCTGATGGATGGCGGCGGCGACGCGCACTTCGATTGCGCCAACGATGGTCGCGGCGTGCTCGCATTCACCGTGTTGACGCCCGCCACCGCGACTGCCCAGCCGTATGTAGGCGCGCACGTGGCGCGCTACCAGCCAGGCGCTGGCCTGCGGCTGTTTCCGGGCGAACTGCATGGCTGGGAGATATGGTTGCCCCCTGCCGGTGTTCACTTCTTTGAGCGCATCGACGACGTCGTAGCCGGAGAACTCGGCTCGGCGTGTGTCGTGTTTGCCGAGGGATCGTCGATAAATGTTGTGGTTCCACCGGGTCCGACGACAGTCTCGACGAATACGAGCTACTCGGTCCTGCGCGTCGAGCTTGATGATCGCACTGCGCCGATGCTGCCCTACATGCATACGTTCGGCCAGCAGCCTACCGAGCGAAGCTTTGCGCACATCTCTCCGCTACGGGGAGAATTGTGGGCGATGAGTGACTCCGCGCAGCCCGGGTCGAGTTTTCTGCTCCGTTCGCGGCCCGATGGTTCGCGCGCTGCAATTGTCTACAAGACGGATCCGAACATCAACCTTGTCGGCGCGTGGTGCTTCTCGTTCGACGACAGTGGCCGCGGCTTGCTGGCGCTGACGGCCGGCGCCATCGATTCGCCTTCGATCCGCGTCGTCGTCGGCAACTGACCGAGTTACTGGAGTTAGAGGCCTGACCGAAACGCAGCGCCCAACGCGCACGGCGGTCTCGCCGCATTTTCTGGCCACGAGAGCCTCGCCGCAGCCACCAATTCGCCTGCGTTCTCGCGAACCGCCACGCACGACGATCCCATCCCCACGCGGTGCACGCTGCTTCCCGGCCACACCTCTAGGCGAGATCGAACAGCAGTGCCTCGACGGCGCCGTTCGCCCGAATCGTTTGCTTGCCGGCGGTCTCCGTGCTCGCACCGTCGCCGGGACCGAGTTGCTCGTCACCGATGCGGGCATCGCCGCTGATGACCTGCAGCCACATGGCACGCCCGTCCGCCACGTCGTGAGCAACCGACTCGCCGTCCGCCAAGCGCAGCCGTCGCACGATCGCGTCCGAATGGATTACGGCACTGCCATCGCGGCCATCGGGTGAGATCACCACCACATCGCTCGCCGACTCGGTCTGCGCATTGGGCTTCCACTCGGTGTAGCTCGGCGTCAGGCTTCGTTGGTTGGGTTCGATCCAGATTTGCAGCAGGTGCAGTTCTTCGTCCTCGCTCGGATTGAACTCACTGTGCGTCACGCCAGTGCCCGCACTCATCAATTGGATCTCGCCGGGCCGCAACACGCGTTCGTTGCCCATGCTGTCCTTGTGCGCGATTGCGCCGGACACGATCACGCTGAAGATCTCCATGTCCCGGTGCGGATGCGTGCCGAACCCCATGCCTTTGGCGATGACGTCCTGGTTGATGACGCGCAGCGAGCGAAAGCCCATGTGCTCCGGGTCAGAATAGTCCGCGAAGCTGAACGTGTGGTAGCTGTCCAGCCAGCCATGGTTCTGGTGGCCTCGGTCGTTCGATTTGCGGATGGTCAGGGTCATTGGAGAATCTCGGGGGTCGATAAATTCGGAGCCTGAGGTTTGGGCCAATCCACGAAGCTTTGCAAGGGACTGTCGCGCCCGCCTGCCCCAGCCATGCAGAGGTTGCCAACCACGCTATGCTGCCGCCAATGGACTTGTCCAAGCAAGACGTCGAACAAACCCTGCGCGAAACATGGGATGCCGTGCGAACCCGATTGGTCCGGGGCGCGACCGCGGTCTCCGACACGATTGGCAAGGTGCCGTTGTTGGCGTCGATTGTGCCGGCAATGCAGCGCGACGATGTGCCGCGCGACGAGACCCACTACTTCCTGATTCCGACCCCGTTCGTCGCAAGCGGCTACTCGCTCTATTCAAGCCGCCGCTTGCCGCGCGGCGTCTCGACAACCAACGACCTGCCGCGGTTGCGTGTGTTCCATTTACCGAGTGAAGGCAGCGAACGCCAATTGGTCGACTTGTTCGTTGCCGGCAAAAGCGCCGGCGTGACGATTGAGCCCGCTGCCGCGGACGACGAAACTCCGCTCGCTGAACGCTTGCAGATGATCGCCAACGAGATCGATCGTCACGAGCGAACGGTCACTGGTGGCATCTTGCTGATCGGTGGTGCCGTCGCCGTCGCCAATCCGCTGCTGGGCGTTGGCATCGCAGCCAAAGCGATCTTCCCTTCGATCGGTGCGTTGCTGTCGCGCGAAGGGCTGAAGCTCGCCAGTGACAAGGTCAAGACGTGGACTCGGCGCCGCGAAGAGGCGGCCGAAGAGCGGCAGCGGGAAGCGGAGGTCGAGGCCATCCGCAAGGAGTTCGAAGCGACGCCGGTGACGTCCTTGGTCAATCCGTTCTTGCGCGACTTGGAGCGTGCTTTGCTCACCGAGGCTTCGGAGTTTGATCCGCGCTTGGATGCCGTGATCGACAAGGTAGAAGTCGAAGGCTGGAACCGCGAACAATTGCTCGACCTGACTGGTCGCGCGATCTTCGAAACCTACGGGGATGCCGACGGCAAGTGTGTCGCACCCCAGTTCCGGTTTGGGCCGGAGGATCGCGAGTGGCTGAAGACCTTGAACATCATGGTCAGCCGCGCGGTTGTTGGTTAGGCACCGGTCAACTGTCGGTAGCCGACCCGGAGGATTCTTGAGACCCTGATTCCGCCCCGCAGTGTGCCGGCCGTGCGGTCGCCAGCGGGTCGCTAAAGCGTCTAGTGGTCGAGATCGAAGCGGGCATGCGCGCGTTCGCCCGCCACGATCTCGACGCTAGTCGTCCAGGCTTCGTCGCCAGAGCGAAGGCGAATCGTGTGCGTTCCGACCGGTAGTAGCATCTTGCTCTTGGCCCGTTGGCCAATCTTCAAGAAATCGCGCTCGCGGTCGCTCCACTGATCGGGATCTCTAGCGAAGTAGGGGGCCAGCGATTGTTCCTTGCCGTCGATGCGCACCGTCGCGCTGGCCTCGACGCGTTCGCCAGGTGTGCCGCCGTGTCGATGTACCGTGATGTCGAGCAAGCCGCCGCGAATCAGCTTGACGTTCTTGGTGAGCGTTTCGCCCGGCGCAACCCGGATGGTCTCTTCGAACTGGAACGTCTCCGGGTATTGCGAGCGCCAACCTTGCCACACGCCCAATCGATACGTGCCCGCTGGGATGCGCATGGCTTTGCCGATGGCGCCGCCTTCGAGTTTGGCGAATGGCACGCGAGGTCCACGGGTCAATTGCTCGAGGCCTACGAACAGATCTTGGACCTGCGTGCCGTCCTCGCGTGTCGCGGTGACGTGCAGCTCTGCGTTCAAATCCGGCGACGCGAACGGCATGACAGCAATCGTCTCGTTTGCGCCGACAGCCATCTGCACGACGCAGAGTGACGGGCGCTGCGCGCCATGCGGCGTTTCGATCCAGAACCAGCTGCCGTGAGGTGCGAAGATGTCGGCGCCGTGCTCGTAGTGTGGGACGCTCGCACTGCGTGCGTTGGCTGGGATGGAGTTGAGAGTTGTCGCGTTCTCAATCACTGGGCCGAAGGCTTCCGGGAACCAGTATGCGTAGACGTCTTGCCGCGTCAGAACTTCGTTGTTGGGGCCGCGGAATTGCATGCGCAGGCGGGCGCTGCGAATGGTGATGAGTTGAAATCCTGTTCCGGTCGTCACGTCACCGCCATCCTTTGGTTGGCCCGGTGGCGAGATGTGGTGCGTGCCAGGGGCAAGATGGCGCGCTTCGAACCGTCCCGACGCATCGGTTTCGATATAGTCGCTGCCCGCAAGCATCAGGCGGGCGTTGGCGACGGGTTGGCCATCCGGGTAGACCGCTTGTCCGGTTAATTCACTCGCTGCCGTCAACACCAGGTCGGGCGCATCAACGTGTTTGTCGTCGACGATGTTGACCTGCCAAGTGGCGACGCCGATGTCGCGGCGCTGCGCGTGCACAAGGTGGGGGCCTTCCATGCCGACCGCGAGGCGATACCTGCCGTGTTCGTCGGTGTGGTCATATGGCGGCATGATGTCATCCGATGCTGGATGCGTTCGCAGCTGCACCTCGGCATTGGCAACAGGTTTGCCGCGCACGTCGACGAGGCGGCCCGTGACGGTAGCGAGTGTTTCGAGATCGATGTTCGCGCTGAGGGTTAGCGAACGATTGCTGTCGGCGCCGTCGGGGAATTTCGCAGAGACCCGCCCGGTTTGCGTCGGTGCGACCACGGTGGCGAGCAGCGTCACTTGACTGCGATCCAGTGGCGAGCGGTTGCGCCAAGGGTCCAAGTCGATCACGTAGCGGCCAGCGCGGTCCGTCGTCGAGGGCTGCAGGTCCGTGTGTCCGAAGTAAAACGTCTCCGCCGTTGCACGCACGAGCACGTTGTCTTGTGGCGCACCATCCGAGTTCGTGACCACGCCTGTCAAGAGCCATCGCACTGTCCCGCTGCCATCTTTACCGGTCGATGGTTGGGTCGTAGCGGTTGCCGCGGTGCGGTTGATGGGTGCTGCGTTGTCACTTGTGGACCCGGTTGCGGCCTTGCCCAGGGTGTCTGGGCTGCTCGTTGTTTGGTCGTCGGTCGGGCGCGGCGCTTCAGTGCCCGGCCAGTACGACATGGTCGTGAGCACGAGCAGCGCGAGGGCTGTGATCGCAATCGGGAGTGTGTGCTTCTTCATGTCCATGCCCTTTTTCGCAACGCGGGGTGTTGCAGCAGGATTGGGTTGCAACACGATTTGGTCGCAACGAGACATCGCGCAATGAGTTCCCGCCGACTTGCAGTGCTGCTGGAGAGTCGCGCGGCTAGTCTACGCCGGACAGGATCGTCGTGATATCCACGCCGTGACGCGAGGCCCAACATGAAGCACGTCCATTCTCAGTTGTTCGATTCCCCGGCACTTCTTTTGTCGTTGACTGCGTGCCTGGCCATGACCGCGTGCGGAACGGCGCCGAGCACTGGCGTGCAGTTGCACGTGCAAGATCCAGCCGCGGTCGCGGAGCCCAGTGGCCAGAATCCCAGCAACGGGACACCCAGCAATCAGAACCCCAGCAGCCAGAACCCATCGCCGGCCGAACGCCAGGTCGACGCTAGCGATGCACCATCACACGCGAGCTTGGATCTCGGCTTCGCCGATTCCGGCATCAGTTTCGGCAACTCGAAGAACTGGTCTGGTCTGCGCTTCAACTACCGCGACCGAGCCGCCCAAAAGATCACCGGCTTGAACCTGACCCTGTGGTCACCCCAGGGCATCGGCATCGAGGAGTTTCAAGGCATCGCCCTCGGCGTGACTCCGTCGGCGCGGAGCAGTTCCGGTCTTCGCGCCGGGCTCGTCTCCGTCGTCAGCGACACGTCCGACGGCATCGACGTGGCTGGCTTGGCCGCCGTTTCGAATGGGGATACAATGGGCATTCGCGCCGCAGGCATTGCCACCGTTGCCGAAGGCAGCGCCGACGGCTTCGGGTTCGCGGGCATCGCAACGATCACCAAAAAGCAGTCACGCGGTCTGCATATGGCGGGCGTTGCAACGGTGTCCGAAGGCGGCATGCAGGGCATTCATGCGGCAGCGATCGCGACAGTCTCGGGCAAGAGCATGTCCGGTCTGCAGATCGGTGGCATCGCGGCGACTGCGAAGGGCGACATCTCCGGCATCACCGCGGGCGGCATCGCGGTCATTTCGGAAGGCGACGCAACGGGATTGACCGTTGGGGGCATTGTCACCGTCGCCGCCAAGAGCATGACGGGCCTGCAGCTAGCAGGTCTCGCCGCGGTGTCCGAGGGCGACCTCGCCGGCCTTACCGTTGCGGGTGTTGCCGTGGTCGGTGAGCGAAGCCTGACTGGCTTGCACGCCTCCGGTATCGCCACAGTGAGTGAGGGGCCCATTTTCGGCGTCGGTGTCAGCGGCGTGGCCACGGTGTCCGAGCAGAGCATTACTGGCATCGAAGTCGCGGGACTCTCGATGGCTGCCGAAGAGGGCGTTCGCGGAGTTGGCGTGGCCGGATTGATGTTGTCCGACACGAAGCATTCGTCGTGGGATGTCATGCCGCGCGCTCCCGATCCCGAAGGCCGCGCGATCTCGATGAATCGTGGCATCTTGATTGCCGGCTTGAGAACCGATGCGTGCAACGTCGAAGGCGTCACGATCGCCGGCTTGGTGAATCGCAGCTGCGACTTTGATGGAGTCGGCATCTCGGCGCTCAACTCGGTGAGCGGCATGCAGCGCGGCCTGCAAGTCGGCGTCGTCAACTACGCCCAGGACTTGCGCGGCGTGCAGATTGGATTGCTTAACTACGTGCCGAGCAACCCGTGGTATCTGCGTTGGATGCCGTTGGTCAACTTCCGCTTCTAACGTTGCGGCCTAGGGTCGCGGCGCGCACTCGATCATCTCATCGAGCATCGGGTGCTCCGGCGCGTCCTTGCGCCAAGCCATCACGATCGGGAACGTCACGCGCGGCTTGCCCCATGGATACGCAGCCAATCGCCGTCCCTTCGGGCCATCTGGATCGAGGCTCGGTACCAGCGACCAGCCCAACCCCGATTCCACGTAGCCGAGAATTGTGTCGGCCGTGTCGAGTCCAATCGCCGAAGTCGGCGTGATGCCATGCATCGCGAGTGCCTGCAGCTGCAGTGCATACTGGCGGCTGTTGACTGGATAGCTCAAGAACGGCATGTCGTTCAGCTCTTCCAGCTTTGGTCGACCACGTTTGGGCGCGCGCTCCCTCGGCACCACCAGGCACGCGTGAACCATCGCGATCGGTTGCGTCGCGATGTCGTCCGGGATCTCGGGGATATGAGCAATCAGCACGTCGGCTGAGCCATTGCGCAGGATGTTCAGATCGACCTGAATCAGTTCCTGCAAGTGCAGCTGCGCCTTCGGCCGCTTCTTCCGCAGTGTCATCAACCAGCTGGGTAGCAGTTGCCGGATCAGCAGTGACTCGGCATGAATCGTCAGCGAGCCATCGAAGTCTCCGGTACGAACGTTGTCGATCACCCGCGGCAAGTCGCGAAAGAACGGCGAGATGAACTCCATCAAGTGTTCCCCAGCCGGAGTTGGCTGCATGCGATCCTTGCCAACCCGTTCGAGCAGCGTCGCGCCAATCTCCGCCTCCAGCTTGCGCACCTGCTGATGCAGCGCCGGCTGTGTAATCGGATACGGCGCCGCCCGCGCCGCCCTGGCATAGCCACCCTCGGTAGCCACAAGGTGAAACCCAGCCAAGCGGTGTAGATCAACCATGTAGCACAGCTTAACGAACCCAACCAAGAAGTGCGTACGGTGACAGTGAGCGTGATCAGGGTCGCGAAGAAGCACAGGCCGCCGACGAG
>CAXBFC010000399.1:0-7739 GCA_963974725.1 uncultured bacterium | reverse complement strand
TGACAAGTACAAGTACGGTGCATCCACCACATGGCCAGCTCCGAACAGCCACTGCCCGTTTCGTTCCGCGACGCACTGCGCGTGTGGGTGCGCGTCGCCCTGCTTAGCTTTGGCGGGCCAGCGGCTCAGATTGCGGTCATGCACCGCATCCTGGTCGAGGATAAGCGATGGATCAGTGAGAACCGATTCTTGCATGCACTCAACTACTGCATGCTGCTGCCGGGACCAGAAGCACAGCAACTTGCCACCTATATCGGGTGGCTACTTCATCGCAGCATCGGCGGACTGGCGGCGGGACTGCTGTTCGTGCTGCCGGGCTTCATGTCGATCCTTGCGCTAAGCATTCTCTACGCCTGCTACCAACAACAACCGCTAGTCGACGCGATGTTCTTCGGCCTCAAGCCGGCGGTCATGGCCGTGGTCATCGGGGCCTTGCTCAAGATCGGCAAGAAGGTGCTCAAGAACGGTGTCATGTATGCGATCGCGGCGACGGCGTTCGTCGCGATCTTCTTCTTCGAATTGCCGTTCCCACTGATCGTTCTGGCCACGGGCACTATCGGCTTCTTCGGCGGCAAGTTCCTGCCGAGACGGTTCTTGGTATTGGCATTGCCCGGCGACAGTTCGGATCAGGATGCGGTTCTGACGGACCGCGTGGTCGCGAGCACCCGCCCATCGATCATGCGCACTGCGGGCACGGCCTCACTCTGGCTGGTCATCTGGCTGGGCCCGCTGGCAGCCATCGTCGCCTGGACAGGACCCGACAACGTGTTCGCCGAAGAAGCCATGTTCTTCAGCAAGACGGCCGTCGTCACCTTCGGCGGAGCCTACGCCGTGCTCGCATACATCGCCCAGCAAGCGGTCGAAGTGTTTGCCTGGCTACAACCGGGCGAAATGCTTGACGGCCTCGGCATGGCGGAAACCACCCCCGGCCCATTGATCCAAGTGGTGCAGTTCGTCGGTTTCGTGGGCGCTCATCGAAACCCAGCGCCATTCGAACCTCTGACCGCCGGCATCCTCGGGTCGCTCATCACCACGTGGATGACCTTCGCGCCGTGCTTTCTGTGGATCTTCGTTGGCGCCCCCTACATCGAATACCTGCGCGGCCGCAAGCTGTTGACGGCCGCACTATCAGCCATCACCGCAGCAGTCGTCGGTGTCATCCTCAACCTCGCCGTGTGGTTCTCGCTCCACACACTGTTCGGCGAAGTGACGGAACAGTCCTGGGCAGGCATGCGACTACTGGTTCCGTCCGCCGCCAGCATCGATTTGGGCGCCCTGGTAATCGCCATCGCGGCATGCTTGGCGATGTTCAGGTTCCACGTCAAGATGCTGCCCGCGCTTGCTGGCAGCATCGCAATCGGGATCGGCTGGCGGTTCGTGGTTGGCAGCTGACGCGACGCGCCGCTCGCACCCGACCGCTGGCATGGTCTCGCGGGCACCGTAGTTGCCGGCGGCTGGCCGCCTGCGGCGGATTGCCGGTATCCTGACGATTCCTCCAAGGGCTAGCCCTGTCGCATCGCGGCAGCCGACCTCGCAACGTGTTGTTCCTGGAGACCTGCCGCCGGCGGTCGCCGCGTCCTCGCCAGGCGACTTGATCCTGATTCGGCTGGAATCGGTCGTGCTTTCGCCAAACTTCTCCTTCCAACTCACGGCACCATCAGTTGGGACCTCGCCGTAGGTACGGTGTCAGACACAAAACCAACACGTTCGCGCAGTCCCGCACCTCGACCTTGCTCCTTGCCGGCTCCGGCTCGCTGCGCAGGAACTTGGTGAAGCACCCAGCAAATGCTTGGGTCGGCGTGAGCGATTGCGTCGGCCGTTGCTAGACTTCCGCGTCGATGATTCGTGTTGGACAACGTCTGGGCAAGTACCGGCTGAAGCGCCGATTGGCGCGCGGCGGCTTTGCTGACGTATTTGAAGCGTTTGACACCCTCGAACGCGTCACCGTCGCGTTGAAAATTCCGCTGGCAGAACAGCTAACGCCGGAGCTTCGCGCTGACTTTGAACGCGAAATCCAAGTGAGCGCCAAGCTCCAGCACCCGAACATCATCGGACTCAAGAATGCCGACGAGATCGATGGTGTGCTGACGCTCGCGTACCCAATGGGCGAACGCAGCCTCGATCAACGGCTGCGCAATCGCATGTCGTTGACTACCATACTCGACTATGCGGAGCAGATGCTCGAAGCGCTTGCGTACGCGCATGAGCAACGGATTGTTCACTGCGACGTCAAGCCCGACAACCTGCTGCTGTTCGCGGATGGCAGCCTGCGACTCTGCGACTTTGGCCTCGCCAAGCCATGCGTGAATACGATGCTGGCTTCGTCGTCTGGAACAGTTGGCTTTGTCGCTCCCGAACAAGCCATGGGCCGGCCGTCGGCGCGTTCCGATGTGTTCTCGGCGGGCTTGATCATCTACCGCATGCTGAGTGGCAGCCTGCCTCACTGGCCTTATGAGTGGCCTTTCGAAGGCCGTGATCGCGTTCGACGCCAGGCTCCTGATATGATCCCGCTCCTGCAGCGCGCGATCCAGGTCGATGCCCGTCGACGGTTTCGCGATGCGGTCCAGATGCTTACTGCATTCCTAGCAGCCAAGAAACTGACAGTCCGCCGGATGGACAAGCGGCGAAGGCGACGTGCATGAGCGGACCTATCTTGGAGCGACTGTTTGTCGACGCGGACGGGCAACAACTTCTGCTTGAGAAAGGTAGTTGGGGCCAGTGTGTGGTGATGGTTCGCAAGGCCGGCATGCGTGCTGCCGATGAACCGTGCGAAGACGCCGCTGGGTTGGTCGCGTGGGATGGCACGACCTGCTGCATGTTGGCTGCTGATGGCGTCGGTGGTTGCCGCGGCGGGGACGTGGCCGCGCGATTGACCATCACCTCGGTGGCCGAACAACTACGAACGGTGGATTGCGACGGGTTGTCGATCCAATCCGCGGTGCTCGCCGGCATTGAAGCGAGCAACGAACAACTGCTGGCCCGGCACGGTGGTGCCGCAACAACCATCCTTGCGGCAGTTGTCGATGACGGCGAATTGCGCACCTACCATGCCGGCGACTCGGATCTGCTGGTCGTTGGCCAGCGCGGCAAGGTCAAGCACCAGACGATCAGCCATTCACCAGTCGGGTATGCGGTGGAAGCTGGCGTGCTCGATGTCCGCGATGGCTTCGAGCACGAGGATCGTCACTTTCTATCCAACTGCGTCGGCATGGAGGCCATGCGCGTTGAGGTTGCCAGCGCGATTCGCCTGCAGCCACGCGACACCGTCGTGCTCGCCAGCGACGGCTTGTGGGACAACATCCAACTCGACGAAGTCATTGAAATCGTGCGCAAAGGGCCATTGCAGCGCGCGATGGAAAAGCTGGCTAGCCGCTGCCAGCAGAGCATGCTCGGCGAGAACCCAGACGTTGCGGGCAAGCCGGACGACCTCGCGATCTTGCTGTATCGAAAAGCGTGAGCTGACGGCACTTCGAGAGCGCCTGCTCGGGCACGAAGCGCTGCTACGACACGAAACGCTGCTTCAGATAGCCGAGCCACAACAAGCCCCCGGCCAGGCCGCCGCCAAGGTGCGCCGCGTGACCAATGCCGACTCCCCCGCCGCGGCTCTGGTTGATCAAGCCCCAGACGTCGAAAGCGGCCAGTCCGATCACGCCGACCAAGGCCGGCACCGGCACGATACCGAACAGCAGAATGCGGCTCTTTGGGAAGTGCAGCGCAAACGCCATCAGCAAGCCGCAGACCGCACCGGATGCACCGAGCGCGCCCTGCTCCGGCGAACCGATGATCCATGCAGACGTCATGCAGTGGGCCAACGAACCGACCACCGAACACACCAGATAGAACTGCACGAATGTCCGTCGTCCCCACAACCGTTCGAGCACGGCGCCGAAGTTCCACAGCACGAACATGTTGATCACAAGGTGCCACAGGTCGTAGTGCGAGTAGGCGCTGGTCACCAACGTCCAGACACGCCCAGAGATCAAACCATCCCAACTGGTGAGGAAGTTCTCGACCATCAAGGCGATCCCGTCGCGGCTGCCATCGGCCAGCTTCCACAATACGAATATGACGATGTTGATCGCGATCGTGATGGCGACAGCCGGGGCGAGCTGCATCGCGCTCTGAAGGAAGTTTGGCCGTTGCTGCATGGCGTAGTTCTTGGTGGTGGTCAATACAACCCGACGGACGCTCCGTAGGGCAAGCATGCCACCACCATCTTGGTGCAGTGCACCCAGCCAAACAACCGCCCGGATTCGAACGCCGAACTTGTTGGTACTGTGCCTGGCACAGTACCAACAAGTTCTGGGGGTAGCCGGGCTCGCCACGTGCGAACGCGAGCGTTGGCCGCGACTTTTCCATCGTTCGATCGCGGGCTTTGTGCGCCACGACGCGATGGTCGGCGCTAGCATGCCGCGTGTGATCAAAGGCTTCTCCAGCCAACTCGCGGCGCTGATCAAAGACCGCACCAACCGTCGGAACCTCGGCCTGCTGGCGCGATTCCTGTTGGTGTTGCTGATGTTGATCGTTGCCTACTCCGTGCTGTTCCACGTGCTCATGCTGCGGGAAGGGCAAGAGCACACCTGGCTCACCGGGCTGTATTGGACCCTGACCGTGATGTCGACACTCGGCTTCGGGGACATCACGTTCGACACCGACCTCGGCCGCGTCTTCTCGATGATCGTGCTGCTGACGGGCATGGTCTTCCTGTTGATCCTGTTGCCGTGGACGTTCATCGAGTTTTTCTACGAACCGTGGATGAAGGCGCAGGCGGACGCCAGAACTCCCCGCGGCGTGCCGGCAGACATGAGCAACCACTTCATCCTGACGCAGGGTGACCCGTTGACGCGCGCCCTGGTTCGGCGCCTGGAAGCACGCAACACGCCACATGTCGTCATCACCAGCGACTCCGAAATGGCGATGCGCTTGCAAGACGACGGCTTCCGAGTGGCCGTCGGTCATCTCGACGACCCCGAGACCTACAGGCGCTGCGGCGGCGATCGAGCGGCAGCCGTCGTGGCCACCGGCTCGGACATCTCCAACACCAGCGCCGCGTTCGCCGCGCGAGAAGTCAATCGCAGCCTTGCCATCGTGTGCACCGCACAACGCAAGGATTCGATCGACGTGCTCGAATTGGCCGGCGCAACGCACGTGCTGCGCCTTGAAAAAACGATGGGCGAATCCTTCGCACGCCGCACCCTCGGCGGCGAAACCAGCACCAATGTGATCGGCCACGTCGACGGCGTGCTGATCGCCGAAGCAGCCGCCGCCGGCACGCCCCTGGTCGGCAAGACGCTCGGCGAAGTACGCATGCGGCAAGATCTGGGCATAGCCGTCGCCGGCATCTGGAGCAGGGGAACCTTCTTGGCAGCCAATGCTGACAGCAAGCTGGAAGCGCACCACGTGCTGGTGCTGGCCGGTACGAAGGAGACCCTGCTCAGCTACGACGACAAGTTCGGGGAGTTCAGTCAGAAGGACGCACCGGTCCTGATCCTCGGCGGCGGCCGCGTCGGGCTGGCAACAGCGCAGGCGCTCGGAGCGGCCGGTTTCGACTACCGCATCGTCGAACGCGACACGAGCGCGATCGGCAACGACCAGCGCACCATCCTCGGGGATGCCGCCGACCTGGCGGTCCTCCAACAGGCTGGCTTGAACGATACGCAGACGATCATCATCACGACGCACCAAGACGACGTGAACGCGTATCTGACCATCTACTGTCGCAAGCTGCGGCCCGACGTGCAGATCCTGGCGCGCTGCACGACCGAACGCAGCATCGCCACGTTGCACCGCGCGGGTGCTGACAACGTGCTTAGCTACGCTTCAATGGGCACCAACGTCATTCTCAACCATCTCAAGCACGACCGCATGCTGATGGTTGCCGAAGGACTCGATGTATTCCGCGTGGCCGTGCCCAAGCTCCTGGCCGGCAAGAAGGTCGGTGACTGCGGAATCCGCCAGGCGACCGGCTGCAGCATCGTGGCCATAGGCACAAAAGGCGCAATGAAGATCGTTCCCGGCCCCGAAGAGAGCCTGCAGGCAGGGCACGAGCTGCTGCTGATCGGCACGATCGAAGCGCAGCGAGGGTTCTTCGGGCTCTACCCGGACGAACAGAACGCGCATCACGCCTGAGCGATCGCGACGGGCACGCAGTCCGAATCAGGTCTCGGCGACCGGATCTCGACGGATCTCGACATCCTCAACTAGCGCCGGAGCACAAGCCGTCTTGCCGCCGGGTATCTGCGCCTCCCATCCCGAGGCAGCCCTGCGCAGCCCTCGAATCCGCACTGCAATTCCCGCTCGACATGCGAAAGTGAGGCTCGGCAATCCGCCCTGCTCGCCATGACCTTTACCCGCATTCGGAAACTCTGGGACTCCCTCACGTCCAGCTATTGGTTTGTCCCGCTGATTCTGATCGTGGCGGCGCTGCTGGCCGCAAAGATCCTGACTGCGATCGACCGCGGTCGATTGCTTGCAGACCTGCCGACGTGGCTCGACGCGGGACAGCCCGAAAGCGCGCGCGTGGTGCTCTCGACGATCGCAAGCTCGACGATCACGATCGCGAGCCTCACGTTCTCGATCACGATCGTCGCACTGACGTTGGCGTCCGGACAATTCGGATCCCGCCTGCTCTACAACTTCATGCGCAGCCGGGTGAACCAATTTGTCCTCGGCGCCTTCGTCGGCATCTACGTGTACTGCACCATGGTCCTACAGAGCATTCGCTCTGGAACAGAAGATCTCTTCGTGCCACACCTGGCGGTCACGGTGGCACTTGGCTTCGCAGTCACCGGCAGTGCAATCCTGATCTTCTTTATCCATCACATCGCGAAGTCGATCCAGGTGACCAGCGTCATCACGGCGGTGCGCACCGACCTTTGCAAGAGCATCGAGCGCTTCTTTCCCGAACGCACAGCTGGTGACGACGCGCCAACACCGCGACTGCACGACACCAAGAAGACCGCAGATGTTCGTGCGATCTGCAGCGGCATCGTACAAGCGATCGACATCGCGGGGCTGGCAAAGCTAGCGAGCGAGCACGACGTTCGGATTCACCTCAGGCGACGTCCCGGCGACTACGTCATCGAAGGCGCGGTCCTGGCCGAACTCCACGGCACCGGAACGCTGCCGGCATCGACCGCATGCGACATGCAAGCCCTCTTCGTGTTCGGCTCGCGGCGCACGCTGATCCAAGACGTCGAGTTCGCAATGCTCCAGCTCGTGGAGATCGCCGTGCGTGCGCTCTCCCCCGGGATCAACGATCCGTTTACGGCTTGCTCATGCCTCGATGAGCTCGGCTCCGGCATAGCGAGCATCATGCTGCGGTCCTCGATTGCGACCACGGTCCAGGACAAGGACGGTGTCGTTCGCGTCGTCGTCGACACAACAACCTTCGAAGGCATCGTCAACGCCGCGTTCAACCAGATCCGGCAGCACGGACAAGGCGACGTCGCGGTCGTGATCAAGATCCTCGACGTGCTGCGCGAACTGTGTCTGCTCGCCGACCGCGACGAGCACTTCGCGGCGCTGCAATCGCAAGCGCAAGCGACGTTCCAAGCCGCACTTCAGGGCGACCATCACGAAAGGGACCGCGAGGAAATCCGCACCCGCTACGAAAAGGTAATCGCAGTCTGCGACGCCGCGGCCTGACTCAGCCGTGCGCAACACCACTGCTGCCGTTCACCGACACGGACATCGACGGTACCGTGGTCGCGGTAGGAATCCTCTCACGAAGACCCCCC
>CAXBFC010000398.1:0-7771 GCA_963974725.1 uncultured bacterium | reverse complement strand
GCTGCGCGCCGAAAGCATCGCTACGGGATCGGAGACGGTCCTGCGCAGCGCACCCGGTGCACTGGCCGCCCGGGTGCCAGCAGCCAACCCTGCAACAAGTAGCGATGTGCAGTTCTGGCGAGGCCAAAGCAGCCGTGACCTTGCTTGCCGTTCGGCGCATGATGCCAATCGCATGATTCCCGCAACGCTGAAACTGTTCTCTGGCCAAGGTCCAGGCGGCCCAAACGACATGATCGCGCAAGCGATGGAGACGGCCCGCGAACTCGCCGACCAGGATCGCTGGTTCCCGAAGCTCAGCGTCTGGGTCGAACAGACCATCGACCTGGTCGCGCTCCTGATCCTGATCTTCATCGTTTCGTGGCTGACGCGCGCGCTGCGCAAGCTCGTCATCGTGCCGTTGATCCGGCGCTCGAAAAACACGTGGGACGATGCCTTTGTCGACAAGGCGTTCTTCCGCTGGGTCAGTTACCTGCCGCCAACCCTGATTGCCGCGGCAACGGTGGAGCACTTTCCGGGACTGCACCCGTCGCTGCCATCGAGCGATGCGATCGTGCAGGCCACTCGCCAGGTGCTGACGGCGATGACCACCATCAGCGGCATGCTCGCCGTCGGCGCCCTGATTGACGCCGGCCACCACATCTACGCACGCCGCACCGGCCCGAAGCAACGCCCGATCAAAGGCTACATCAGCCTGCTCAAGATCTTCATCTACGTGCTTGGCACGATTGCCGCGGTGGCCTGGGCGTTCGGCAAGGATCCCTCAGGATTGCTGACCGGCATTGGTGCGATGACCGCGGTGCTGATGTTGATCTTCAAGGACACCATCCTGTCGTTGGTTGCATCGATCACGCTGACGCAGAACGACATGGTCCGCCTCGGCGATTGGATCGAGGTTCCCGGCGATGCCGACGGCGACGTCGTCGACATGGCGCTGCACACGGTCAAGATCCAGAACTTCGACCGCACCATCTCGACGGTGCCGACGATCAACCTGGTCAACAAGCCGTTCAAGAACTGGCGCAACATGAGCCAAGGCAGTGGTCGCCGCATCATGCGTTCGATCCACCTCGACGGGGCTTCGGTGCGGTTCCTGACCAAGGAGGAAGTCGATCGCTTCGCCAAGATGGCGGTGCTGAAGGACTACATCGCCGGCAAGAAGGCGGAGCTGGCGGCATCCAACAAGAACACCTTGGCGTCGACCCCACCGCTCGAAGTGCGACGGCTGACCAACATCGGCACGTTCCGCGCCTACATCTACGCGTGGTTGCGCCAACACCCAAGCATCCACCAGGGAATGACGCTGCTGGTGCGGCAGCGACCGCAGGGACCCAATGGCCTGCCGCTCGAAGTCTACGCGTTTACCAACACGACCGACTGGGGTGCCTACGAAGCCATCATGGCAGACCTGTTCGATTTCCTGCTCGCGGCGGTTCACGAGTTCGACCTCGACCTGTTCCAGAACCCAACAGGAGATGACATTCGCCAGCTGGGCGGCACGGGGCCCCATGGTGCCAATTCCCGTGGTGCCAATGCACGTGGCTCCAGTTCGCGTTCCGGCGGACCCAGCTAGCCCCACCCACAGCCAACAGCGCCGAACTGCTACTTGCCTGGTAGTTGCCCATCGTCGTTGTGCTCCGTGGCATGGCGACATCGATTCCGGCGGCCATGCGTTCCAGAAAAACCGTGGCGGGCGGCTTCCCCGGCTGACGCCATTCCGAATGCACCGAAATGGGTCGGTGCGTCCGGATTTCCGCTATGCCGATGTCAGTAGCTCGCTCCCTGATCGCCGCCTTCGCCTGCCTCGCCTTTGCTGACGTTGCTCCTAGCCAGATCACGCTCACGGGCCCGGTCTACGACGGCCAGATTGGCCCGCTGACCTCCGGCGTCTACCACGCCAACAACATCACCGTGCCAGCAGGCGAGACGCTGACGCTGTATGCCGTGAACATCAAGTTCAACAGCAACTCGTCACTGACGGTCAACGGGGTGCTCGATACCAGCCAGGGCGCCTACTTCACCTCCGTGCACGACGACGCCATCGGCGGCGACACCAACGGCAACGGTGCCGCCACGGTTCCGGCTGCCGGAGACTGGTTTGGCGTGCGCTTCGGCGTGACGGCTGGCACCTCGATCCTCAACGCTTCGGTGCGCTATGCGGGCCAAGGAGGGTCGGCCGGGGTGCGCATCAGCGGCACCAACACGGTCTCCATGTTCAGCGGCGTGGTCGGCAACATTGCTGGCGTTGGCGTCGACTTCGGCCCCTCGCGACCAGTCTGGAACAACTGTGTCATCGCCGAATGCGCCGACGTCGCCGCGACTGGCGTGTTCTCCCTACTGAATCAGGTCACTGGCTGCGTGGCCTGGAACTGTGCTGGTGGCAACTACATTGAGCGCAAGGCTTCCGCCACTTCAGCGTGGCCAGCCAACACGCCAACGCTGACCTTCGGACCACAACACACGCTCAATTCGTCCGGCGTCCTGGTCATCGATGGCGTCATCGTGGTACCCGCTGGCGAACACCTACTGCTCGACAACGGCATCGACTTGAAGATGACGCCCGCCGCGGGCTTCCTCGTCCGCGGCGAAGTCGATTTCGTCGGCACCGCAACCGATGCTGCCGTCATCACGTCGCTACAGGACGACACGATCGGCGGCGACACCAACCTCGACGGCAACAACACGACGCCGGCAGCTGGCGACTGGCGCTCGATTCGCTGTGACCAAGCCACTGGCGACCTGAACTTCGAAGACGCGGAGATCCGTTACGCCGGCGGCTCGCTCAGCTTCGGCTCGGCCGTCCAGGTCAACAACGCGCTCGCCACCGTGACCCGAACGGTGTTCCGAGACATCACTGGCTTTGGTATCGACTTCGCAACCAGCCCGTCAAGCCCCAACCATCATTCCATCATGGACTGCACGTTCGACAACGTCAGCAAGGAGTGCATCAGTGACATCCCGCTCGATGACCTACCCAACTGTCGGCGCAACGTCACCACTGGCCTGACCCCGTCACAGATCATCGTCGAACCAACGCTACGCCAAGACGCCACCATCGAACGCCGCAATCTGCCCAACGGCGTCGCGCACGTTCCCGGTTCCATCTCGGTGGCCGCCAATCGGCGCTTGACCGTGCACGCCGGGGTTTGGCTGAAGTTCGCCAACAACCGTGCGATCAGCTGCCAAACCGGTTTCGTCGAACTTCGCGGCACGTCCGCCGCCCCGATCCGGCTGACGTCGATCCACGATGACGCGGTTGGCGGCGACACCAACGGCAACGGCAACGCCACGGTGCCGGCACCCGGCGTATGGGAAGGCGTCGTCATCAATAGCCCTAGCACATCGTTGGTCGAACACACCGACGTGCGCTACGCCAACCGCGGCGTACGATGCCAATCGGCACAAACCAGCATTCGCTCGATTCGCTGTTACCGCTGCGTCTGGGGTCTATGGCTATCCGAGTTGATGGGCAACCTCGAGAACGCGGTGATCTCCTCGTGCTCCAACCACGGCATCAATCTCACCGGTGCCGGCTCGTTCGACATCCACCACTGCTCGATTGCCAACTGCACCGGCAACGGCATCACCGTCGGCGGTGGCAGTAGCTATAGCGGCACCATTCGCAACTCGGTCATCTGGAACAACACCGCGGGCAACCTCAACGGTATCCCAGTCGCGCAAATACTGTCGTCGTGTGGTGCGTACGCTGGCCAGAACAACAACCTGAACATCGACCCGCAGTTTGCCGACCAGGAGAACCTGACGGTTGCCCAGTCTTCCCCGTTGATCAATGCCGGGGACCTGCTGACCGGAATCCAGGTCGGCACCGACGTCGACAACGGCAACCGCGTGTCCGACTGGGACTACAGCGGCAACCAGCGACCGGACATCGGTGCGCACGAACTCGAAGGCAGCCGCCTGCAATGGGACGTGTCGATCCCCAAACTCGGCGACACGATCACCTTCCAGGTTCTGCCGGCTAACCAGACGCAGCATGCCGGCTTGGTGGTGATCGGCCTGTCGCTGGGTTGGGATCGCGCCACCGCCTTCATCCCGTCCTGGGGAGTGCTCAACACGTCGCCGCAGACGTTTGTGCAAGGCTTCGGCTTGAACACCCAGCAGTTCCCGTTCTCGGCGCCAAACAACCCAGTGTTCGCTGGCACGCTGCTGTCGGTGCAAGGCCTGCTACTGCCGACCTTGACGCCTGGCATTGGCAGCCTGACCAACGTCTACCGCATGCGACTCGAGTTGCCGTAGCCCCAGGGTGCGCACACGGTCGAGGTCGCTGTCGAGAACCTCAGCCGTGGTCACACCTGGCGCCAGGCGCTACTTCTTTGCATCGCCGTGATGCCGTTCGCCTGGATGGATCAGGCCTTCGCTACTGGCGACCACCGTCGCGACGGTCGCATCGCCGGTGACATTGAGCACCGTGCGGCACATGTCCAACGGTCGGTCGACGGCGAGGATCAAGCCGATGCCGGCCTCCGGCACATCGACGGCCTTCAATACGATGACCAGCATCACGATGCCAACGCCGGGCACGGCCGCGGTGCCGATCGACGCCAAAGCCGCCGTCAAGACAATCGTCAGCTGCTGACCAAGGTCGAGATCCATGCCAAGCGCGTTGGCAATGAACACGGCAGCGACCCCTTGGTAGAGCCCCGTGCCGTCCATGTTGATGGTCGCGCCCAGCGGCAAGACGAAGCTCGACACTTCTTCGTCAACCCCGACCTTCTCGACACTTCGAATCGTGATCGGCAGCGTCGCGGCACTGGAGCTTGAGCTAAAGGCCAATAACTGCGCCGGGATCATCGCCTTCGCGAAGGTGAGCCACCCGACCTTCGTGAACAGCTTGAGCATCACGGTGTAGACAAGCAGGTAGTGCAAGAACAGCGCCAGCACCACCGTGCCCATGTAGCCGCCAAGGCTCGACATCAACTCGGACAGCTGGGCCGGATCCTTGCCAAGATCCGCGACGACGGCTGCCATCATCGCAAACACACCGAACGGCGCGATCTTCATGATCATCTGCACCATCTCGATGATCGCGTCGCTGAGTAGCTGGAAGACCTTAATCACGTGCATCGTGCCCGGTTCGCGGCGCGACAGCTTGGTCAAGGCGATGCCGAGCATCAGCGCAAAGAACACCACCTGAAGCATCGCTGCGCTGGAGAGCGCTTCGAACGGATTGGTCGGCACGATGTTGACCAGCTGGTCAATGATGCTGACATCGGCGCCCGCCAGCTTCTCCGACGTTTGCGACTCCATCTGCTTGGTCAGACTGTCGCGCGTCGCTTCGGACAGGCCCTTGCCCGGACCGAAGACATTGACGGCGACCAGCCCGATCGTGATCGCGATGGCGGTCGTTGCCAGATAGAGAACAATCGACTTGCCGCCGATGCGGCCAAGCTTGCTGGTGTCATTGAGGCTGGCAACCCCGGCGACCAAAGAGAACAGCACCAACGGCACCGCAATCATCTTCAGCAAGTTGAGGAACAACTTGCCGATCGGCGAGATGTACTCCAACACGTGCTCAGGGCTCCCGGCAATCGCCGCGATGTAGCCATAGGCCACTCCCACAGCGAGTCCGATCAGAATCCACCAGTGCATCGCGATCTTCGGCATCGCAACACCCTAGCGAGAACACTGCGCGATGTCGTCATCCACGAGAGGCCGCGGGACGAAC
Organism: uncultured bacterium; assembly: GCA_963974725.1. Classification (GTDB taxonomy): domain Bacteria; phylum Planctomycetota; class UBA1135; order UBA1135; family UBA2386. The sequence goes on along the minus strand of CAXBFC010000398.1, from coordinate 2,088 downwards.
AGGTGACGACAGATCGACCGGGTCTGAGAAGCAGCTTGCAACTGCGCCTCGAACGACGTTGCCTGGCGGGCCCTACTACTGCTAGTCCTACCGGCTGCAATCGCTACTGACCTGCTGCCAACCCTACTGGGCGACGATTCGGTAGCCATCCATCGCCAGCAGGGTGCCAGCCTGATCCATCGCGACGCCTTGCCCCCAAAACGTAACTGGGCGCACCGCGGGCGGTATCAGCACGGTGTGTGAGTTGGCAAACAACGTAATGACGGCGTCAGGCCGCGGCAGCAACAAGCATGGCGCGACCGGAGTCGAAATCGGCAGCAGCATCGGCTGCACGCCCAAGCCAAGCACGACGACGGCCGGCAAGGAGAACAGCGGCTGCCGGACAAACTCGACGCCGGCCCCCACGAACGTTGGATCGCAGAACAGGTCCGGTGACGCGCCCGTGCAACCAATCGCCGCCGGCTGGATCACGAGATTGTTCTTGGGCTTGACGGTCACGAACAACGAACTCCACGACAACCCGGTCACCGCGACCTCGTTTTCCATGGTGATGCGGATCGGCAGCGGCGAATTGCCGATGCTGAAGCCCTGCTCGTAGAACACCGTTGCCTGGGTGTAGTCGATGGTACCGTCGTCGCCGACATCGACCGTCATCGCTGGGATCGCGACGCCCGCGCTGGCATGCAGCAGCGACTCCAGCTTCAGGGTGACATTGATCGGTGCGGTCGCACTGACGATGAACAAGAACTCGTTCTCGCCAACGCTCGCGGTCACGCCAGCACCAGCACTGATCTGTTGGTGCAGAGACAGCGCCGCGATCGTGCTCGCTGCCTGCGTCGTCCACGTCAAGAAGGCCGGTCCAGCCCCCGCCAACTGCGGCGCGTAGTAGCCGAAGTTAGCCAGCTGACCGCCTGGGATCTGCCAGTTGTTTACCGCCCCGGTGCCAATCGAGGACATCACCAGCGGGTTCGGCGAGGAAAGAGATACTGCGACTTGCTGGGCGTGAAGGAGAGGCGCCAAGGCAATTGCAGCAAACAGGATGGTGGTTTGCTTCATGGTGATTCCCGGAATCTCCGCGAAGTAGCCAAGCCACACCATGACGTAACGGCGAATCGCAACCGTAGTGCACGCACGCCGCGGCGCGCGCATCCGTGCCGCTAGTCGAAGTGCACCTGGTTGCGATCGACGCCGGTAAACCCGCCGCGCAACGCTGGCCCCACCTGCAGCGCAAGGCCCTGCACATCAAACCTCACGCCACGCAATGCGGGGTTGAACGGGATGCTGAAGGTCGCTGGCTGCCCGACCAAGAGAGCACCCGACATCGTCGCATTCGGGAAGCCGATCAGCGCAAAGCCCAGCGGAGCCAACAAGACCCCAGGGCCGGGTGACAAACTCAAGAACGACGCGCTGACCCCCACGGGCCCCTGCACGGTGAACGTCATCGTCGAGCCAAGAATCGGCGCGCCACCGACTTGCAGTTCGTACGCGGCACGTTCGTAGGCGCCGAGGTCTGGTAGCATGCTGCCATTGAGCGCATGATCCTGAAGACGAGACGTCTCGTCGTGATCCTTGACGACCGCCAGCGCCGTCGGCACATCGGCAATGCCTAAGCACGGCGAGGTCGCGAGCAAATGCAGGTCGCCATTGGCAGCATCGACAAATTGCGGATCGACATCGACGTTGCCATTGCTGCCAGCAAGCGCCGGTCCGACGCCGTTGCTTGCTACAACTTGCCCAGCAGGCACATCGATGTTGTCGCCGGTGTTGCTCCACGCGTTGCTGTTGATGACCTGGCCAGCCCACAGGCTGGTTCGCTTGATACCATCACCGCCATTCATCGCGGCCGATGCGTGCAGCAGGTCGTAGGTGCCGTTCTGCAGCTCGATGCCGTTGCCCGTGCAGCCGTAAGCAACCAGATTGACCGCGGCCGAGGCCTGGCCAAGGAAGACCCCTGCAAAGCTGCCGTGGTCGACGCGAACACTTCGCAGTTCGACGTTGAGCGACGTACAACTGACACTCGGTCCGGTGCCATAGCGAACCAAGACGTTCTCCAAAATCGACGTACCTGCGTTGCTGCCAAGCGTGATA
>CAXBFC010000397.1:0-7818 GCA_963974725.1 uncultured bacterium | reverse complement strand
GTAAACACGCCGAGTCGCTCAAAGCGGTAACTCTCGACGAGGTTCTTCAGCTCTTGGAAATCCTGTTCGGTCTCGCCGGGGAAGCCGGTGATCAACGTGCTGCGAACGGCAATGCCGGGCACTTCGTCGCGCAGGCGATCGAGAATGCCGCGCACTTGTTCGGACTTCACGCCGCGCTTCATGCCGCGCAGCATCGGCGAACTGATGTGCTGGATCGGGATGTCGAGGTATTTGACGGCCTTCGGGTTGTCGCGCAGGAACGTCGTCAACTCGGGCAGTACGGTGTGCGGGTAGGCATACATCAGCCGCACCCACTCGATGCCTTCGACCTCGGCCAGCTGCTCGAGCAGCGTGTGGATCTGGCGCTTCTTGTTGAGGTCAAGCCCATAGGCAGTGCTGTCCTCGGCGACGACGACCAGCTCCTTGATGCCGGCGGCAGCCAGGCTCTGCGCCTCTTCGACCAAGACCTCGATCGGCTTGCTGCGATTGCGGCCGCGCATGCTCGGAATCGCGCAGAACGTGCAGGTGTGGTCGCAACCTTCGCTGATGCGCAAGTAGGCGAAACTCAACGGCGTCAGCAGACAACGCTTGGTATCACTGCGCGGCCCCTTCGGCTTGCCGCCATCGATCGTCGCCGTCCAGCGCTTCTCGCTGCCGTTGACGATCTTGCGCACGACGGTCGGCACGCCCGAATAGTCGGACAAGCCGAACACGCCATCGAGCTCGGGGATCTGATCCGTCAGCTGTTCGCCATAGCGCTGCGCCAGACAACCGACGGCGATGACGCCCTTCAGGTTGCCTTCCTTCTTGAGCGCCGCCACCGACAGGATCGTGTCGATCGACTCTTGCTTGGCCGTGTCGATGAAGCCGCAGGTGTTGACGATGACGACGTCCGCGTCTTCGGCTTCCTGCACGACTTGCAGGCCTTCTTCGACCACGTGGCCGAGCAGAACCTCGGAGTCGACGAGGTTGCGGGCACAGCCGAGGCTGACCATGGAAACACGGATGGCTTCGTTCAAGGTTTGGCCTCGGCGGTTGTGCCGCTCGCGACTTGCGAGCGGCTTGCTTGAGTTCGTGAAAAGCTCAGGCCCTTAGTCCCTACTCGGGATTCTGGTGCCCTACTCGGGCTTCTGCTGGACGACCCAGACCTTGATCTTCGACTCGACTTCCGCGTGCAGGTGCACGATCACGTCGTAGACGCCGATCTCCTTGATCGGGTGCTCAAGGCGAACCTGCTTGTCTTCGACCGGCACACCCTTCTCACGCAGGCTTTCTGCGATCTGGGCTGCAGCCACCGAACCGAACAGGTGTCCTTCGTCGTTGGCCTTGCCTTCGATCGTGACCGAGACCTCGCCAAGCTTGGACGCCATGTCCTTGAGACCCGCGAGGCGGGCTTCTTCTTCGGCGAGGGCCGCGGCGCGAGCGAGCTCGACCTGTGCCATGTTGCCCTTGGTGACCATCACGGCCAGACCGCGCGGCAACAGGTAGTTGCGTGCGTAGCCAGCCTTGACGTCGACGACGTCGCCGGTGCGACCCAAGTGCTCGATCGTTTGGTTTAGAAGTAGTTCCATCGCTTACATCCTCCCGACGAACGGAAGCAACCCGACGATGCGGGAGCGCTTGATGGCTTCCGCCAACCGACGCTGGTTTTGACCGGAGAACCCAGTGCGCTTGCGCCCTTGGATGCGGCCATTGGGGGACAAGAACTTCGACAGGTAGGCGACGTTCTTGTAGTCGAGCGGCTCATCGGGGGTGACGAGCTTCTTCTTCGCACCGAAGCGGCCAAAGCTTTTGCGGCGTCCTGCTGGAGCCGATCCGCCTTCGCTGCTGGAGCTGCTGCTGGAATCGGTATCTTGACTAGTCATTACTTGGTCTCCTCGCCATCAGTGGCGGTTGCTGGAGCAGCTTCGCCTGCGGCGGCGGCTTCAGCGGGCTTTTCTTCGGTCGAAGCTTCTTCTGCGGGCTTCGCGTCACCTTCCGGCTTCGCATCGCCATCCGGCTTCGCATCGCCTTCGGCCTTCGCGTCGCCTTCCTTGGCTTCCTCGGCGGGTGCTTCTTCCACGTCCGGCGCGTCATCCTCGGGGATCGCGTTGACGTCGAACTCTTCTTCCGGCTCGTAGGCGCCTTCCGGCACGTTCGGGCAGTCGGTGATCATGTAGCGAAGCATCGAATCGCTAAACTGGAGGTCACGACGAAGCACGGGGATCGAGTCCGTGTTGATCTCCATGTAGATCAGCAGGTAGGTCGCGCGGATCTGCCCGTTCATCGGGTAGGCGAGGCGACGCTCATCCCAGCGGCGGCTGCTCAGAACCTTGGCGCCGTGCTTGGTAAAGATGGCTGCGACGGAGTCCTTGAGTGACTCCCAGCCCTTGCGTACTTCTCGGTTGTCGAGAATACACATGCATTCGTAAGTGCGGGTGCTTTCCAAATTTCTATCTCCCGGGCGAGGCCCGATACGGTCCCAGACAACTTGTCTGGTGGCTGAATGTGAGTGGCAGAATGTGAGCAACTGATCAACAACTCTTGCGAGCCAACACTCTTGCGAGCCAACGCTCTTGCGAGCGGTCGATCAGTTGTAGGTTCCCATCAGGGATTTCAGGTCCGCACCATCGAGCCACGCTTCTGCGCAGTCGGCGGCTTGAACCAGAACACGACTCAGAACCTCACGTTCCTCCGGGAGGAATGGAGCCAGGACGAAGTCAGGCCAATCGCGGCCCCGAAGCTGTTGCGCTTTGGTGGCTGCTGCCTTCTTTCGACCTTCGGACCCTGCGTCTCCCGGCCCGCTAGAAGAAGCGGCGGGGTCAACAGGCGGTCCGATACCGAGACGGAGACGGGGATATGCGTCCGTAGTCAGCATCTGCTGAACGGATTTGAGGCCGTTATGGCCCCCTGCACTACCCGACGGCCGGATTCTAATCCGGCCCAGCGGTAGGTTCAGGTCATCGACAATTACAAAGAGCGAGTCCGGTGTGCGCTTGGCATATCGCAGCAACGGGGCTGCAACTTCACCGGTCAGATTCACGTAGGTCTGTGGCTTGGCGAGCAAGAACGATTTGCCCTTGCGGCGCCCTTCGCAGACCTGCGCCTTCACTTTGCCTGAGAAGCGCTTCGAACCATCTGGCCCGTTGCGTTCCAAACGCGTGAAGGAGAGTCCCATCCGCTCCGCCAGCAGATCAAGCACCATGAACCCGACGTTATGTCGGGTGGATTCGTATTCCGCACCGGGGTTTCCGATGCCTATTGCGATCCGATGCCAACCCATGACGGCGTTGGAGGGGCGAGAAGGTTACGCAGCGAGCCCCAGTGGAACAAGCCCACAATTGGAGCGAACTCCAATTGTGGCCACCACGGCGGCCCGAAACGCTACTTCAAGCTACTTGGCGGCTTCCTCGTCGCCTTCGCCTTCGGCTTCGGCTTCGCCATCGGCATTCAGCTTGACCACTGGCGCGGCGGTGACATGGCAGATCGCCAGGTCGCCATCCACAGCCAGCTCAACACCTTCGGCCAGCACAAGGTCCTTGGCGTGCAGGTAGTCGCCTGCGTTCAGACCACTGATCTTGACCTCGAGCACTTCCGGAAGCTTGGTCGGCAGCGCCGTGACCTTGATCTTCAGGTTGTCCTTGATGAGCACGCCGCCACGGCTGAGGCCGGCGGGGTGTCCCAGCAGGCTGATCTCAAGCGTGGTCTGGATCGGCTTGTCGAAGCTGATGCGCAGGAAGTCGGCATGCAGCGGGCGATCGTTGATGGCCTTGTAGGACACGTCCTGCAAGAAGCTCTCAATCTTGGTTCCAGCAACATCGAGGTTGAAGACCTTGTGGCGCGCCTTCAGGTGCTGCTCCAATTCCCACTCGGAGATCTGGATCGACACCGACTCGCCGCCTTGGCCGTAGACAACTGCCGGCATCCAGCCTTCTTCGCGCAACTTCTTGATCTGATTGCGACCCAGAGCGGTCCGACGCTCTGCCTTCATTTGGGCGACTTCCATGACTTACCTCTAAATACGTTCGAAACTGTGATGAGTAGAAATGCGGTTGCAGCGTGATCAGTTGTCGCCCTCGAAGAGCATGCTGACGCTTTCACTGCGGTGGATACGATCGATAGCGCGCGCCAATAGCTGCGCCATCGAGACGACTTCGAGTCGCTCCAGGCCGCGGTCACGCAACGGAATCGTGTCGGCGAACAGGATCTTCTCCACGTCCGCCTTGTTGAGACGTTCGACGGCACTGCCGGCGAGCACTCCGTGCGTCGCGACAAGGAACACCTTGTTGGCGCCCTTCTCTTTGACGATGCGAGCGGCGTCGACAATCGAGCCGCCGGTCGAGACCATGTCGTCGACGAGTACGATGTCGTGGCCTTCAACGTCGCCAATCACGTGCTCGATGACGGTCTGCTCACCGCTGATGCGGCGTTTGTCGATGATCGCGAGATCGCAGCCAAGGTCCTTGGCGTAGGCACGCGCGAGTTTGGTGCCACCGATGTCCGGCGACACAATCTTGATGTTCTCGGCGCCGAGCTTACGCACGGTGTCGATCATGATCGGACGCGCATACAGGTGGTCGACCGGGATGTCGAAGAAGCCCTGAATCTGCGCCGCGTGCAGGTCGACCGTGACGACGCGGTCATAGCCAGCCGTGACCAACATGTTGGCGACCAGCTTGGCGTTGATCGGGACACGGCCTTCGTCTTTGCGATCCTTTCGGGCGTAGCCGAAGTACGGAATCACCGCAGTGATGCGCTCCGCTGAGGCGCGACGCAAGCAGTCGGCAAACGACAACAGTTCGAACAGGTGCTCATGCACGTTCGGACTGGTCGGCTGCACGACGAACACGTCGGCTCCGCGCACATCACACTCGACCTTGAGGTTGATCTCGCCATCGGGGAATCGCTGCAGCGACGCCGCGCCCAGCGGAACACCCATGAACGAACAGATGTCCTGCGCCAACCGCGGATGGGCGGTGCCGCTGAACACGCGCAGACGTTCGCCGCGCATCCTCATGACTTTTTCACTCCGGAAGAGGCGGCCGCTGCTGCGGGCAACTCTCGTTGTCGTAGATAGCGAGCCGGGACGCCGAGCCACAACTCGTGCGTCTTGATCGTGGTTCCTGGCTTGACCACCGCACCAGCGGCCGTCATTGCATCGTCGCCGACCTCAACGGGCGCACAAAGCACCGTGCCGCTACCGATGAAGGCACGCGCGCCAATCTTGGTCTGGTGCTTGTTGACGCCATCGTAGTTGGCGGTGATCGTGCCGCAGCCAATGTTGGCCTTGGCCCCCACCACCGCGTCGCCGAGGTAGGTCAGATGCTTGGCCTTGGCGCCTTGGCCCAGGTGGGCGTTCTTGGCTTCGACAAAGTTGCCGAGCGCCGCGCCATCCTCGAGCACCGTGCCGCCGCGCAAATGCGTGAACGGTCCGACTTCGCAGCCGTTGCCGATCTTGCAGCCGCTGCCGATGACCGTGCATGGCAGGATCTTGGTGTCGCTGCCGATCTCGACGTCGTGATCGATCCACGTCGCGGCGGGATCGGTGATCAACACGCCGTTGCTCATGTGCTGGAACAAGATGCGTTCTTGCATCACCGATTGCACCAGCGACAGGTCCGCCAACGAGTTGACGCCCATGACCTCGGCGATGTCCGCGGCCTCGGCGGTCGGCAGCACTTCGCCTTGCGATACGAAGTCGGCGATCACGTCGGTCAGGTAGTATTCGCCTTGCGCGTTGTTCGGCTGCAAGTTGGCCAGCGCCGGACGCAGCTTCTCGCTATCGAAGCAGTAGAAGCCGCAGTTGGTCTCATCGATCAGGAGCTCTTCGTCGGAGCAATCCTTGTGCTCTCGAATGCCGACGAAGTTGCCGACCTCGTTGCGCAGAATACGACCGAGTCCCATCGCATCGTCGGTAAAGGCCGTCAACGCCGAACACGCCGCATCGCCGCGCAAGTCGACCAGGTCCTGCAACGTATCGGCGGTCATCAACGGACAGTCGCCGTAGATCACGATGACGTCGCCGACGAAGTCCTTGAGCTGCTCCATGCCTACTCGCACCGCGTGGCCAGTGCCGTTCGGCGCGCCTTGGTCGACGTAGACAATGCTGCGAGAGTCGTGATCAAAGTCGCCCGCAAGCTCCTTCTCCAACGACGCCTGCACCCGTTCCATTTGGTTGTGCAACACCACCACGGTGCGCGCCGGCTTGAGATCCGCAGCCGCCAGCAACGCCGACGACGCCAGGGTGCGGCCACACAGAGGCAGCAGCACCTTGGGCATACTTACCTTGGTGCGTTTGCCCATGCCGGCGGCAAGGCAAATCACAGCGAGTGGACGGGTCATCTGGACGAGGCGGAGGGGTTCCGGAGGAAGAATGGGGGCAAGGATTGTGCGGATCTGCCCCTGGGCGGTCAAGGGCGGAGGTAGCCCGAGCAGCCCGTAGAAGAACTAATCCAGCTCCCAGCGACGCGCCTTTCGCACCGCTCGGCACCCGCAAGCCTCGGCGAATCCGCTGATTCGCCTACGTTTCCGGGCACCAATCTGCATCGAAATGCACCCGGCTGGAAACCGATCCGTTTTTCAACCGGCTGCCAGCTGCGAGAGACCCGCACAGTCGCCAAGTTCGATCACTCGCCCAAAGCCGGTTCTTACGCGCCCGCCAAGCAACTCTTCGGGCCGTGATCGCCCGCAAACGGGGGGACGCGACTCGCCGAGATGGGGTCGCGCCAACAGCGACGATCTGGCTCGACACGCATCGCTCGCCCGGCCCACCGGCCAATGACAACGGAGCAAGTATTGCCGCAGCTCGACCTGGCCGGCCGCCGCCAACGTCAGAGTGGCACCGAAACGTGGCTGCGAAGAGTCTGGGCCAGCGGCGGCTCGGAGCAGCCGTCGCCGCCAGGCCGCCAGCACCTGAGCCGGGTGATCCATTGCACAGGCTGGCTTTTGCCCGATCGGCCCGACCGGCTCGCAGCAGTGCCCAACTCGCACTCTGCGCAGGCGAGTCCCAGAGGCCATCGCCCAAGCTCGATTGCGCCTTAAATTAAATAATCACAGCACCTTACGACCAATACTTGACGGTCCATTGCCACCCCAGGACCGCCACGCGTTCACCCCTTCCGGATCTGGCGAAGGCCGGCAAAGCATCCCCGGGTCCAGGTTGCCAACGGCGGATCGCCGAGGAGTTTGCGCAGTGGGCGCTCGTAATCTGTCCCGCCCGCAACAGGCACCCGTATCCTGTCGCAAGACCACCGGACCTTGCCATGACGACACGCCGCAGTTTTCTCACCGGCCTGGGCACGTTGCCCATCAGCGCTTGGGGCCTCTCAAGCCGAGCGATCGCGGGCCCCCGAGCCGCCGGCAGCGTTGGCGACACTAGCCCAAATTGCACCAGCCCATCGGGAACGGATGCGATGGACGAAGCGCTCGAGATGCTGGCGCCCTATGGGCCGAGCTTCCGTGGCGGGCTTTCGAACCACGGCCCGATGACCGCCGAGGCCTTGGTCTCGATGGCGCGAGCGGACGCGGTCGTCGCCTGGGTGGCTCGCTATCGCAACCGGCTGGAGAAGCGTTCTGCAACGACGCAAGCCATCGATGCCAAGGCATGGCGCGAGGCTCTCGGCAAGCAAGCGCGCAACCGCGACTGGGAAGACTGGTTCGAGAACGAGCTGGCCGAAGCCCCGTGGCAAACGGTCCTCGAAGTGTGGGTGCCGCGCCTTGCGCCCGGCGTCGCGGCTGCCGCGTTGCATGGCGTGATCCGAGTTGGGCACGCAGTCTGTTCGCTCAAGATCCAAGAGAACGCGGCACGTCTTGACGAACTCGCCAGGTCGCTTGCCTACT
>CAXBFC010000396.1:0-7871 GCA_963974725.1 uncultured bacterium | reverse complement strand
GTGGTTGCCGAGGGTCGCACGCCAGAAGCACTGAGTTTGGAAATCGAGCAACGTCTCGGTACTGAGTTGCGAAACCCGCGCGTGACCATCGTCGTGCGCGGCTTCGTCGGCAGGCGCGTCCACATCGGCGGGGAAGTCGGTAGGCCAGGCCCCCTGGTGCTCGTCAACCGAACAACGCTGCTCGAAGCGCTACTGACAGCTGGAGGGCCGCTGGACACGGCGCATCTCGAGCAGGTATTGGTCATGAGGCGCAATGCCAAGCCTTCCAGGCGCGACTCGATGTCAGCACAACCATCGGCGCGACCACCAGCGCAGCCATCGGTCCGCCGTCAGCCGATGCAGACCCGTTTAGCTTCCTACAACCCAACCGGACGCCCGGAATCCCCGCACCGGGAATCCGCGCACCGGGAATCACCGCGCGAATCCGCGCACGAATCCCCGCACCAGTCAGAATCGACGCAGAAGCCATGGGTTCCCTACCGGATCGTCGTATGCGATCTGACCAAGGCCCTTGATGGCACGGATACGACGCAGAATCTCGAACTCCGCCCCGACGACTTGATCATCGTGCCAAAGTCAGCGATCGCCAACGTCAACGTCTGGATCGATCAGTACGTGCGACGGAATCTGCCCTTCAACGTTACGATCCGACCCGACGTCAACTTGTAAGGCGGCCGAACTCCATACCATGCAGACGTCGAACGCCGATCTTTCCTCGCTATTGCGAGCGCTGTGGCGCCGCAAGTGGATGATCGCGTCGCTAACGCTACTCGTCGCCGGGGGCGTCGCGGTGCTCAGCCACTTCACGCCTCAGCAATACCGCGCCAAGGCGACGGTGCTCGTCAAGCTCGGCCGAGAGTTCATCAACCGCCCTCAGTTCGACGGCGAGCGAGCGACCAGCATGTTCCGGCTCAACGAGATGATCAATACCGAGATCACGTTGCTTGAGAGTCAGGACTTGGCTGGCAACGTCGTGGCACGGTTCGGTGCCACGGAGCTGTACCCCGAGCTTCTCGAGCGCGCCGAAGAAGAAACCCTCAAGCCCGAACGCATGGAGGCGCTCGCAATCGGCATGCTGCGCGACGCGCTCAGCATTACTGCCGTAACCGATTCGAGCGTCATCGAGATCGCGTTCACGCATGCAAACGCTGAGCTGTCAGCCGCAGTCGTCAACGGCTTGGTCGAGGAGTTCGAACGCAAGCACCTGCAGATCTTCGGCACCACCGAGGTGCGCTTCCTCAAACAAGACGCCGAGCAACTGGGCAGGCAACTAAAGGCCGCCGAAGGTTCGCTACTCAGCTATCGAACCGAGCACGGACTCTGGAACCCGAGCGAACAAGAAGTGCAGTTGATTCGCCGAAGCAGCGCACTGAGCGGCCGCAGAAGTGAACTGCAAGCAGGCTTGCAAGGCACTGAGCGAGCTCGCCTGATCGAAACGGCCCGGAGCCAGCTGCTTCGCGCACAGTTCGCAGAGCAAGAGCTGCTGGCTAGCTGGCGACCCGAGAGCCGAGCCGTCACAGCCGCCACTGCCGCGGTGAAAGTTGCCGCCAAACTGCTGGCGGATCTACAGCAACAGACGTCCACCCAAGTCGCGGATCAGATCGCCGCACTCGATGTCGAGATTGGCAAGGCCGAGGACGAAATGATCAAGCTTGCCTCGGGCCGTCGCAAGCTGCGCGAACTCGAACGCATCGAGCAACGACTCACCGAGCAGTTCGAAGCAGCCAGCAGGCGATTGGCCAGCGCCAAAGATGCCGAGCGTCTCGATAAGGAAGGCGCGATCAGCGTCAGCGTTGTCGATGGCGCCCGCCCACCGCTGAAGCCGATGGGCTTGTCCGCGCCAAAACGCGTGGTCGTCGGTGCGATCGCGGGGTTCTTGTTCGCGATCGCCATGGCTTTGGCACTGTATCGATTGTCGCTAGTACCACGTGCTCCCACGGCAGCCACAACAGGGCGCCGCCGGACCAGACAGCCACGAAGGCGGCCCGCGCCTGCTAGCAGTTCGAGCACTGACTCCCAGCGAACGCAGGCATAGGTCCGGGCATGCTGCCAACGCTGTCGGAGCCCCAACGCAACGAAGGCAAGCTGACGCGATGGCCAGTGATGCTATCGATCTGCGTTCTGCTGCTTGTCGTGGCCGCGGCAACAGCCGTGCAACCGATCGTCGGGCTCGGACTCTCCGCCGCGTTGCTGGTCGGCAGTGTGCTAGTGCTACAGCCGCAAGTCGGAACCACCGTGTTCACCGGTTTGCTGTATGCCAACCTGATCGCGGTTGCGATCAAGTTTCACGGTGCACCCGCCCTCGTCGGCTTGGCATTGCCGGTGTTGCTGCTCGCCCCGATCATCCACCACTTGTGGCGCGGTCGCGGCATCGTGGTCCCGAAAGAACTGCCGTTCGTACTGCTGTTCGTATTGGCCCAGTTTCTCGGGGTCCTGTTCTCGCGTGATGTCCCGACGGCAGCCAATCAACTCCGCGAATCCATACTGGAAGGAGTTCTGATCTACCTGCTCGTGGTCAATGCGGCCCGGACTCCGCAGGCGCTCTGGCACATCTTGTGGGCGCTACTGGCGGCCGCCGTGGTGATGGGAATCGCACCGATCATCCAGCAACTGACCGGTAACTTCGGCACAACCTTTGGTGGCCTTGGCCAGGTGCTGGACACACCGATCAGCACCGCCAGCGGCAGTGGCAAGCAGCTGCGCTTGTCGGGCACCATCGGCGAGACCAATCGCTATGCGCAAGTGATGTTGATGCTGGTCCCAGTCGGCCTCGTTGTCGCCTGGCAGGCACGAGGTGCACTGAGTCGGGCGTTTGCGGTCTTCGCAACGGCAGTCGCGCTCGGAGGCTTTGTACTGGCGTTTTCGCGCGGCGGAGCCGTCGCTGCCGTTGGCGTGTTTGCTGCCGCAATGATGATCCGCGTGATCTCATTCCGACAAGGCGTGACCATTGCCGGCGCAGGCTTCTTGCTGCTGCTCGCGGTCCCGCAGTTTCGCGACCGCATGATGACGCTGCCCGGCGTTGGTACCTTGATCCACGGCCGAGAACCGGAGTCGGACGGTGCAGTCAAAGGCCGGCTCACCGAGATGATCGCCGCCGCCCAAGTATTCGCCGACCACCCGATCATCGGTGTCGGCCCAGGCGTGTTCCCCTCGTATTGCCGCGACTACGGCAACCGGCTCAACATCCGACGCCTCGACACCGAGCGCGAAGCACATTGCCTGTACCTCGAACTCGGCGCCGAGAACGGCATCGTCGGCATCGTCGGCTTCGGTGGCATGGTCGGCTTGGTTGTCTTGCGATTGATACGCCAACGACGTCGCTGGTTGTGGCATCCCCACATCGCGGCACTGGCCACGGCAGCGCTGCTGATGAATCTCGCGTATCTGGCGAGCGCCGTGTTCTTGCACATGTCGTACTTGCGCTATTTCTGGTTCACCTTGGCTTTGGGTTCGGCCACGGCAATGGTGCTCGAAAAGGGGCCGCCCGACGCAGTTCGCGAACGCATGGCCAAACTGATCGGCCGCACTCCATAGCTGGAGTTCTGGCTTGCTGGGGCTCTGGCTTGCTGGGGTTCTGGCTAGCTGGGCAATCTGGCCAACTCCGACACACTGGCTAGCTCCGACACACCATGCCGGTGTTCATAGCAGCCAGCGCAAGATGCGAATGCGCGCCAGCTCGGGGAAGAACTCGCTGACTGCCAACGCCTTCCGCCCGCGACGAAGCGCGACCGCAAACGCGATGAGATGCAATGCAAGCCCCACTGCCAAGGGCGGGTGCCAGTATCGCTGCACAGCGATCAAAACCGCCAGGAGCACCAAGAGAAGTCCCGCCAGCCGCAGGTGGGCAATCGGCACGCGCCCCAATGGGATTCGTTGCCGCAGCGCCACGTGGAATGCAACCGCACGAAACAAGCCGCCGCCACTGACCGAAGCCGCAGCACCGAACGCGCCATAAGTGGGCACCAACGCCAGCAGCAACACGAACGTCAGGATGCCAGTGGCCACATCAAGTGCCACCACCAGCCGCACCGCCCCGAGAGTTCTGAGCGCATGGTCACTCAACCCCATCGCGCTGTGCATGAAGTAGCCCACCACAAGCGCGGCCAACACTTCTGCAGAACCTTCGTATTGGTCCCCGAACAACAGCACAGTGACCGGCTCCGCCAGGACAACGGAAACAGCGAACAACGGAAACGACAGCACCGTGACCCATAGAGAGGCCCGCCAGAAGGTCGCTCGCAGCTCCTCCCAGTCCTGACGCGCCTGCAGCCTCGCGATCATAGGCGCAAACAACATCGAGAACGTCACCAGAGCGAACTCGTTGAGGCGAGCCAACGAAAACACCGAGCGATAGGCAGCAACCTCTTCCTGCACGCAGAAGTAGCCAAGCACGACTACGACCGGCGCACCGCGCAGCGTCTTGGCAATGTCGGACAACAACAACGGCGCCGCAAATCCGAAGACCTCGCGAAACGGCACTCGGATTCGCGACAGCGCACCAACGAGCAGCCGCTTGTTGCGAAGGGTTTTCGCCCACAAAAGCACATTGAGCGCCAGTCCCAACAGCCCTGCAGCCAGGTGCGCATACGCGATCTCCGCGACGCCACCGCCACTTGCGAGCACCGCCAATACCGCCGCGAGCTTGATCAATGGCCCCAACAGGTGGCGGCGCACAAAGATCGAGCGGGCGTTGGCCAAGGTGGCCAACAGCGCGATAACAAAGCTGTCGAAGGCCTGCACGGGCGTCAGCCAGATCAGACACAAGACCAAGGCGAGACCGGCATCATCGAGTTCGAACGCGCTAGCCAGCGGCGCCTGCAGCAAGTGGATCCCGAGTACCGAAAGGCCGCCCAGCACGAACACAGTCGCGGTCATCAAGTAGACCGCGCCGGTCAGCTCCGCGGCTCGCCCCTCTTCCTCGTAGCGCGGCGCCAGACGCGACGTCGTGTGGCCGAGGTTGAAGGTCGCGACGATCGCCAGGGTCTCCATGAACCCCAACGCGAAGGCGAACATGCCGTAGTCCGCCTTGACCAGGCTGCGCACAATCAGTAGCTGCGTGCTAAAGTTGATCAGCAGTCCGACGACACGCCCGACCATCAGCAGCGCCGTGCCACGCATCAACCGCTTCTGCCCCCCTTTCTCGGTCGCGTTCACCGACTAACCTCGCAGTCGACGGTCAAAGAAGCACAGCAATTGGCAACCAGAGTCACGAGCACGGGGAATACCAACGCAATTGAGGTCACATCTGTTGGCACACGGCACGTGCAAATCGTACATCACAGCCACAAAGAAGCGAGCCATCCCTACTCGCCCATGTCACCGACAACGCGTCAACAAGTCCCTCGACCAACCAAAAACCAACAGCTTCGCGATCGAAGTTTCCTTGGGTGATAGACAAACCGATTCGACGTTTCCTGCTGGCGAGTCCGCCGTCGCGACTGGCAATCCGACTACTTGAGTGTGCGCCGCGCACCCGGATCGCCCCCGATCATCTGTTGATCCTGACGTTCCATGACGCGCCTGCGTCGGACGCCTTTGCCGCACAATTGAATCTGCTTTCCCAGCGGTTCCAATTCGTGTCTGGCGCCGACGTGCTGGCACACGTCGACGGTAGCAAGGCGCTGCCGGCACGATCGTGCTGGATCACCTTTGACGACGCACTGACTTCGTTCGCAGAGCGCGCCTGGCCCCTGCTAGCAGCTCGAGACATTCCGACAACATTGTTCGTCCCGACGGGCTTCCCCGATCAGCCAGAACACTACTTCTGGTGGCTGGCACTGAAGCACGCGCTCGGCCATACGGCACGGCGCGAGCCACTGACAACTTCCGCAGGCGCGCTACCGTTGTCGAGCCCAAGCTTGCGCACGCGAGCGTTCAAGACGTTGCGCAAGCACATCAAGCAGCAACCTCACAACGAAGCCATGGCGGAGATCGAGGAGATTCTTGCCGCCTTGCAGGTGCCGAATCAGCCGAATGGTGTGCTGGGATGGCACGAGCTGCGCCGGCTCGAACGCGAAGGCTGCGAGATGGCTTCGCACACCCGCAACCACCCGATGTTGGACCAACTCGAGTCGGCAGCCGTCGACCTCGAGATCCGCGGTGGCATCGAGGACCTCGCGCGTGAGGTTGAGAACCCGCTACCGATTTTCGCCTATCCGGCGGGGCAGTACAACGAGCAGGTGGTAGCTAGTGCCGATCGTGCTGGCGTGCGGGTCGCGCTCACCACCGATACCGGCAGCAATCCGCCCGGCACGAATCCAATGTGCATGCGTCGAGTGAATGTCGGCCCCTTCACGGACACCGTTAGCATGCGGCTACGACTGGCAATGGTCGCGGCACGGCCGCCTCGTGCCTCAAGGGCGCAGTGACAGGTGAGTCTCGAACTCCGCCAATCGGTCGCTACAATCCTTCGCCCTGATGCGCGAAGAGTTCGACGAAACCAAGAGCCCCTGCAATAGCCGCCCCGCGACTTCGCCTGGCGTGCCGCGCACCAGTGGCGTGCGGCGGACCAGTTCCGCGCCTTGTGGCACGCAGCAATCGCATGGGTGACGGCACAACGACTCCCGCAGTCCTACTCGGCGGATCAACCGGTCCCCTGGCAATCGCGCGCGAGCTCTCGAAGCGTGGCGTCGCCGTGCATCTATCGCTGCAGAAGGGACGGCCAGAACTGGCAACGCGCCACGCCACCAAAAAGTATCCTTACGACAATCGCGATACGGCGGCGGCGGTTTGGTCCGATCTGTTGTTGGGGGAAAAGCGACAACTGCAGCGCGCGGTCATTCTGCCGTGTGACGACGATGCCCTGGAGTTCGTCGTGCAGCATCACGAACAGCTCGCCACCACCCACCTTCTCGGTCGCACCCGGCGAGAGCACCTCGATGCGTTCTTGTCAAAGGAGAAGACCGCACGCCTCGCCGCCGACACCGGCATTCGTCTGCCGCGGGTATGGAGCATCGATGCGGACTTGGATGTTGACGCGCTGTTTGCTCGTGAAGGCACCGAAATCCTGCTGAAGCCGATCCACTCGCACCGGTTTCAACGAGCCTTCGGAGGCGGTGGCCGCAAGCACTTCGTCGCCCACGATCGGGACCAATTTCGCCACGCTGCCGCACGCCTTCGCGACGCCGAGGTCGGAGCGATCGCAATGGAGATGGTGCCTGGTCCCGATGCGAACTCCGTCACCTATTACACATTCCGCGGCGAGGGCGGACGTCCGCTGTTCGAGTTCTGCAAGCAAGTGCTTCGGCGGTTTCCGCGCAACGAAGGCCCGGGTTCTCTACACGTCGCGAGCTGGGACGCGGAGATTGGCTCACTATGCAGGCAGCTGCTCGACGCCGTGGATTTCGAAGGCTACGCCAACATCGAGTTCAAGCGAGACGCACGCGATGGTGTGCCAACGCTGATCGAAGTCAACCCACGCTTCACCGCGTCGCAAGAGCTGCTGGTTCGCTGCGGCATTCCGGCTGGCTGGCTTGTCTACCAAGCCTTGACCGGCGGCCAACCGCAGGCGCCTGCCAACGAACAAACGGGATTGCTGTTCTGGGACCCCGCCCGCGACCTTCGAGCCATACGCGAACATCGAAGCAAAGAAGGCCTGACTGCCTGGCAATGCTTGCGATCCTTACGTGGCCGACGCGTGCTGCCGCTGTTTCATTGGACGGATCCAGCGCCAAGTCTGCGCCGTCTCTTGCAGTTGGGCAGCCGCGCGTTCCGCAGCCGCAGCTGACGGCAAGCACGCGGCCGACCTCACGGACCGAAGATGATCTCGAGGCCCGCCGTTGCAGACGCTAGCCCGAGCACCGGTGCGCCGGGATCGATCGGAAAGGCCTGCATCACGAATCGTTGGCCGAGCAATGACGGCATCGGTTGCA
>CAXBFC010000395.1:0-7871 GCA_963974725.1 uncultured bacterium | reverse complement strand
ACGCAATTCCTGGATCGGCCAGCACACCGGGAGCGAGCAGGCACATGTCGTTGAAGAGTGTGACCGTCTCGGAACGGTTCATCGCGGGCCCCTTTGCGGTGACGACTGGCGCCAACGAAGCAAGCCGTACTCGGAACGTTGCTTGCGAATCTACGAACTGGTGGAAGATGTCGGTGGGCAACCCCTTCATGGTTGCCTCCATGAAGAAGAGGCGGCTGGTTGTTTCGCCGTAGGCATTGATCTGCTCCGCGGTGAAGTTCATCCATGGGTCGCTGGCAGTGCCGCGAATGCGTCCTTGCCAGCGTGCTCGCAGAATCGAAGGCCTTGCTTGTCCGACGGCACCTGATGCACGGAGGTACCGGCTGACTGGTTCAGGAAGTCCCTCCAAGTCCGCCTCCTCGAGAACCTCACGCGGCCTCGATTGAGCGATCTGGCGACCGCCTTCGGATGCGTATTCCGCAAACAGGCTTAGCGGGCCGCGCGCTCCGAACGCGTAGATGACGGCGGCGAGTGCAACCGTGTTGCCGAGGGTGCCAAACCGTGCATCTGACCAAGAGCTGATGATGACGGCCTGAGAGGCGATCAGCGCGACCAGGCCTCCGATCCAGAAGAGCCGCAAGGGGAGGAAGGCGGCGACGAGGGTGAGCAGACCCGCCGCGAGCCAGAGCGAGCCCATCGTTCGAGAGATCGGAGCCGTGAGTTGTGGCAGCTGCGCGAAACCGAACGCTTTGGCGAAGCCTGCAAAGTGAATGAGGCCGTGCACGACCAGGATCACGGTAATGAGTGTGCGCATGGGCGACTCCTTCAGTAGTTGATCTCGAAGGTGGCTGAGTCTTCTGGCCTGGACTGCGGCCGTCCTAGAGCCGGGTCTTGGCGAATAGACGTTCACGATCCGACCCCGACGGCACGCCGTCAAGCCATCCGCAGTGCACCGTCGGCTCCGAACTTTTCCCCCGAAACGCCGCAGCGCGCGGTCGATCGAGTCTGGCTCCTTGATCGCTGCGAGGGCCGTCGAACGCCAGATTTCCGAGCTTGCGTCGCGCGAGCATGCGTCTCGTACGCGGTGCTCAAGGTGCGGATCGCCTTGGTCCTTGGCGACGCCGCTTCGCAACACCCCACTAGCGCCGGTCCCGAAATCTTGCACTGGCGGGAACTCTTGGTCTGCGCCGCCGTCGAGCCGCCGATCCGGACCGAGAGACCAACAAAAATCGATATGAATCAGCCGCAGATGACGTGGACCCGCATCACCGTGCTTGCAGCAGCCTTGATGTTGAGCCGTGGGCTTGGCGCGATTACCGAGCGCAGCGCAGTCCGCGCACCGCAGGGCAACGAGGCAAAGAACATCGTCGCCGAGTCGACGAATGACTTCGGCTTCGATCTCTACCGACGCTTCGCGCGAGCGAGCAACGGCGGCAACCTGTTCTTTTCGCCATACTCGCTATCCGCGGCACTGACGATGGCCGCCACGGGCGCGCGCGGAGCAACCGCCCGAGAGATGGCCACGGTGCTGCATCTGCCCGAAGAAGGTATCGGTGCCACTCACGCCGGGCACAGGCAGTTGAAGTCGCTCTTCGATACAGACGGCGCCGATCCCGAGCAACGTGCCTTGGTCGTGAAGATCCGCGACCTCAAGGCGAAAATCGCGCCGTTCGGCGCGCGGATCCGCAAGCTCGAGAAGCAGCGCCAGTGGCGCGACCTGCAGACGGCGTCCAGCCAGGAGCGGCAACTCGTCAGCGAACTCAACCAACTGCTGCGCAAGGTCAAGGGCCACCGACTGTCCGTCGCGAACGCGCTCTACTGCGACAAGAGCTATCCACTGTCGCGCACCTACGTGAACACGCTGCAGTCCACCTACGACACTGGCGCCGTGGCCGTCGCGGACTTCCGCCACAATGCCGCAGCAGCCATCAACAGCATCAATGCCTGGGTTCGAGAACGCACCGAGCAGCGGATCGACAACCTGGTCGGTCCGGACACGATCGACGGCCAGACGCGGCTCGTGCTTCTCAACGCCGTGCACTTCCAGGCGGAGTGGCTAGAACCGTTCCTTGCGACCGGCACGCAACCGCGACCGTTCACCCAGGCGAGCGGCACGAAGAGTGACGTGCAGATGATGCGGCATCTGTTCGCCGGTTGTCGCTACGGAGCGTTCACCGCCACAGGGAAACTGTTTGCGACGCCGAGGATGGTGACCGCCGTGCCGGGGGGCGCGACCGAGCAGACCTACCCCGAACGCGGCTTCCACGTCGTCGAGCTTCCCTATCGCGGCGGCGAGTTGTCCATGGTGGTCTTCGTGCCACTCGACCCCGCGGGCCTGCCCGCGCTCGAGGCGAAGCTGTCGAGCAATCAGGTAGACAATTGGCTCGATAAGCTCGCTCGTCGCAGGACGACCGTGTCGCTGCCGAAGTTCGAATCCGAACAGTCTTACGACGTCGCCACCAGCCTGAAGGCTCTCGGCATGCGAACCGCGTTCGATCGCAACCGCGCGGACTTCTCCGGCATGACGTCGAGCAAGAGCCCTAGGGACGGCTTCTTCCTCAGTGGCGTCGTGCACAAAGCGTTCCTCTCCGTTGACGAGAAGGGCACCGAGGCTACCGCTGCGACGGCCATCATGATGGCGCCTACCAGCGCTGCCCCAGGCCGTAAGGTCCCGTTTGTGCCGCACCTCAACGCCAACCGGCCGTTCGTCTACATGATCCGTGACATGCGAAGTGGGACCGTGCTGTTCCTGGGCCGGTGCGTCACGCCCTTGTAGGTGTTCGTACTGTGCCAGGCACGAAAACCACATGCTCAGTAGTCCGTCCGAGTCGCTCATCAACGACCATCCTCTCACGGTCGGGCGTCTAGCTACCGAGAAGTCAGCGAAACCGTACAGCTCGGGGAGCCACTTCGACTTGGCTGGCCGATCTACCGCGCCCTGAACCATGCGCTGATCGGCAGCCGCCCGGCGGGCTGATTGCATGGGCCTACCGATAGCCGCCTAACAGGAGCTCAAGACCGCCGGTGAGACGCAGTGGCTCCGGCGTTGAGGTGGGGGCGATGAACACACCTTGAAGGTAGAGCGGGAAGCCGACCAACCCGCTCTGGGAGGGCAAGCTCACGGGGAAGTCGGCAGCAAGACCCGACCACGGCGCGGCGACCGAAATGAGCGGGGTGTCGATTAGCAGTTCACCTGTGCTGCCAAGATTCACACCACAGTTAGGCCACCCTGGCACCGGCCCGGTTGCCACTGCCAGTAGCGCCCAAGCGGTGCCCGATTGCGCGCTGTCCATGCGAAACGTCAGGGTCTGGCCCGCAACTGCGATGCCGCCGACGTGGGTGAGGCTCCCTGCATTCGTGTGGCACTGTGCCATGGTGGTCACCGTCCCCGCTGCGTCGAACACGTAGGCCGAACCTGAATCGGTGCCGTTGTCGTCGTCGCGAGCGGCACCTGCCACGAAGACTCCATTCGAGGCGGCGACCGCGCCGCCGAGTCGGTCATGTGGCGCTGCGTCGCTGGCTTGCAGCTTTTGCACGAAGTTGCCGCCAGGCGCCTCGAAGAGGTAGGCAGCACCGGACGAGAACGCACCGCTGGCGTTGTTCTTCTCGGAGCCGATGACGACGTGCAGGCCATCGACGTCGACCGAGGATCCGAACTTGGCCTGAAGGTGCCCGTCGCCCGGAAGGATCTTCAGGGTCTGTTGGCCCGTGAGCGCATCGAACAGGTAGGCCGCGCCTGCGTGCCAGATGATCGGGCTCGCCTCGGGTGCGCCAATGGCCACGAGGTCCCCGTCGATGGCGACGCTTGCTCCGAAGTTGGCCCAAGTTGTCCCGTCCAATGCAAGCAGTCGGTGGAGCTGGCTACCGCTAGATGCGTCGAAGACGTAGGCCGCGCCGGCGAAGCCGCTCACGCCGTTTTCAAGCCGGGCGCCGACAACAACGGTGCCAGCGTCGATTGCGACTGCTTCTCCGAAACCACTGAGGCCAAATGTCGTCGAGGCCCCGGTCGGTAAGAGCTTCACGAGCTCCTGTCCGGTCGACACATCGAACAGATACGCGGCGCCCAGTGTCCCGACAACAGCGAGGTTGCCGTCCATGGCTACCGAATAGCCGAACTGGTTCCCAGCAGCCGCGTCCGCCGGTTCAAGTTTGAATAGCTCAAGTCCAGAAGTCGCGTCAAACACGTAGGCCGCGCCGGAGTCCGTGCCAACGCCGTCCGCGAACGGGGCACCGACTACCACGAAGCCATCGTCGATGGCGATCGCGGTGCCGAGCTGGTCACCAGGGGCACCCGTCGCCGGGATGAGTTCGACGATCTGGTTTGCGTTCGTGGCGTCGAAGACGTAGGCCGAGCCAGAAGTCGCACCCAACTGGTTCGCACCGGCCGCCCCGATCGCTATCAGTACGCCGTCTGTGGCAACGGCGGAGCCGAACAACGCGCTGGCGACTCCGTTGGTTGGCAGCAGCTTGTGGTGCTCGAAACCCTGTGCGGTGAGCGCTGGCGAAACGGTGAAGCCGAGCAGCGCCGAGATCAGCAGGTGTGAGAAGGACATTCCGGTTGGTGAGGTAGAGGCAGGCATCGTTCGGTTTGGAGCATGGAGAACTGGGGTCGCTCGACGCCTGGCGGTTCGGAGCCCAAGCTCTAGCTCCGCGCTGAGCGCGTCAGCAACTCACTTCTCGAAGCAAGGCCCGTGCCGACGTCGTTTGCCGTGCGATGTGTCCGGCATTCATACGTACCTGTTCACCATGTCACCTGGTAGTTCGCATTGGGGCGTAGTGGGTGCAGCAACGTGCGCGGTGTTGCGAACAGTGCCCGCGTGTTCTTGGGACGTGTGCGGCCGTGTCCGGGGGTGGGGGCGTTGGCGTCGAGCGTTGCTCGACCATTCGAGCGCCGCCCCGCCACGACCCCATGGCATCGTGCCATCTCGCCCACAAGCACACCGCGCCCTCAGCGAGTCAAGCAGTTGCACTGGCAATGATCCGGGTCACGTCGCATCCTGGGCGTCATGAGAGGCTGGTGCGTACCGTGGATCGCATCCGTTCGAGCCGGGCACGATGTGTGAGCTCTTCGCAATGTGCAGCCGTCTGCCAGCGGATGTGACCATCTCCCTCAAGGAGCTGGCGCGTCACGGCAATCCGTCGGGTCCCAACCCCGACGGGTGGGGCGTCGCGTACTACGACGACCGTGATGTGCGGCTGATGAAGGAGGCTGGATCGGCGACCGAAAGCGCTTGCGTCAAGTTCATCGAGGAGAGGCACCTGGCCAGTACGCTGGTCCTGGCACACGTCCGCAAGGCGACCGAGGGAGCGGTTACGCTCTCGAACTCCCAACCATTCGCACGGGAGCTCGCGGGTCGCATGCACGTGTTCGCGCACAACGGCGACGTGCCCGGTGTCTTCGAAGATCCGCGTTTCCGGAACGGTCGCTTCCACCCAATTGGAGAAACGGATTCTGAGTTCGCTTTCTGCGCGCTCCTTGCGAGGATCGAGCGTCTTTGGTTTGACGGCAAGGTGCCCACGAAGGAAGAGCGGCTCGACGTCATCGCGCGCTTCGCGAGCGAGCTGCGGGAACTCGGCCCGGCCAACTTCCTCTACTCCGATGCGCAGTTGCTGTTCGCCCACAGCGACCGGAGGAAATGGCCGCCGGAAGGCCGGCTGAGACCGCCGGGTCTTCACATGCTGCAACGTACCTGTTCCGTCGCCCCTACGGTGTTGGCGACGCCCGGTGTGCGGGTCGAATCGCCGCACGCGGACCAGTGCGTGACGCTCTTGGCCAGCGTGCCGCTGTCCAACGAAGCCTGGGTCCCGCTCGCCGAGGGGGAGACCCGTGTGTTCGACGCGGGGGAAACTGTGGCTACCGCGCGGGCCTAAGCATGTTGGTACTGTGCCAGGCACGAAAACCACCAGTTCGCGGTCGACCTTGCCTTGTGGGCGTCACATGCAGTTTGGTCGCGCGGAGGAACCCGGTGGCCGGCGGCGTAGTTGGTCGAGACGACTACAGACAGCAGCGGTGGCGATATGCTTCGGGCATGCGACGCCTGCTCCCGTTGTTCGCGTCTTGTGTCGTGATCTTCGCGCAAGATGCTCCCAAGATCGTCTCCATGACGCCTGCAAGCTTTGCCGAGGTGGACGCCAAGACAACCACCGAGCTAGTCGTGGTCTTCGATCGAGAGATGAGCAAGAACGGCTTCTCGATCTGCGGCGGTGGCCCGAAGTTTCCCAAGGTCACCAAGCAGCCCCGGTGGCAGGGCATGAAGACGCTGGTTGTCGAGGTTGAGCTGGTCCCGAACCACGACTACGAGATGAGCCTGAATTGCCCAGCGGCGCAGAACTTCCGCAGCAAGAACGGCGTCGTGTTGGAAGCTGTGCCGTGGTCGTTCTCGACGTTGCCGGCGAAGCTGCCGAATCAGAAGCAGCAGGGGCGACGCAACAAGGCGGCGTTCAAGATCCTGATGAAGACGCTCGAAGAGCGCTACTCGTACTACGACTTGCGCGTCGCGAACTGGCCGGCACTCGTCAAGCAGCATGAAGCGGCGGTGCTGTCGGCAAAGACCGATCGCGGCTTCGCGGGCGCCGTCGCAAACATGCTGCGCCCGACCGAGGACCTGCACCTGTATCTGCAACTCGGCGACCGCACCTTCGCGACGGGCTCTCGCGCCATCGACTCGCTGTTCCGCTACCAGTTGCTTGGCAAGTATGCGGTGGTCAAAACCGTCGCCGACAACGTCGTTGCGGGCCGCACCAAAGACGGTATCGGCTACCTGTTGATCGCAACGTGGGCCGGCGTCGAGACCGAACGCATCGCGGGCGCATTGACGGAACTGGCCGACACCAAGGCCCTGGTTGTCGACGTGCGCGCGAATGCTGGCGGTGACGAGTTGCTCGCCCGTGAAGTGGCTCAGTGGTTCGTCGACGGCACGAAGGTCTACGCGAAACACCGCGTGCGCACCAAGGCCGGCGAGAAAGGCTTTGGACCGGTCATCAAGCGCACCATCAAGGGCAACGACGCAAGTAGGAGCTACGATGGTCCCGTTGCGCTACTGACGAGTCGTTACGTCATGAGTAGCAACGAGGCGTTTGTGTTGATGATGAAGCAGGGGCGGGATTGCGTCGTCGTTGGCCAGCCGACCTTCGGCAGCAGTGGCAATCCCCAGGAGTTCGACCTGGGCAATGGCGTGACCATCCGCGTGCCGTGTTGGCAGGCGATGCAGCCCGACGAAACGCTGTTCGAGGGCGCGGGCATCCAGCCTGACGAGTTCGTTCCGTGCCTCGTCGACGACTTGCGCACACGCGATCCAATTCTGGAGAAGGCGCTCGCTTTGCTGCGCGCCAAGATCGCCAAGTAGCCGTCGCTACGGCGCGCACAAATGTCTGTGCCAGCGTTGGGCGAATGGCGTGACGCGGCAATCTTGCCGCGCGTGCGCTGCGATACCGGATCAGTAGCCGACGATCAGGCGCAGACCGTCGCTGGCCGTCAGCCCGTTGCCGGCAAACGATGCGGCTTGCCATCGTAGATCGAGACCGAGCAGGCCAGCCCAAGCGGGGATCGGTAAGGCGAACTGGGACTGACCCTGGGGGGTGGCGAAACGGAAGCCAAACACGGTTGGCGCCTTCACCAGCAGGTCACAGCCGCTGCCTAAGGTGACTGTCGTCGGTGCGATGCCGAAGACCAGCACCGCCACCGATCCGGGCTGCATCCGATCGACGACCAAGGAAAACTCCGGCGCGCCGAGGCTTGGTCGGCCCGCTGCAGCGAGACGCGGAGCCGGAGCCCCACAACCGCCACCGTAGCTCGCAACATTGGCGACGGTGTTGGTCCACGCCCAGGTGGTTTCCGTGCCGCGGATCAGCACCGCGTCTTCAAGTGTTACGGCTTGCAGGCCGTATTCGAA
>CAXBFC010000394.1:0-7908 GCA_963974725.1 uncultured bacterium | reverse complement strand
CGATGTCGAGCGGCAGCAGGCGTTGCGCGGGTGCTTGCTGTTGCTGACGGAACGTAGTCAGGCGGCCGTTCGTCTCGCATACGGCGAACGGAAGTCGTGGGCCGAGATCGGTTCGGCACTCGGCATGCAGGCCAGTGGCGTCAAGACGCTGCTGCGTCGTTGCCGTGCGACTCTCAAGCAATGCATCGAGCGAGCGACGACGGGCAACCCGGAGGTGTCTCAATGAATTCTCTCAACGCAGAGCAACGAGCCCGTGAGCTTGAGGGCGTGCGCGTTCGCGAGTTCGACGCGTTTCTAGAACAAGAGTTTGCGAGTGAGCCGCCGGTTGCCGCCATCCTGCAGCGAGCGGAGAAGGAATCGCGGTACGGCACGCATACTGGCCGGCAGACTGGCATGCAGACTGGCACGCAGTTGGCGGGCCCGCAGCATGTTTTGCCATCGCGCCTGCGCTCGTTGGTCGCTGCGGCGTTGGCGCTGCTTGGCATTGGCGTGGCCGTTGCGTTGGCGTGGCAAGCGCGGGTCGACCGTGACGAACACAAGGCCGCTTCGCCTCAGGATCCGAGCATTCCGGTGCACGATCGCTGGCCAGCCGGAGTTCGTCGCGTCAGCAGTGTCGACCAGCTGCAAGGCGTGCCGCGCGATGTCACGCACCTTGAGTTTGGCATGCCGCTGCATATGGCACGCGACCTCTCGCGGTTTGGCAACTTGCAACACCTCGGCGTGCGACTGTGGCCGGCGAAGATGAGCCAGTACATCCTGTCTGGCAGCGAAGCCAAGGCCGTGGGCCGACTCGACGTGTTGGCTACGACCAAACAACTGCGAACGCTGTCGCTTCAGCTGTTGCCACTGGCAGTCGAGGACCTTGCGGCGCTAGGCCACGTCGAACGGCTCGAAGTGTTGGAGCTTGTGGCACCGTTTCCGCCGGTGGCCGATGCAGCACTCCGCGCTGCGGCGGCAAGCGGTGGGTCGGTGTTGGGGCGGCCGTTCGATCGCAGCTTTGGTGCTGCCGTGGCGACCTCGAGCCGCGCCAAATCGCTGCTCTTGGGTGGCATGCCGATCTTTGCTGAGGGGCTGCGCGCGCTGGGCGACGCAAAGTTGCAGTCACTGATTCTCGATGACCCCGATGTGACGCCCGAAGTGTTGCTGACGCTCGGTGAGTTGACCTCGCTACGTCACCTCGAATTGCGCATGGTGCACAGCGCCGCAGTCGAGGCCGGCGTCGGCGGCAGCATCCTTAGGCAGGGTTCGCGTGCCTTGACGGTGGCAGTGTTGCAGCGGATCGCCGCGCTACCCAAGCTACGTTCGCTGACGCTTGATACCTGCTTTCTCGATCACGAATTGGTTGCGGCGTTGCCGCGGCAGTTGCAGCGACTGGATCTCAGCAGTTGCTTTGGCGTCGACGGTCGCTTGGCTGACGTCGTCGCCGACATGCCCGAGTTGCGCGAATTGGGTCTGCCGCTGCAAATGACCGACGGCAATACCTGGGGTGGGATGTGGCGGCCGCTGATCAGGGACAGCAACGTTCACAAACTGCGGGTTTCGGGCGACGATGCCGCCGCGATCCTTGGCAGCCGCGCGTGGCAAACGCTACGTCTCGACGGGCGGCTGACCAAGTCCATGACTACTGCGCTCGCCAACCAGAACGGGCTAGAAGCTCTGGCGTTGACTCCGACACCAGACAGTGAGTCGCTCGCGTTTGTGAAGGATCTACCGAAGCTCGACCGGGTCACGTTCGTGCAGGTCGAGATTTCCAAGCGGTTGTTGCAGCCGTTGAGTGCGTGTGCGTCGCTGCGAACCGTCAACTTCGATGCGTGCACCAAGGCCAACCATGAGAAGGATCCGGGTTCGGGCTTGCGCGATGGCATCGTCACGAGGTGGGGATATCGCATGGTGCGATAGGTGTGTTGTGTCGCCAAAGGTGGGGCAGAAGGGCGCGCAACCGTGCCAATACCATCGAGACGAATGCGTCTGCAGCGATTCGCTGGAAATCCGGGGCGTCTACTCGGCGCGCAACGCTTCGATCGGGTC
Source organism: uncultured bacterium (assembly GCA_963974725.1). Classification (GTDB taxonomy): domain Bacteria; phylum Planctomycetota; class UBA1135; order UBA1135; family UBA2386. Next base: position 5,880 of record CAXBFC010000394.1, on the reverse strand, counting down.
GAGCCGCGAGGAGCGCAGCGCGGGAATGGTTCCTGCCGCCAGTCCGATCGCGATCGCGACAGTCTCGGCGACCGCTACATGCATCAGCGTTGTTGAGACCGGCAGTGCTGGCACCAACAGGTGCAGTAGCTGGCCAACACCGATGCCGAGAACGAGGCCACAGGCACCGCCGATCGCGGCCAGTGCCGCCGCTTCGCCGAGAAAAAGCGCCAGCAATTGTCGGCGCGTCGCGCCGATCGCGCGCAACAGTCCGATCTCGGCGGTTCGTTCGCGCAGGGCGATCGTCATGATGGTCAGGATGCCGACGCCGCCGACTAGCAGCGCGATCGAACCGAGTGCGGCGATGCCGAGCGTCAGCACCGACAGCACCGAGCCAAGCACGTCGAGCATCTGCTGCTGGGCCGTGATCGTGAAGTCCTCGAGGCCGTGGCGCGCAACCAGCACCCGTCGGCAGGCGGCCGCGATCGCGTCGTCATCCGTGCCCTCGGCGAACAGCACATCGATCTCGAACAGACCATCGCGGTCGAATAGTTCGAGGCCGCGTGCGGCCGGCACGTAGACGGCATCGTCGAGGTCGATGCCAAGGAATTGGCCCTTGGCCTGCATGGTGCCGACGACGCGGAAGCGGTTGCCGCCAATGCGCACGATCTCGCCGAGCGGATTCCGGCTGCCGAACAGCTCTTGCTGCATCTTGCGGCCGAGCACCGCGAACGCGCGGGCGCTCGTGCTGTCGTCGTTGGGCAGAAACTGTCCGGCCGCGAGCGGGAATCGCCAGACTTCTGGCATCGCCGCACCGACCCCGTAGACGGTCGTGCGTCGGCTGCGACCGACGCCCGCGACGACCGCCTCGACCGCAGCGTTGCCCATGATCATCGGGGCGACCGCTTGCACGTGCGGCAGCCGACGCAGCGCTTCGGCGTCATCGAGCGTCAACGGCCGCACGGTATTGAGCATGGCGCCCGATATGCCGAGCGTGCTGGCTTTGCCGGGAGTGATGCCGAGCAGATTGGTGCCGAACTGCGAGAACTGCGACAGCATGTACTTCTGCAGGCCCGATCCGAGCGACAGCAGCAGCACGACCGCACCAATGCCTACCGCGATCCCGAGCGCAGTCAGTAGGGAACGTTGCCGTTGAGCAGTGACGGCGAGTGTCGCGAAGCGCAGGCTGTCGAGAGGGCGCATGGATCACCGCCTCTGGAGACTCAGGACCGGGTCGAGGCGAGCCGCCCGAAGGGCGGGGGCGATGCCGAAGCCGATGCCGATACCGGTGGCGACCAGAAACGACGCCAGCAGCGCCCAGGTGGGGGCGCCGCTGACTAGCGCTGGCTCGAAGCGTGGCGCGATGCGACTGATGCCTTCCCCTAGGCCGATGCCGAGTAGCGCCCCGCCCAACGACAACAGCAGTGCTTCCCATAGGAAGATCGAGCGGATCACGTGCTGCGTGGCACCGAGTGCTTTCAGCAGTCCGACTTCGGCGCGGCGCTGGCTGACCGCTACCACCATGACGTTCATGATCAGGATGCCGGCAACGACGAGGCTGATCGCAGCGATGCCGGCAACCGCCATGGTCAGGGCTCGCAGAATGTCGTCGAACGTCGACAGCACCGACTCCTGCGTGATCACGGTAATATCGCTCTCGCCGTTGTGGCGCTTGGCGACGATGCGTTCGCATTCGCGTTGTGCGCGGGCAACCGACTCGCGGCTGCGAGCTTCGACCAGCACGCGGTACATACCCTGCGTGTCGAATAGCGCCTGTGCCGCCGCGACTGGCAAGACGACCATCTCATCCAGGTCGGTGCCCAGCGAGCGACCGGCCGAAGCCAGAACGCCGACGACGCGGTAGCGGCGGTCGCCCAGTCGCACCCATTCGCCGACCGCGGTGGTGTTGGGGAACAGTTCGGTTGCGATGGTCCGTCCCAGCACGCAGGTTGCGGTGGCGAGGTGAGGATCGCCCGCAGGCAAGAAGCGGCCCGTCGCCAGTTCGAGGTGGCGTACCGGCAGGAGTTCCGGCGTCGAGCCGAGCACCATTGCTTCGCGCTGCAGTCCGCCGACGTCGACCATGATGCTGCCGGCGATGATTGGTGCCACGCGCCGGACGGCGCCGCTGCGACCGATCGCGAGCGCGTCGTCGAGGGTCAGCGGCTGCGGCGTCTCGGCCAGCATCGGGGGCGTACCGCCGGTGGTCTCGTTGCGGCCGGGTATCACGATGACCAAGTTCGTGCCCAGCGACTGGAACTGATCGGTGATGTAACTGCGCGCGCACTCGCCCAGCCATGTCAGCAGCACGACGCCCGTGATGCCAATTGTCATGGCCAGCAGAATCAACCCCGAGCGAATGCGGTTCTCGATCAGGCTGTGCCAGGCGAAGGCGAGCTGTTCGTGTCGCTTCACGCCTGTTTGCCTCCAGGTGCTTTCCGAACATCGCGCACGATGCGGCCATCCTCAAGACGCAGTTGGCGGTCGGCGCGCGCGCCGAGGGCTGGGTCGTGGGTGACGACGATCAGGCTGAGACCTTCGTCCTGCAGCCGCTCAAGTGTTTTGACGACCTCGTCACCAGTGGCGCGGTCGAGGTTGCCGGTCGGTTCGTCGGCAAGCACGACCTCGGGGTGGGTGATCGTCGCACGTGCGATCGCGGTGCGTTGGCGTTGGCCGCCCGACAGCTGTTCGGGTAGGTGATGACCGCGGTCCGTCAAGCCGAACGCCTCGAGCTGCTCGGCAGTGCGTCGTTTGCGTTCGCTTGGTGCCACGCCGGCCAGCACCAGCGGCATCTCGATGTTCTGGGCTGCGGTCAGGCGGGGAATCAGGTGGAACGATTGGAACACGAAGCCGACCTTTTCGCGTCGCGCGCGTGCTTGTGCTTCGTCGTCGAGGTTACCCGTGTCGACGCCGTCGAGCAGAAAGGTGCCGCTGCTCGGTCGGTCGAGCAGGCCGATAACATTCAGTAGCGTCGACTTGCCGGAGCCGGAAGGTCCCATTAGCGACAGATACTCACCTGGCTGCACAGTCAGGTCGATGTCGCGCAGCGCGTGCACGATCTGGTCGCCGACTGCGAACTCGCGTTGCACCGCCCGCAGTTCGATCACGAATCGCGTCCCGCCTGGCTGGCGTGGTCGATGGTCACGCGTGTGCCCGGCCCGATTCCTGCCTGGTAGCTACCCAGCACCACGCGCTCGCCGGCCTCGAGGCCCTTCACGATTTCGATGAAGCGCCAGTTGACCAGGCCTTTCTCGATGGTTCGTTCGGTGAGATCGCCATCGGTTGTGACGACCAGCACCTTGTTGCCATCTCTCACTGCCTCGGCTGGCACGCGCAGCACATTCTCTTTTGCCTGCAGCAGGATCTCGACGTCGGCCGAGTAGCCGGCCAGTAGGTGCACGTCATCGGGTAGATCGACGAGATCTACTTCGACATCAGCCGTGCGGGCCTGCTTTTCGCGGTCGAGCACGTAGGGCGCCACGCGGCGCACGCGGCCTGCGAAGACACGCTTGCCGAACGCGTCCAACGTGACTTTGACGGACATGCCGACGCGCACTCGAGCCGTGTCGACTTCGTCAAGCGGCGCCGACACGTACAGTGCAGTGTCGTCGATCAGGTCGACCGCCGGCGGCGTTGGGATGCCGACCGGGCTCGGCGTCACGAACTCACCAATCTCGCCGTTGACCTCGGCAACAACACCAGCGAATGGTGCCACTACGATCGTGCGTTCGAGGGCTGCGCGGATCGTGCCAACGTTGGCTTCGCTAACCTTGGCCTGCGTCTCGGCCGCGATCTGATCGGCGTGGGCCGCATCTGCGCCACTTGTCGCCTTGTCGACCTTCTCGGTCGAGGCGATCTCTTGCTGTTGCAGTTTGCGTAGGCGCACCGCTTCGCGCTCGGCCAGATCCGCTCGCAGCTTCGCTGCCGCCGCCGAGGCCTGACTTTGTTCGACTTGGCGCTGGGCTAGCTCAAGTTGCGCTTGCAGGTCGAGGTTCCATAGTTCCATCAAGACCTGCCCCTGCTCGACGCGGTCACCTTCCCGCACGTGCAGCTTGCTAACCTGGCCGCCGATGGCGGGGGCGAGCTTGGCGCGTCGTTCGGCATGGACTGTGCCGGCACGCGTGTTGGCGATGGTCGCCTCGACCGTGCCCGTGGCCACCGCGTAGACCGTCACCTTCGGCAGCGCGGGTCGCGTTGCGAACCAAATGGCAGCAGCAATCCCGGCCAGGACCAGCGCGAACGTCAATACAACGCGAAGCAACTTCACCGGTGGGAGCAGAGACCGCCGCGGCGGGCAACGCAAGGTCACGCAGTGCGAATTGCTGCCGTGCCGTCGCACTCCAACTAGGGATTAGGTCGATGGGCGTAGGCGTGCTGCCTTCGCTGATTGGCGTATTGCGGCTGGTCTCGCGACCGGGCAAGTGCCAGCACATCCGCCACCGCTAGCAGTGCTGCCGACCGCGACAGTGCCTGGCTGTGACCCAAGATGAACGAGTCCACGGGCAGTTGCCGGCGACGAAGTTTTTCGCTGTTTTGTCCTCACCGTCGCCAACTTGGTCGCATGGCCATCGTGCCCCATGCGAGCGACACGGAAACACCGCCAGCATCGGGCCCACGGGACCAGAATCGGCGGCGCTGGCCATTGTTCGTCAGGCATCGCTCATCAGGGAATCCGCTGAGGGCCTCTACATGGCATTGGCAGTCCGCGCAGTTGTTTCGCAGTGGCACTGACCACTACGGTGTCCGGATGAAGACTCTCAAGACTATCGCTCTACTATCCATGTTCTTGCTGCCGGCTTGCGGCGATGCCAGTGCAGGCGTGCTCGATAAGGTCGGCGACGCTGCCAAGCAATCGGATGCCCTCGCCAAGATCAAGGGCACGTTCACCAACCTCACGTCGACGCTGACGGGAATTACCGATGGCGAAACCGCCAAGGCTGCCAAGGGCAAGCTGGAAGGCATGATCGGTCCGCTCAAGGACCAGTTGAGCTCGCTCGGTGGGCTCAGCAAGCTCGGCGCAATGAAGGACACCTTGGTCAATGGCGTCATGAGTCAGGTCACTCGCCTGATCGGCAACGCGGACATCAAGTCGGCGATCGGTCCGGTTCTTGAGAAGCTCAAGGGCGTGCTCAACGGCTGAGCCGACCATTGATCCTTTGCGGCCGCCGCCAGCGTGATGTTCGCGGCGGCCAACGCTCTCCATTTGATTCAAACTAGTTCGGTGCAAAAGAAGGCCAGTCTCTCTATCGGTGGCGTGCTGCTCGCCATCGTTGCCGCGTTCTTCTTGCCAACGGACAAGGATCCTGGCAGCAGTGCTAGCGGCAGTAATGCTGGTGGCGGTGCAACCACGACCAACGTGGTGCCGACGTCCAGTGCACCGGCGAACCATGCTTCGACAGGCAATGCTTCGACGGGTAATGCTTCGACGGGCAATGCTTCGACTGGAGCAGCTGGTTCGAGCAAAGCGCAAAAGCAGGCGAAGCCCGCCGCGCTTGTTGGCGGATTGCCAGCTAGCACCAGCAGGGTCGGCTTCACATCTTCCCGCAGCCTCGATTCGCACTTCGAAAAGCATGGCAGGGAATTTGGCTCGATTACCAAAGCTGAGTACCTCGAGCGAGCGAAAGCTTTGCGGGATGCGCCCCTGTCGCGAACGGTCCTTGAACTGAAGCGCAGCGATGGCGTCATCTCACGCTTCGATAAGAGTGGCGGCGGCTTCATTGCTTTCCACAAGGACAAGACCATCCGGACCTACTTCCGGCCCAACGACGGCGAGTCCTACTTCCGGCGGCAGGCGCGGCGATGAAGCGACCCGATGCTCTCGATCTGCTTGGCCGGTGGGAGACGTTTGCTCGGTCCTTGCATGGTAGCTACGACTTTGGACTTGACGACTACTTGAACGACGTC
>CAXBFC010000393.1:0-7908 GCA_963974725.1 uncultured bacterium | reverse complement strand
GAACAGCAACGTGCGCGCGACGGGCGGCGGCACCGAATGGCGCTCGGCAACAATCGCGGCTTTGACTTCGCCGTCGGCTTCCTGCAGCAACTTCGCCGCATGCTCGTGACTGCAATGGCACGCCTGCGCAACGATGCTGATGCTGCGCGAACGCAGCTTCTCGTTGGTCGCTTGCACATCCACCATCAAGTTGCCGTAGACCTTGTTGAGCCGCACGAACGCGCCGGTACTGAGCATGTTCAACACCATCTTGGTCGCGGTGCCGGCCTTCAGCCGGGTGCTGCCGGTGAGAATCTCAGGACCGGTTACGGCCTCGATCGCGATGTCTGCAGCGGCGACGATCGGACTGCCGCGATTCATCGTCACGGCAATGGCCAGCGCCTTCTTCGACCGCGCGTACGCAAGTGCGCCGAGCACATACGGGGTGCGGCCACTCGCGGCGATGCCGACCACACAATCTTTTCGCCCAAGCTCGATCGCGGCCAGATCCGCGGCCGCCAACTTGGGATCGTCTTCGGCACCTTCGACGGCCTTTTGAAAGGCCTCCTCCCCTCCGGCAATCAAGCCGCGCACCTGCTCGGCAGACGACGAGAAAGTCGGCGGGCACTCGACCGCATCGAGCACACCGAGACGTCCGGAGGTGCCCGCGCCGATATAGAGCAACCGACCGCCCTTGTGCATGCGCTTGGCAATGGCATCGACGGCTTTGGCGATACTGGGCAAGGCGGCGCGCACGGCCTCGGCGACATGACGATCTTCGTCGTTCATGGCCGTAACGACGTCGAGCGTCGACATTGCGTCGAGCTCGCCGCTACGTGGGTTGCTTGCCTCAGTCGTGAGTTCGGACAAATCAACGCGGCTCATGTCCCGAATGATCGCGCAATCTCGTATCATTCGCTACGGGCTGAACGTCGCATTCGTGTGAGGCCGGGCGGGAGCCAACCTGGATGCACAAAAGACCCGATGCGAACCTTGCATCCCAGCCACTGCAACGCATCCTGCGGCCATGGCCATTGGCACCACGGACCTTGCGATCCTCATCGCCTACCTGATCGCAACGGTCGCCTTCGGTCTCTACATGGGGCGCGGCCAGAAGTCGGCGACGGACTACCTGCTCGGCGGCCGCAATCTGCCGTGGTGGGTGCTGCTGCTGTCGATCGTCGCCACCGAGACCAGTACGGCGACGTTTTTGAGCGTTCCCGGCATCGCCTTCGGCACGGCCGAAGCCCCGGGCAACCTGCTGTTCCTGCAGCTGCCGCTCGGCTACCTGATCGGTCGCACCGTCGCCGCCTACGGCCTGCTGCCGCTCTACTTCAAGGGCAAGCTCTTCACCGCCTACGACGTCCTGAACCAGCGCAGCGGCCCGCACGTGCGCACCCTGGCCAGCGCGCTGTTCTTGATCACACGCACCCTTGGCGATGGCCTGCGGCTCTACCTGGCGGCCCTCGTGATGCAGGTCATGTTCGGCTGCACGCTGTCGACGGCGGTCGTTTCCGTTGGCATTGCAACGGTCATCTACACCGTCGTTGGCGGCATCAAGGCCGTGGTATGGACGGATGCGATCCAGTTCGTCGTCTACATGACCGGCGCCATCATCGCCTTCTTCGTGATGGGCCAGCAGCTCGATGGCGGCCTGTCGGCGACGTTCCAAACCGAAGCCATGCAGGAACGGCTGCGTTGCTTCGACTTCGGCTTCGACATCTCATCGCCCTACACGTTTTGGGCCGGCATCATCGGCGGCGCGGTGTTGTCAATCGGCAGCCACGGCGTCGACCAGATGATCGTGCAAAGGTATCTGTGCGCGCGTTCGCAGCGAGATGCGCAAAAGGCCCTGTTGTGGAGCGGCCCGGTTGTACTGGTGCAGTTCGCGATCTTCCTGCTGCTCGGTCTCGGCCTGTCCGCGTTCTACGCGCAACATCCAGCTGACGAGCCGTTCTCCAGCGGCGACCGGGTGCTGGCGCACTTCATCGTGCACCACTTGCCAGTTGGCCTGATCGGCATCGTGCTCGGCGCAGTGTTCTCGGCGGCGATGTCGACACTATCGAGTTCGTTGTCGGCATCGGCGTCCGCCGCCGTCAACGACTTCATTCTGCCCAAAACCGGCCACGAACCCGATTCCCCGTTTGCGCTGCGCAGCGCCAAGCTCGCCACGATCGTGTTCGCCGGCATGCAGATCCTGGTCGGCATCAGCGGCCTCGGCGGCGCGAGCTCGGTCGTCGGTCAGGTCTTGACGATCCAGACGTTGACGCTCGGCGTCATTCTGGGACTGTTCGTATTGGCACTGAGTGAGCGTCGTTCGCCGTCCGCATCCCTGATCGGCCTGGTGGCAGGCCTGGTGGCAACCGTGCTGATTGTCTTCGTGCTGCCGAACATCGAATTCGGCGACGGCAGCACGCTACAAATTGGCTGGCCCTGGTATGGCTTGATCACCTGCTGCGCGACCTACGGCAGCGGCCTGATCGCGCGCAACTTCTTTCGCAACTCGTAGCCCCATCATGGCGACCGCGCCCGAACAGATCCGCACCGAGCACTTGTCACTCTCGTGTTGGCAGCAGGCCGATGCGGAAGAACTACGTGCCACCCTCGACCGCTGCGATGCGCACTTGCGGCCGTGGATTCCATTCATGAAACACGAGCCGCGAACCCTCGAACAAACGCGTCAAGGTCTCGTGGCCAATCGCGAGTCATTTGCCAAGGGGGAACATCATCGCTTCGCAATCCGAGAACTTGCCAGCAAGGCGCTGGTCGGCGAAACGATGCTGCTGTTGCGCGGCGGGCCCAACACGCTCGAAGCGGGCTACTGGCTCGACCAGCAATACTGCGGCAAGGGCTACGCCAGCGAGGCGACCGCGGCGTTGCTGCCGATCGCATTCGAAGCGCTCGGTGCCGAACGCGTCATCCTGCGCTGCGACCAACGCAATGTCGCCAGCGTACGCGTTGCCGAACGACTCAACGGCATCTGCTGTGATATCGAGCAGATCGAGGAAAATGGCGAAGCGGTTACCCTGCTGGTGTTCGAATGCCGCCGGCCATCCGCCGGTGGGGATCCGGCCCAGTAGATAGTGGGTAGTTGATAGTGGCCAGTAGATAGTGAGCAGTAGCTAGTCCTCGGACTAGCGGTAGCCAGAACCACCGCAATCAGGACCTGACGAGCGGCCGGCAACTCGCTACCGTGCCCCCATGCATTGCCCCGTCGCCTCACTCGCCGCTGCGCTGCTCGCCGGCTGGTTCGCGCTTCCTGCCCCTGCCCAAGTTGTCACGGGTATCGACGTCCTGGCTGCCAACGGCTGCGCGCAACTGCGTGGTCGCAAAGTCGGCTTGATCACCAACCACACGGGATTGACCCGGGATGGCCGCCGCACCGTGGACGTCTTGCACGACTGCAAGGACGTCGCGCTGGTTTCGCTGTTCTCGCCGGAGCATGGCTGGCTCGGCGTCGTCGACGAGAAGGTCTCGGATACCGTCGACAAGGCAACCGGCCTCAAGGTGTTCTCGCTGTATGGCAAGACCCGCAAACCGACGGACGAGATGCTGCAAGGCATCGACACGCTGGTGTTCGACATCCAAGACATCGGGTGTCGTTTCTACACCTACATCGCGACGATGCGCGCGGCGCTGGAAGCGGCGGCCGAACACGACTTGCGATTCGTCGTGCTCGACCGCCCCAACCCGATCGGCGGCCTCGTGATGGCAGGCCCGGTGCTGACGGAAGCCCGCCGCGACTTTGTTGGCGCCCACACGATCCCGCTTCAGCACGGCATGACGACCGGCGAACTCGCCGGCATGATGATCGGCGAAAACGGCCTGCAGGTACAGCTGGACACCGTCACCTGCACCGGTTGGCAACGCGCCGATCTCTGGCACCACACCGGCCTGACGTGGACCAACCCGTCGCCCAACATGCGACGACTGACGCAGGCCCTGACGTATCCCGGCGTCGGCTTGGTCGAGGGCACCAACGTCTCGGTCGGCCGCGGCACGGACACGCCATTCGAGATCCTCGGCGCACCTTGGTGCGACGGCGACGCGCTGGCAGCGCACCTCAATGCCGTGAAGTTACCGGGAGTCGCGTTCGTGCCGGTGCGCTTCACTCCGACCTCGAGCAAGCACAAGAACACCGAATGCGGCGGCGTGCACATTCTGGTCACCAACTGGCGCAACTTCGAGGCGGTTCGCACTGGCGTGCACATCGCCTGTGCGTTGCACAAATTGTTCGCCAAGGACTGGGACACCAAACGCCTGGACTGGTTGCTCAAGGACCGAGCGACCTACGATGCGATTCTCGCCGACACGCCCGCCGAGGACATCATCAGCAAGTGGCGGCGACCGCTCGAACTGTTCCGCCTGCGCCGGCAACCGTTCTTGCTCTACGAATAGGCGTGACCTTGCCAACCCATACCCAGCCGCACTCTCGGCCAAGTGAAGCACCGCTTACCGGCCTCGACATCGTGCTGCGCGAGCCGCCCGTGCGCTTGCAGGAATCGCGCGCATTTGGCCTGCTCAGCAACCAGGCATCGGTAAGCAACCAGTTCGAACACGCCGCCGATGCGCTGCACGAGCGCTTCCCCGAACAACTCTCCACGCTGTTCGGGCCGCAGCACGGCCTGTGGTCCACCGAGCAGGACAACATGGTGGAGACGGCGCATGCGAGCTACCGCTCGATGAAGGTATTCAGTCTCTACTCGGAGACCCGCAAGCCAACGCCAGAGATGCTTGCCGGGCTCGACTTGCTGGTCGTCGACCTGCAAGACGTCGGCACGCGTGTCTACACCTACATCTGGACGTTGACGCACTGCCTGGAAGCATGCGCGGCTGCCGGTATCGAAGTGATGGTGCTCGACCGCCCCAACCCACTCGGTGGCGAAGTGGCCGAAGGCGCGGACCTTGATCTCGAGTTCCAGAGCTTCGTCGGTCGGGCGCAGATTCCGATGCGCCACGGGTTGACCATTGGCGAACTGGCCCGGCACTGCAACGACGTGCTCGGCATCGGCTGCGAACTGCACATCGTCAAGATGCGCAACTGGCAGCGTTCGATGTTGTGGACGGACACCACTGCTGCCTGGGTGCCCCCGTCGCCAAACCTACCGCGCTTCGAAGGCACCTTGGTGTATCCCGGACAAGTGTTGCTCGAGGGCACCAACGTCAGCGAAGGGCGCGGCACGACCACGCCGTTTGAGCAGTTTGGCGCGCCGTGGATCGATGCCCGACAACTGCGCGATGCGTTGTCCCCGATCGACGGCGCGGTGCTGCGCACGGTGACGTTCGAACCGACGTTCCAGAAGTGGCGAGAGCAACGTTGCCACGGGCTGTTCGTGCATGTCACCGAGCCGCGCGTGTTCCGATCGTACCACCTGACACTTCGCATCCTGCGCGAACTGCGCAAGCTCTACGGCGACCAGTTCGCTTTCCATCCGCCCCCCTATGAATATGAGCCGACCCTGATGCCGATGGACATCCTGACTGGATCCTCGCGCGTGCGGCGATTCGTCGATGACAACGGCTGTGACGCAGACCTCAACCAACTTAGTAGCGAACCAACAGACTGGTGGCAGCGCGTGCGCGGCTGCCTGCTTTACTGAGTTCCAGTTGTGAAGCACGAACCCCCGCACGGCCCGCCCCCATTCCAGGGGCACGCAGCAAGCATCGCGTCTTGGCGATGGACCCTGCTCGCGGTGCTTCCGGCCGTGTTGCTGGCCGCGTGGCAAGCTGCGTGGCCGTATCCGTTCTTCTCCGACGACTCGTTCATCTCGCTGCGCTACACCGAGCGACTGCTGCACGGCGACGGACTGACGTGGACCGATGTCGACGGGGTGCCACAACGCGTCGAAGGATACAGCAACCTGCTGTGGGTCATGTTGACCGCTGCGGTCGGCGCCGTCGGCATCGAACTGGTCTTCGCCGCGCGCTTGCTGGGCGCCTTGGCAACGCTCGCTGGCTTGTGGTTTCTCGCCGCCGCGCTGCGCCCTCGCGACGCACGGTCCGCGCTCGTCGCCGGCTTCGCCCCGCTGCTAGTTGCGTCCACCCAACCGGTGATGATCTGGACGCTTGCCGGACTCGAAGGACCGCTGGTGATGGCGCTGTTGGCGTGGGGATTCGGTAGCCTGGTGCAGCGCTACGGCGACCGCAACATCGCGTGCAGTTGGCTACCGCGAACCCTGTTCGCCGCGGGCGTGCCATTTGCACTTGCGTGCTGGACGCGACCGGACGGACCGCTGTGGGCCCTTACCGCTGGCACCGGGTTGGCGGCAGTATCCATCACTAGAGAACCGGTAGCTTTTGGGTTGGCCACCGCCTGTCGCCGCGCGTTCTGGTTTGGCTTGCCAGCGCTGCTCGCCGTTGCCGCACAAGTGGCGTTCCGACTCAGTTACTACGGCGACTACCTGCCCAACACGGCGCACGTCAAAGCTGAGTTCGATCCCGATTCGTTCCCCGCTGGCTATGCGTTCGTTGTGTCGGCACTGACGAAGATGCCTGGGCTCGCTTGCTTGTTTGCCGGGGGCTGCGTGCTCGCCCTGCTGCATCGCCGCACCCGCGCCTTCACCATTGTCTTGCTGCTGCCGGTAGTCGCCTGGCTGTGCTACCTGACCGTGATCGGCGGCGACCACTTCCCCGGGCTGCGCCTGCTGCATGGCGTCATCGTGCCAATGGCGTTGCTCGCGGCCATCGGCCTGCACGCAATTCGCCACCAGCACCTGCGCATCGGCGTTGCCACAGTTGCTGCAATCCTGGGCAGCTACTGGAACGTCGACACGGCCCGTCACGATCCGCGCAGCAAAGAAGCGCGCGGCGAAACGTGGGAGTGGCACGGCAAGGTGCTCGGCGAAACTCTCGGCCGCGCCTTTGCCAAGCGTCAGCCACGCATCGCCGTCGATGCGGCCGGCGCGCTGCCGTTCTATAGCAAGCTGCCGGCACTCGACATGCTCGGTCTCTGCGATCACACGATCGCCACGACCCCGTTTCCAAGTTGGCTAGACACGGTTCGCAAAGGCGTTCCGAAACCGCCAGGACACATGCGCGGCAACGGCACGTATGTCATCGAGCAGCAACCGGACGTGATCACGTATTCCCACGCGCCGGGCCTGCCGCTGCCGGTGTTCGTCAGCGCGTGCGAGTTCGAAGCCGACCCGCGCTTCTACGAACACTACCGCTGCATCCTGCTCGACCTCGCCAACCCGGAGATCCTGCCGGGGCTGCGCGAAGAGCACCTGGCGCCGCTGTGGATCCGAATCGAAGGTCGCGCCGGCATCGAACGCAGCCCCGATCGCGTGCGGATCCCGGCCTACTTGTTTGGTTCGTTCGCCGCCAAGGGCCCTGCCGTCAATCGCCACCAACCGCCCTCTGGCGACCCGGCCATCGACGGCAAGTTCCTCAGCAACCTCTCGGCGATCGTCAAGTTCTGGACACAGCGTTCGCCAACGGTTGCCCCAACGGCAGATGGCGAGCTAGCACTCGGGCTCGCACCGGGCCAAAGAACGACCCTCGCGGTCTCTGTGCCGGCCGGAAGCTGGCGCGTAACCATGCAACCGGAAGCAAGCAACGCAATCGTTCGCATCGCCGGCGGTGGACAGTTCTCCACAGACGTCGTGCACGTCGATGGCACCGGACCGGTGAGGTTCGAACTGCTCGCTCCGGCAGACGCAACGGCACAGCTTGTGCGCATTGTGCTCGACCGCACACGCTGACGAGTCTTCGCGATTCCTTGATGTGGTCCTGTGCATCGCACTACATCCGCGGCGAAACTAGTCACGTGCAATTCGGCTCCCCGCCGGACGTCGCACTGGAGAACTCAGAACCCCCACCCCACCTCCTGCTCATGACTCGTTCGATTTTTAGTTTCCTGGTCGCCGGTGCCCTGCTCGCCACCACCGCAACCGCCCAGTTCTTCACTCCCGGCAATGTCGTCGTGCT
>CAXBFC010000392.1:0-7910 GCA_963974725.1 uncultured bacterium | reverse complement strand
CGACTTCAACGGCATGGGCACGATCCGCAAGTACTCATCCGCAAGCATTCGCACCAAGCATCGCGGCGACTGGAAGTATGGCCGCTTCGAGATCCGCGCGCGCATGCCGAACGGCAAGGGACTCTGGCCCGCGATCTGGATGCTGCCGACCGACGACGTCTATGGCGGCTGGGCGCGCAGCGGCGAGATCGACATCGTCGAATACAAAGGGGACACCCCCAACCACGTGATCGGCACGCTGCACTATGGCGATGCGTGGCCGAAGAACGAACACAGTGGCGACGGCTTCACCTTGCCGATGAAGACCTTCGCCGACGACTTCCACGTCTTCGCACTCGAGTGGGAGGAGGGCGTGATGCGTTGGTACATCGACGGCCAGCTCTACCAAACCCAGACCAAGTGGCACAGTTTTAAGGCTGCCCATCCGGCGCCGTTTGACCAGCGGTTCCACTTGCTCATCAACCTGGCAGTCGGCGGTCGTTGGCCGGGCAACCCAGACGCCACCACGACCTTCCCGGCACGCATGCTGGTCGACTGGGTGCGCGTCTACGAGCGCTGAGGTTGCGCAACGCTCACCGCAGCGCGACCTCGAGCGAGGCACCGGGAACGGTCCCGACCACAAAGGCTGTCTTGCCAGCGGGCGGCCCCATCGAAGCCGAGATCGTGTAGTCACCGGGTAGCAGACAACTCGATCCAGCGAGGCGCCCATCGTCGCCCAAGGAAGCCCACACGCGCGCGACCACGACGTCGCCACGCATGACCTTCAGCGCGAGACCGTTCTTTGATTCGCCAGCGGGCAAGACAATCGTGAATGCCTGCTCGACGCCCTTCTGCAGTTCGACGTCGACGATCGTGGTTTCGCTCGCTCGGATCGTGAACGGCACAGCTTGCGCGGCGATGCCGGGGCCGCGCGCAAACAACAAGTAGTTGCCTGGGGCAAGCATGCTGCTGCGGGGCTCGCTCGTGCCTTCCGAGAAGTTAGCGGCGTGCCTGAGTTGCAAATCCATCGCGACAAACTCAGCCTCAGCCTGGGCATCGACATCGAGTTCCCCGCGACGCGCAACCACCGCCTTGCCGCCGCGCAACAGCGTGACAGTGCCGAGGTCCCACGTTTCATTCTCGGCGAGGTCTCGTGGCTCACTGATAAAGAACGGATGGTCGCGGTGCTGCACGTAGACCTTCCAGGGGCCAGGTGGGTATGGCCCCAACTCGGCGTGGCCATGCTTGTCGGTCGTTTCCATGCCGTCCGTGCCACCGCCAGTCGGACGCGCGGCATAGGCAGTCGCGTTCTTGGCCGGGAACCCATCCGCCGTCAGCACGGTAAGCGTCATGCGGACCGACTTCGGGGCACTGCGCTGCAACTGCAACTGCACCACACCCGCCTTCGGATCAATGCCACGCCGCCACAACTGCTCGAAGCCGCTACCCGATACGCGAATCGTCACCAGCCCCTCTTCCGGACAGTTAGCGGCGACAAAGAGACCTTGAGCATCCGTCTTGACGCGTTCAAACCACGGCTCGGTAGATGTGTCCGCCATGCATTCGCAACGGACGTTGGGCACCGGGTTGCCATCGACATCGACGACCCGCCCACGCAGCTGGAAGCCGAGGGATAGATGCAGCGCTGCGATGGACGTCTGGCCCGCTTCCGTGGTGATCGTCGCCTGCGCTCGACCAAGCTTGTCTTGATCCGCCTTGATCGTGACTTCGCCTGCCGGCAAACCCGTCATCAAGAAACTGCCATCGTCCGCTGAACGTGCCCGAACGAACCCCAGGTCGGACCAATTTCCGACGCGCACGTCGACGCCATTCACCGCGCCCCCGTGCTCATCATACACAACGCCTCGAACACTCGCGCCGACCGACAAGGTGATGCGAATCTGCTCAACCTCACCTGGCTTGACTTCACATTCGCCGGTCCACAGCGCGAATCCCGGCATACGCGACCGAACGCGCTGCTTGCCCGCGGCAATCCCCGTCGCGAAGAACTTGCCATCGGCATCCGTGCGGGAGAGCGCCGCGAACGGTGGCATGTGCTCTTGCCCGGCGATGCCGGACAGCTCACCGTCGCCAACGATCACGACGGCATTGCGGACAGGTTCGCCTGCGGCGTCCACCACCACACCCGCGACGCTGCCGCCATCGTCGCCGAGCACGAGTTCGCATTCGGTGGTATCGCCGTCCTGGCCCAAGAAGAGCTGCACGTTGCATGCGCAGTAGCCTTCCGCACGCGCTCCTACAAGGCACCACTTGTGAGCGGCACGAATCATGAACCGGCCATCAGAGCCCGAGACAGCCATTGCCAGGGGGAACGCGTCAGACATTGCCATCATCGTGGTCTCGACCAGCGCGCCCGCAATCGGTCGCTTGGCGGTATCCACCACCTTGCCTTGCAAGGTCATGCCGCGCGTTAGTTCGATCGCCACCTCGGCAACTTCGCCGGCAACGATCTCGACACGCTTGCCATGATGATTCACCGGGCTCACAAACATGGTGCCGGGCGGTACATCGTCATAGCGCACGGAGCCGGCCGCGTCGGTGCGATGACGGAGGCCGGCGAAGCGAGCATCGGTGCCGAGAGCTCGCAGTGACATCATCCGACCGGCTGCGGGCGATTGGTCTTGGTATCGCAAGTGAACGAGCACGCTGCCAGTCGCCGCACCGGTCTGCCCCGCAATCTGCGCCGCGACCGCTTCACGCTGCAATGGCTTGACGACACCGGCAACACTCTCGGGCTGTCCCGCATCTCCCGCCCGCGCCGGGTCGACCTGCTCCCCGCCCGCGGCAACCGGAGGCGCCGTCGGCGGCGCCACGTCACCGGCCGCCAACATCCACGCACCCACTGCAACGAGCACCGTGGCCGCGAGCATCACTTTGCTCTTTATCGTCATCAGAATCGCTCCAGAAGTCAGCACCGGCAGAGCCGGGATCAGGGGAGGCACAGGCAGCGGCGGCCGGACGGCCAGTGGCACGAGCGGCAACAACCAGGCACGGCGCTGGCCATCGTGCTCGGCATCGAGCACGTGACGCAACCGTTCGTAAGCACGCTGCAATTGGGTCGAAACCGTCGCAACAGGGATCTCCAGCAACGCCGCGATGTCGCGTGGCGGCATGCCTTCGAACCAACGCAGCAACACTACCGTGCGCAACGTGGGGCTCAGGCGATTGACCGCAAGCACCAACGCACGACGACGTTCTTCACGTTCGACCAGATCGGCAGCCGAGGGCACCATCGCTTGCACCGCTGCATGGCGCTCGTGGTCGCTGCGCCGTCGATCGCCGCGCCGCAGGTTGTTCGCGACGTTGCGCACGATGCGCCCAAGCCAGTTCCTCGGTTGGCTGACGCCGCGACCACCATTCTCGAGGGCCCGAAGATAGGTCTGCTGGACCACTTCATCGGCATCTTCGACGACCAGTTGCTTCGCCAACGAACGCACGAACGGCTCCTCGGCGAGGAACCGCTGCAGGTCGTTCTGCGAGTCATCGGACATCTGGGGACTGGTCACTGCGGGCTCAGACCCCGGCGCACGCGGATTCTGTACAAGGACTGCGGAAATCGATCTGCTGAGAGGCCCGATCCTACCTCATCCCCGGCGGCGCACAGAAGCCGCGGCGTTGGGCGGACCGGTCACGTGTCCAGTTGCGTATTTCGACGAAAGAATCGGGAGCCCTACTCGTCTGACGAGGCTCCCGTAGAATCTCATAATGCCAAGGTCGCTCAAGCTGTTCATCGGCGCCGTCACGGCGCTGCCTATCGTGCTCTTCGGTTATCTGTTCGTGAGGTTCGTGAGCGTCTTCATTGGCCTCGTCGACAACGGCGGGAGCGTGCAACCGGATCGACTTCGGGACACCTTTCATGAGTTGATGGGCATCCAATTGACAACATTGGGGGTAATTGTCGCGCTGCTCGGATTCTATCTGTGGCATCTCTTGGTCGTCCGGGCGCGGCGGCAAAGCGACGCAAACCTCGTGGTTTGGGTGCTTGCATTTCTGTTTGTCCCGATCGTCGCGATGCCGGTCTATTGGTTCGCAAACATCTGGCGCGAGACTGGCGACCGACCGGGCCGCTCGCAACTAGCCTGAATGGCAAGCCCGATCCATCGCGTCGCTGGCCAAACATCCGTGAGGCTCGCACCGAAGGTCTGCGGCGCCGAGGTGGCGCAGGCCTATGTGCCAGTCGTTAGCCGGCTGGCCTCCTACGAACTGATCGTCACCCACCAGGCGTCCTAGTCAAGAGCCACGCTTGCTTCGGTTGCAGCGTCCCGTTCCGCTAAGGATCGACAATGGGACAGAGCACCGGGCCGCCGAGTCGACGAACGACGACGGCCTTGCCACCTCTACGAGTCGGGCTCGCCAACCCGGTGGAATTCGATGAAGAACCGCATGCCTTCGCCCGGCACGACGCGATGCGCTTCCTCGGGCATCACAATCAGCTCGTCCCCTGCCTTCATGAGAATCGGCTGCGCGCCGTCTTGTGCGAACACGAACTGCAATTCGCCCTCCAACACAACCACCCGGCCATAGACCCCAGCAGCCGTGCGATGGTCGGCCAGCAAGGCGTCCGGCACGTTGTCGCGAACAAACTCAGGAGAGGCACCGGTGCGCGCCGCACCCGGTGGCAATTGTCGATCGATCATGACTAGACTCTAAGATCTCATTGGCGCATACTACATGCCTCTTTTCGCATGCCGCCCCGGATTCTCAACGTGCTCGAACTGCAGGAACAACTGCAGGACGAACAGATCGCCACCCTGGTGCATCGCTTCTATGAACGCGTGCAGCATGAATCCCTGCTCGGCCCGGTGTTTGCACAACACATCGCCGACGAGGAATGGCCGGAGCACCTCGACAAGATGGTTCGCTTCTGGTCCACAATTCTACGCGGCACCAACCGCTACACCGGCAACCCGATGATCGTGCACAGCAATGTGCCCGCCTTGACCGCGGCACACTTCACGCGTTGGCTTGAGCTGTTCCGCGAGGTGGCTGAAGAACACCTGCCGCAAGTGATCGCCGATTCGATCCTGCAGCGCGCCGAACGCATGGGCCGCAGCCTGCGTGGCGCCCTGAGCCTGTAGCACGCAACGGCGAGCGCCCGTTCGCAACGATTGCACTCCTGCAGAGACGGCCACTACGGGGCCAACAGCTACAGGGTCAACAGCTACAGGGCCAATAGCTACGGGGGTGCCAACCTACGGCCAGAGCTTTTTCCAACAGAACCAGTGGTGCGGCCGCAGCCGGATCGCGCGTTCGCACGCGGCCGACATCGCCTTCACGCCCGCCGTGATATCGGCCTGCTTGTCATCCGTCTTCGCGACTGCAAAGGGTTCCCACATCTCGACCCGGTAGTGGCGTCGCCCTTCGCGAAACACGAACACCGGCACCATCATCGCATCGGCAGCGCGCGCCAACGCTACCGGCCCCGGCGGCAACTGCATCGGCCGGCCAAACATTTCGGCAGCCGTCGTCTCCATGCCGGCGCGCGGCCGATCGCCGGGCATGCCAACGCAATCACCCTTGCGCAGAGCCATCAGCAACCGCGCGCCAAGCGTCATCTCGGCGCCGGCGTAGTGCACGACAAACTGGTCGCGCTGCGGATGCTTGTCGAACAGCTGCTGCACGTATGTCTGTGCGGCCTGGCTCATCTCCGGTTCGCGCACGACATGGAACTTGCGGCCACCTGGCAGTGCGTCGGTCAGCGGCCCCATCTCCCAGTTGCCGAAGTGCGCCGTGAAGAACACGAAGCCGCGATCGGTGGCCACCATCTTTTGGTAGGTCGCGTCGCCACGAAACTCGAAGCGTATCTTCTTGCTGGGTACGAACTGCTGGTAGCGCTCGATGAAGCACCACGAGTAGTCGTGAAAGGTCCGCCAGATGCGGCGCTGCCGCTCGAACCAACCACATGGCCCCAACACCGCTTCGAGGTTGCTGGCAACGGCGTCGCGAATGCCGCGCAGCACCAACCAGAAGAACCACGTGTGGGCAAACGTTGCGATCGACAAGAACCAGTCCGGCATGCGGGCGGCGCAACCACCCAATCGGTACCAGAACACCCCCGTAACGTGGAACGGGCCAGACAAGCGCTTCCCCCACGTGCGCACTGGGCCGTGCGGCTTCTCGCGCAGAGCTTGCACTTTGGGTGGCGTCGAAGTCACCGGCGAATGGTGCTGGGCCGGCGCGAACACGGCAACCTCTAATTGGCCGCAAGGTCCGTTCTCGGCCCAAGCACCTACTGCAGTGCCGCGCGATACACCGCACAGAAGCGTTCGAGGCAGGTCGTGCTTTCGTAGCGCTGTTCGACAATGCGACGGTTCGCCTGGCCCATCGAAGCACGCAACGCCGGATCATCGAGCAACGGCGCAATCGCGGCCGCCAATGCCTGGGAGTCCTCGCGTTCTACGACGCAGTTCTGGTCGGCAGGCAAGATCTTGCGCACGTCGCCAACATCGGTGGCCACCACCGGCAAGCCCGACGCCATCGCTTCGAGCATCGCAATCGGCATCTGTTCGGTACGCGAACTGAGCACGAACACAGTAAAGCCACGATAGCTGGCCGACGGGTCGCTGGTCTGGCCGGCAAACACGACGCGATCGCCCAGGCCCAATTGCTGCGCCAGCTGGCGCAACTCCGCGGCCAACTTGCCCGAGCCAACCAAACACACCGTGACGTTGGCAGGCAGAGTCGCAACCGCACGCAGCAAGTTGGCGTGGTCCTTCTCGGGCCGCAAGCCACCGACCGTGCCAATCACCAGGCCGGCCACAGGCTTCTCTGCCACGGTGAACCGCTGCAAGTCGACGCCGTTGACCAGGTGCAGCACGTTCGCTTCACGCAACCGCCATTCCGTGCGCGCAATGCCAACCAGCACTGACGACGGCACGATCACCGGCACCGAACGCAATAGCCACCGCCGCATCAACGACCGTCGCCAGATGCGCTTGCTGGCCTCTTCGGGACCAAAGCCATCTTCGTGGTGCACCAACGGCAAGCGCGCCTTCTTGGCCGCAGCGACCGTTTCGATCGCGCCCCAGTTGTAGGTCAGCACCAGATCCGCGCGTTGCTCGCGCAGCCACTGTACCTGGCTGCGGCGCACCGCCAAGAACCCGCGCACTTGTGGCGCGTCCGCAAACGTCACCTGCACATCGTCACCGAGCATCTCCCGCGCATCGGTGTTGCCATCCATGGCCATCACGACGTGCTCGGCCTCGCCGCCAAGATGGTGCATCAACTGCACCGCACGGACCTGCGGACCGCCCGCACCAAACGTCGAGAACACGTGCACGAAGCGACGTGCGCGCTCGGTCATGCCCTCTTTCCGTCGAAGATGCGGTTCAAGAAGCGACCGCGATCGCTCTCGGGAGCGAAGCCGAGGTCGCGCTTGGCATCGGCACAGTCGAGTTCGGTCGTAAACGAACGCGACGCGAAGTCGCGGAACGCCGGCCATTCGCGTTGTTTGCGCGCCAGCATCTTGACGCCGTATTTGCCGACCTCTTGCAGCCACATCCAACGCAGCGGCATCGGGTGGAAGTGGTAGTCGCGACCGGTGCGCGTCGCCATCGATTCGACGTAGTCGCGCGCCGACAGCCGCACGTCCCCGGCGAGGTTGTAGGTCTTGCCTTCGGCATTTTGGGCGTCGAGCGCCGCGACGAATGCGTCCGCACAATCGCTCGCCAACACGAACGGCAGCGGGTGTTTGCCAACGCCCCAGCCGACACAGTGGTTGTCGCGCACCCACAAGCCAGCGCCGGAGTGCTCGAAGATCCCATCGTGGCCAACGACGATCGCCGGGCGAATGATGGTCAGTTTGAGGCCTTCTTTGGCGAGCTTGCGCAGCTCAGCTTCCGAAGCGATCTTGCCGCGGCCATAGCCAGCGCGATCCCCTGGTTTGGGGTCGGTACCCGCCGTGCCATCGA
>CAXBFC010000391.1:0-7914 GCA_963974725.1 uncultured bacterium | reverse complement strand
TCCACTTCAATTAGCAACGGTTGGCCGGGACCTGCATGGCAGTTGCCAATCACAAGATTGCCGTTGGCCAACACTTCGAGGGTCGTCACCCAAGCCAAACGAACACCTTCGAGTTCGTCCTGCGTCAGTTGCCAAACGACCTCGCCGGCAGTCGTTACTTCGATGACACTGTGGCCGTTGCCAGTGGCAATCAGGGTGTTGCCATTGGCCAGACGCAGCGCGCAGAAGCACTTGTCGCCGAAGGCCTCGAGGCCGTGACCTCCCTTGGTCTCGCGGCCAAACATGGGCACGTCGTATTCCCAGACCACGCGCCCGGTGTCCTGTTCGTATTCGCGGACAAAACCATCCCCCTCATGACACACCAGATAACGGTCGTTCGCGATCTTGCGAACGAGTCGGGTGTCCGTGTGCGGGTGCGGACGGTCGACCTTCATCTTGGTCTCGCTCAGGAGGGCGCCGGTGCGATCGACTTCGATGATTCTGGCTGGGCCGCTTTCGGCAATCATCACGCGGCCGTTGGGCAAAGGCTGGAATGCGTGCACTTCGACGCGTTTGCCCTTGTTGCCATTCTGGGTGCGCGAATCGTATTGCCACACGACTTGCTGGGTCTCGCGATCGATCTCGACCACCTTGGCCGCGCCTTGCTGCAACATGATGTTGCCCGATGGCAGAACGTGCAGGTCGTGGATGCCACCCCACGGCATCTGCCATTCGAGGTTGCCGTGATGGTCGAGAATGCAGAGCTTGCCGTTGCCTTGCGTCAATACGCGGTGACCCTTGGGGGCAGCGCAGGCGGCGAGGGCGAGGACGGGGAGCAGTAGGATGCGAAGGCTTGGCATGAAGTTGGAACGGTATCCGGCGCGACGTCCTGGCGGACGTTTGTGGGCAGGCTTTATGCTCGCCGCATCTTGAAGGTCTTTGTGGATACAGATGGCGTGCTGCTCGGTGTCGATCGCGACAAGTCCCATCGGGCTTGCTTGGCGGATCATGCGATCAGCTTTCTTGAGTTCGCGGTGTCGCGCTTCGAAGTGTATTGGCTGGCGCCACAGTGTCGCGGCGATGCGGCAGCTGTGGTTTCGCACTTGGTGCGGCACGCGAAGTTGAGTGATCGCGAACGGTTGATGAGCGTCGCTGCGAAGGTGCGCGCGACCAACTACGACGACGACCGCACCGAGGCGCTGCCGCAGGACGGCAACTTTGTTTGGTTTGATGACGAACCCAGTGAAGGTGAGATGGCGGTGTTGAAGCGCTGTGGCTGGCTCGATCGCTGGCAGTGGATCGACACTCGCGAAGAACCCGAGGATCTGCTTCGCGCACGCAAATGGCTTGAGGCACAAGCGGCCGGCAAGGCGCGCAGTGTGTGATCGGTGTGATACGGTGAGCGCGAGAGAGCCGCTATGCCGATTCCGAAGACGCGCCGAGAACTTAGGGAGCTGATCGAAGCTTCGTTCGACAAGTTGACGGTCGAGTTGGATTCCAGCCGTCGACCGTTGGGCAGCGTGATGTGCACCGATGTGTGGAATATCAAAGGGCTGCTTGCGGTGCGCGCTTGGTGGGGATCGAGCGTTGTTGATTGGATCGAAGCCGGGCAGCGCGGCGAGGTGCCGGTATTGCCGGCTGCAGGCTATCGGTGGAATGAGACGCCGGCGCTCAATGACGAGATCGTTCGCAGCACTCGGCGCGAGTCGTTCCGCTCGGTTCGTGGACGGCTCGATGCGAGTTGCAGGCGAGCGTTGGCGACGGTTGCTCGGTTGCAAGATCGCGAACTGTTGCAGCCCTGCGTGTTTGCTTGGGCCGGGAGGCATCCCGTTGCGCGGTGGATCTCGATGAATACGGCGACGCAATACATGTCGGCGCGGGTGTTGATTCGGCGGGCGTTGCGCGAAGTTGGCTGACTCGTTGCGGGTCGGCCGCGTTTGGTGGTTCGCAGAACTGCAACACAGCCGTTGCCGTGCGGGCTCGGTGGCAGTAACCAAGCCACCCCAAAATGAGCACCCAACCCACGCGACTCGGCATCCTTTGCGGCGGCGGCCCGGCCCCCGGCATGAACTCGGTCATTTGTGCCGCGACGATCGAAGCGATCAACTCCGGATGGGAGGTCTATGGCATCCCGGATGGGTTCTCGCGGTTGATGGAAGGCGATATCTCGGAAGTGCACCGGTTGACGGTCGACGACGTTAGCCGCATCCATTTGCAGGGCGGCTCGGTGCTGTTCACGTCCCGCGCGAACCCGACCAAGGATCCGGCCAAACTGGCGGCGACGGTCGCGGCGCTGGCCGAATTGAAGCTCGATGCGTTGATGACGATCGGTGGCGACGACACCGGGCACTCGGCGGCGGTGGTCGCGCAGGCGGCTGCGGGCAAGCTCCGGGTCGCGCACGTGCCGAAGACGATCGACAACGATTTGCCGCTGCCCGGCGATGTGCCGACGTTTGGCTACCAGACGGCGCGGCACGTCGGGGCGGAGCAGGTCAGCAACTTGATGACCGATGCGTTGACGACGCGGCGCTGGTTCTTCGTCGTCGCGATGGGGCGGCAGGCGGGGCACTTGGCGCAGGGCATTGGCAAGTCGGCGGGGGCTACGTTGACGGTGATTCCCGAGGACTTTCCCGCGGACAAGACGATCTCGCTGGACCACATCGTTGATGTGCTGGAGACCGCGATCTACAAGCGCATCGCGCATGGCCGGCCGTTTGGCGTCGCGGTGATGGCCGAGGGGTTGAGCTTGCGATTCCCGCAGGAAGACATCGATCGCGCGATGCCGCATGCCGAACGGGATGACCACGGCCATGTTCGGTTGTCCGAGGTGCATCTGCACCGGTTGCTGACGGATATCGTTCGGGCGCGGGTGGCGGAGCGCGGTCACAAGGTGACGATCGTGGCGAAGAACATTGGCTACGAGCTGCGCAGCGCGCGACCGATTCCGTTCGATATCGAATACACGCGCGACCTTGGCTATGGCGCGATCGACTACTTGCGCGGCTTGCTTAGCAGCGAGCAGCCGCTTGAGGTTGGCGCGATGGTGACGATCCAGCGCGGCGAGTTGGTGCCGCTTCGGTTCGGGACGTTCAACGACCCGGCGACGGGGCGGCCGAGGGTGCGCACGGTGAATACGCAGTCGGAGGCGTATCGCGTGGCGCGCGAATACCAGATTCGCTTGGAGGTCGATGACTTCAACTACGCAGATCGCCTGGAGGCGATTGCGAAGGTTGCCGGAATGACACCAGCGGAGTTCAGCGAGCGGTACCGCTACCTCGTGGATAGCGATTCGTTCAAGCCGCGCAACTAGTGGGTCGCACTGCGGATGGCGCGGCGAAGGGCAACGCAGCGACTCAATCAGCGCAGCGACTCACTCATTCGCGGATCTCGATGCTGACGCGGCATGCACCGTCGCTCGGGTCATCTAGGAAGTGGATGATGGCCCACTGGCCATCGATTTCCTCCAAACCTGAGCCTTTGCGCAAGCCCCATTGTTGGTGATCGATTGCGCCGCTGGAGCGGATTGCGCCGCCCCATTGGCCGTTCTTGCTGCGCTTGAGTCCCACGACGACGGTGGCGATGCTCCCTTCGTGGCAGACGATGGCCCGCAGCGGCGACTCCGGCGTGGCGTCGAATACGATCGGCTCGGCGCCTGCGACCAACTCTCGCAGCCCGAGGTCTGCCAGCCATTCGCGGTCGGTCAGCTTGTCCTCCAAGCTGAGTTTCAACTCTTTGGCCTTCTTCTGCACGCGTTTGAGCGTGTCCCCATCGCGGAAACTCGCTTTGGAGTAGATAGCGCCGCGAGCAAGGTCGTCAGCGGCGCCCTTGTCGTCGCCAGCATCGCTGCGCATGCAGGCGCGTTGGAGCAACTGGTCCGGGTCGTGCAGGTCGTGCGACTCGATCAACGCCGTGCCCCGCTTGCGTTGCGCATTGTCCCAGGCCGGCGCACACAGTAGCAGTAGCTCGGCGCTCGAGCCGTCGGTGATGACGCTGTCGAGCGCGGCGCGACGCGCGCCTTCCGCGACGTGGTGGGTGTAGCGCACGTGCAGTTTGGTCGTCGGGGCGGTGATCGGTGCCTCTTTGGCCGCCAGGATGCTCTCGGTGCTGCGCCGGATTTGCTCAGGGATCAGTTCGACTTCGAGTGATCCCTTGCGGAACGAATGGTCGTGCTCGTTGTTTGGTTCTGCGGGCACGAAGCCTGCGGCTTGCAGGCGCTTGCTGATCCGTGCAATCGCTTGTTCTTGCGTGCCCGCGACTCGGCCATGCCACCATGAAGTGTTGTGCACGAGTTGATCGCGCCACGAACCAAGTTCTTCGCACGGCTCGTCCGCGTCGAACACCATGTGTGCTTGAAACTGCGACTCATCGAGCGGCACATACTCGGGATAGAACGTGGCCGGCAGCTCCGGGAAGATGCCATGCTTGGAGCGCAGGTTGTCGATCGACTCGCGGGTCCGGTCGACGATGCCTTTGCTTAGTTCCTTGGCGGTGGCCATCAGTCGTGCGTTGGGCGTCACAATGCCATCTTGCTCGATGGTCGTGTCCGCCGTCGTGGTCATCTGGAAGTTGACGTGGTGCGGCGCTTGGTTGGGCCGCATCGTAAAGCTGCGGCCGCGCGCAACCTGGTCTCCCAAGGTCACCGTCACTTGCGTGTCTGCCGTGCCGTTGCCGATCCCACCGTGCTCTTTGTGGTCACCAACCGCGATCGTCATGACCAGATCGGGAGCGAGCTCGCCCGGCAGATTGCTTGCATTCGCTGGCGTGTAGGAGATGCACTGCAGTTCGGTATCCGCTTGCAGGCCTTCGATGACGCCGCGCGCGATCAGGTCGGCAAGCGGGTCGGTGCTCAGGTTGATGACGGCGATCGAGCGCGACGCGATGCGTGCGCCGATGGCATTGCTGCTCAACTGGGTTGTGTTGTAGGTGGTCTTGCTTTCGCGCTTGCTGACGTCGAGGCTCCACGCGAAGTCGGGAGCGTCACTCGGGATTGCGGGCCAGCTACCGTCGGCAAGGCGTTCGATTACGAACGGTGGCGCGCTGGCGACGAGCGCAGAACCGGGACCGTTCCAGAACCAGATGACCAGTCCGCCGATGACCAACAGCATGCTGATGCACACGGCGAGGAAGCGTCGGTAGGCAGGAAGCGCGGGGTGGTGTTGGTGCATCAGATGGATTGCGTTGCTTGCCTGGTGCGGGCTAGGTCCAGTTCTTCAGTAGCTTGCCTTCCGCGTCGGTGAACGCGCCAGTAACAATCATGATCCAGTCAACCAGGGCCCAGATTGCCGTGATGATCGCGCCAAATAGCGTCAAGGTCAGGATCAGCATCGCGATGCCGGAGCCGGTTTTGCCGACGTAGAAGCGATGGATGCCGAGCGGTCCGACAAAGAACGCCATCAAGAACGCTGGCAGGATCTGTCGCTCAGAGGCGTCGGGGTCGTAGTCGGCGCTGCGTCGCGAGGTGCGCGGGGGTGGTGGCGGCACGGCGAGCACGCCGGGGATCGAGCGCAGGCTGGTCCAGTCGGGGCTGCCTTCGATCCAGGCGAGGTCGTCGCGGTCGAGGCGGCCGGAGGTCAGCATCGAGTTGACCTCTTGCAGCGAGTAGGGGCCGTAGCTCGTGTCGTTTTGGCGGACGGTGATGCGGGCAGCGGAAGTGGTCATGGGCGGGCGCCGGCTACGCGAGGCAATAGGACATATTTCCACTCTGTTGCATGGCATCGGCGGCTGTGGTCGAAGAATGTCTGGCAATACTGCATGACGTCAGCCACCCCAGCACCTGAGAGTTCGCACAGAAGCCCGGCCCGCCGTAGCTTGTCGTGGCGCCGCAAACTGTTGTTCGCGATGGTGCCGGTGACCTTGATGGCCATTGGCGGCGAGTGGTTTGCGCGGTCGTTCCGGCATGGCAAGGGCTACGCGCCGATGGGTAGCAACAGCTATCGCGACCATCGCATCGATCTGGTGCGGCGCGCGTTCCCCAACGTGCACGATCCGCTGCTCGGCTATCGGCCGAAGCCTGGCTATTCCGCCAGCGACAACGTGTGGCATACCGAGGTGACGATTGCGGCCAATGGCCTGCGCAGCAACGGGGGCGGCGCGCCGGTAGTTGGACCGGGACGCGTGCTGGCGGTCGGCGACTCGTTCACGTTTGGCGATCAGGTTTCGGATGCGGATACCTGGCCGGCGCAGCTCGAGCAATTGTTGCAGCGGCCGGTGCTCAACGGCGGCGTGTTCGGCTACAGCTTCGCCCAGACCGTGTTGCGCGCCGAGCAGTTGTTGAACGTTCACGAAGTGGACACGGTGGTGTGCAGTCTGATCCCAGATGACATCAAGCGTTGCGAACTGAGCCGCCGTTACACGCCGATGCCTTGGTTTGCCATCGTTGACGATCAGTTGCAGTTGCGTGGCGTGCCGGTGCCGGACACGGAGAAGGACAACGAACTCGACAACCAGTCGTTTCGCCGTGTGCTCGGCTACAGCGCGTTGCTCGACATGATCTTTTGGAACACTTGCCCTTCGTGGTGGGTTGGGCAGGAGCGTGAGGTGCGCGAGCATCCGCCGGGGTCGGGCATCGACATCTGCAAACTGCTGCTCGAACGCTTGCAGCAGAAGTGCGCGGCTCAGAACGTTCGCTTGGTGTTGCTGCTGCAGGGACGTTCGCCAGAGCATCTCACGGGTGCGCCCATTCGCGCGACGGAGTTGCTCGCGCACGGCGAACAGTTGGGCGTCACGACGTTGGATCTGGCAACGAAGTTTCGCGACATGGCCGAGCGTGACGCATCGCTCGAGAAGAAGTTCTTCCGTGGCCACATGACGCGGGAAGGCAACGGTTGGGTTGCTGGGATGCTTGCGGAGGTGCTGTAGGTGTTAGTACTGTGCCAGGCACAGTACTGACTAGGTCCACTTCTTTAGGAGGCGGTCTTCGCTGTCGCGGAAGGAGCCGGAGACGATGACGATCCAGTCGATGAAGGCCCAGATGCCGCTGATGAAGATGCCGACGATGGTCAGGGTCAGGACCAGCATGGCGATGCCGGAGCCGGTCTTGCCGACGTAGAAGCGGTGCACGCCCAGGGCGCCGACGAAGAAGGCCATCAGGAAGGCTGGCAGGATCAGGCGGTCAGAGCATTCTGGGTCGTCTTCGTACTCGTCGCGGTCGGAGCGCGGGACCGGGGGCACGGCGATCACGCCGGGGATGGTGCGCAGTTGCGTCCAGTCAGGGGTGCCTTCTAGCCATGCGAGGTCGTCGCTGTCCAAGCGGCCCGCCATCAGCAGTTGGTTGACCTCTTCGATGCTGTAGGGGCCGTAGCTTTCGTCGTTGCGGCGAACGGTGATGCGGGCAGCGGAGTTGGTCATGGGCGGGTCGGGGTATTCGATCGACACATTCTTCTCGGTGCTGGCACACTATGCCACGAGTCGGCCGTCAGAGGAGGCCGCCCGAGGGATGATCATGAGAACGTTCTCCAAAGCCGTGGCGCTGTTCGCGCTGTTTTTGTCCTTGCTTGTGCAGTTGGTCGCACAGGACGAACCCGCGAGTCGCGCGGCTTCGCCTGCCCGTTCCCAGGACTCGTTGGATCGAGGTGGCGTGCTTGGCATCGTTGCTGGCAAGGGCGATCGCAAACAGGCTGGTGCGGAAGTCGTGCTGATTTCGCGGCCGTTTCCGGCGCGTGTGGATGTTGGCGAACTCGATGTCGTGCGCGTCATCAGTGATGCGAACGGCCGGTTCCGGGCGAGGTGTTTGCGCGGCCGCGCCTACAGCGCGTGGGCGACCTGGGTTGATGAGGCCGGCGCGCAGTGGAGCACGTCGATTGCAGAAGGTGTCGTGCCCGGGCCGATTGTCCGCTTGCACCGAGCTTTCCGGTCGAAGCCGGTTGAGATCACGATTCGGGGCCTGGGTGCGCCGGCCAAAGCCGGCACAAGGTAGTGGATGAAAGTTCCATACAG
>CAXBFC010000390.1:0-7988 GCA_963974725.1 uncultured bacterium | reverse complement strand
CACCGCCGGCGGCAACGCCGAGATCATCGTCGATGGCGAGACCGGCTTTGTCGTGCCGAAGGGGGACGTCGACAAGTTGGCGGCAGCGCTCGGGCGCTACCTCGCCGATCCGGAGATGGCGATTGCGCACGGCAAGGCGGGCTTCGCGCGCAGCATGGACATGTTCACCGACGAGCATCTGGGCCCGGAGGTCGAGGCAGTGGTGAAGCGGTTGTTGGCCTGAGACCCTAAGCCGTGGCCCGGCTGGCTAGGCCGCCGGCCACAGCCAGGCGAAGGTCGCGCCGGTGACGAGCGCGTAGGCGACGCCATCGCCAACGAACTTGAGCGTCACGCGCCACGAAATGCTCTTCCAGATCGAGTCGTTGACGCTGGTGAACGCGTGGCCGAGCAACGCGACGGTCGCGGCGATACGGAACACACCTTCGCCACCGGGCGCAATGCAGAAGCCGGTCAGATAGGCGACGAACACGCCAATCAGGATGCAGTAGAAGAACCACATGGTCAGCGCGCCGCCCATCTTCATCATGCCGTTGGGGCGCATGATCAGGATTCCGACCGGGCCCTCCTCGAACTTAGCGGTCATCTGCGGCGACATCGCTTCCTTGAACGAGTTCGCGTGCGGGAACATGTATTGCCCCGGCGGGATCTTGGCGTCGCGCAACGCCGCCCGTAAACCGTCCTCATTGGGGGTGCCGCGGTAGTCGTTCTTGTGGACCGGCAGCGCCATGTGGATGACGGAACTGACGATGAAGACGAAAACTGCCGACAATAGGATGGGCAACCACAGCAGGGCGAGTGAGGTCATCGCGGAAAAGTAGTGTCGGAAGCCCTCGATCGGTAGCGTTCTGGCTGTCGCAAACTCGTTGTGGCTGCCGATACAGGCTGATACGTGACTGACTTCGAGCTCAAAACTGATTGCCGCCACGTGCATTGGGACCGCCCATGCACTCCTCACAAGAAGCGGGGCAAGGTCTGCCAATCCTGCGACGAATACGACCCGGTCCAGTTCCGGATCCTGATGGTCAAGCTGGCGGCGACTGGCGATGTGCTGCGAACGACGTCGTTCCTGCCGGCGATCCACGCGCAATGGCCCGGTGCGCGCGTGACCTGGCTGACGCGCAAGTCGGCGGCGGGCCTGTTCGACGGCAACGCGTTGGTCGACGAAGTGCTGGTCACCGAGGACGCGATTACTGCGGCGCGGCTGGCGACCGAAGAGTTCGACGTCGTGCTGTGTCCGGATGCGGATCCCGATGCCGCGGTGCTCGCGGCAATGGCCAAGGGCAAAGAACGTCGTGGCTACACGCGCGATGAACAAGGCCGGATCGTGCCGCTTGGGGAAGGCGCGCAACGTTGGTTGCAGATGGGCCTCAGCGATGACAACAAGAAGGCCAACGTAGAGACCTACCAGAACTTGGTGTCGCAGGTGCTCGGCTTCGCACCCGACTCGGTGCGCGAACCCATTCTCGAACCATCTGCCTCGGACAGCGCCGGCGCACAAGCGTTCGTGCAGGGTCTCGGCATCGATGCCGGCAAACCACTGATTGGCATCAACACCGGCGCCGGCGGTCGTTGGCTCTACAAGCAGTGGACCAAGGAGCACCAACAGACGTTCTTGCAGCTGTGCAACGCTGCTGGTCTCGCTGTCTTGTTGCTCGGTGGCCCCGAAGAGGTGCGGCGTCACCAGGACCTGCTCGCGTTCGCAGCTGGCACGCCGGTGTTCGATGGCGGCAACCACAATTCCTATGGCCGCTTCGCCGCGTTGATCGATCAGTGCAGCGTGGTCGTGACCAGCGATTCGCTCGCGGTGCACGTCACCGCAGCGCGCAAGAAGCCGGCCGTCGTGCTGTTTGGACCGACGTCGTCGGCTGAGATCGAACTTTACGGTCGCGGCACGAAGATCACGCCGCCTGGACTCGACTGCTTGTGCTGCTACCTGCCGAAGTGCGACAAGGTGCCGCACTGCCAGGCGCTGATTGCGCCGGAGACCGTGCTTGCTGCGGTGCAGCAGTGGTTGGTCGCGCGCTAGCTGACTTGCGAGCTTGCCCGCAAGCTGACTTGCGAGCTACTTGAGCAGCGTGCGGATTTCTTCGGACGAGTAGCTGTTGAGGTGCTGCCGCGGCGCCTTGCCTTCCTTGTCCAAGGCATCCGGGTTCGCGTCGGCGGCGAGCAGGAGCTTGGCGACTGGCGCGCAGTTGGCACGCGCAGCGTCGTGCAGAGGCGTGTAGCCAAACTTGTTGCTTGCGTGCACATCGGCGCCGCGATCGATCAACAGCTGCGCGCATGCTGGTTGCCGCCAAAGCGCGCACCAGTGCAGCGCGCTGGTCTTGCGTTCGTCGCGCGTGTTCACGTCGCAGCCGGCATCGAGTAGCAACGCGACGATGTCCTTGCTTCCGAATGAGATCGCCCGAACCAGCAATCCCTTGGTCTTGGCCAGCTCGGGCTCTGATTCGAGCAATGCCTTCGCGCTCGCGGTATCGCCAATTACTGCCGCGGACGTGAGGTCTACCGGAACCCCGTGGCGCACCAGAACCCATGCCGCCTCGATGCGCTGTTTGACTCGCTTCTCGGTCGGGTGAATGCCCTTGGTGGCGAGCGCCAGCGCGGAGCGGCCCGCATCGTCGTGACCGTGCAGCACCTTGCCTTGTTGGACCAGCCAAAGCAGAACCTTCGCGTGCCCTGCCTCGGCGGCGAAGTGCACACACGTTCGGCCACGCTTGTCGGTGGCCACGAGCGAGGCCCCATGCTTGTGCAGAGCTTGCAGGCTCGATAGGTGACCAGCTGCGGCAGCTTCGTGGGCGGGCGTCCGGCCGCTCAGGCTTGCGACGTCGCGATCGGTGAATGCGTCGAGCGTTAGCAGGTGACCTACGGTTTCAAGATGGCCGCGTGCCGCAGCAACATGCAGAACCGTGGCGCCAGATTCGATGCGGGTCATGCCCTGTTGATCGGCGCGTTCGGCAGGGTCTTCGCCAGCTGCAATGAGGGCTTGCACGACGGTGACATGTTCGGTCGCTTCGAATAGCACCGGGTGCAGAACCATGTTCATCATCATCTGCGGGTTGCGCAGTTTCGGCAGCATCGCCGCGGACACCTCGGCATGGCCGCGTCGAATGGCCTGCAGCAGCGCCTCGCGCGTGACGGTCGTGCCGGCTGGCTTGAGCAGCTCCTTGGTGCGCTGCAGGTCTCCGCGGCAAGCGGCCACGTAGAGCGTGTCGGCCGCACCACGTTCGAGCAGACGCTCGAGCAATTGCGGACGATTGTCGCGCGCGGCGAGGTCAACCACACGCAGCCCGAACGACGTCTTGGCGTTGACGTCGACCTGCTGCTGCAGCAACAAATCGAGGATCTGTCGACGGTTGAAATGGACCGCCATGTGCAGCGGCGTGAACTGATTGTAGGCCGCAAGGTCTGGTGCGGCGCCGCGTGCGAGCAGCAGCTTGACGATGTCCAGGTGGCCGTAGCGCGTGGCCAGATGCAGGGGGGTGCGCTGATCGTCGTCTCGGGCATCCCGCAAAGCTGGGTTGCCATCGAGCAGGTCGCGAACGTTCTCAAACTGGCCTCGCTGGGCACTGTTCCAGATGTTGTTCGATGGATCTTGCCCGGCAAGCGAGGTGCCTGGCGAAGCAGCGAACAGTAGGAATACGGCAGGCAGCGATTGGCGGATCATGGCGGGCGGTAGCGCGTCGGGCGGAGAGGGAACCCGCGCTTGTGGCGACGGCGAGCGGGTCCATGCTACTGCCTTGCGGGCTGCAGAGGTCAGGCTGGGCGTTGACGGCAAGCTCTCCGCACGCCAACGTCGTGGCCGTGAGCTATCTTGGACTCGACATTGGCGGCAGCAAGTGCCGCTACGAATGGTGGCCGGAAGGCAGCGCCGATCCTGGCGTGACCGATCCGGTGCATCCGGCCGTCGACGCGAATGTCGCCGAGAAGCTGGCTCAGGCGTTGCAGTCCATTGCCAGGCTGCCACCTGCAGCTGCGGTAGTCGCCATGGCCGGAGTCGATGCTCCGGCCAAGCAGGCATTGCGCGAGCAGCTGCCGCAGCACGGGATTGCCTACCCAGTTGCCATCATCGAAGACACGCTCGCGGCAGCCTCGGCAGCGGGTTTGCGCGACGAACCAGGTGTCCTGCTGTGGTCGGGTACCGGGTCGTTCGCGATTGCGCGGGGCCCCGCAGGGCAACTCGCTCGCGTCGGCGGTCGCGGCTTCGCGTTTAGCGACGAAGGCAGTGGCTACGACCTCGTGCGCAAAGCGATCGTTGCGGTCTTGCATGCGATCGACGGGCGCGGCCGTGAGACCTTGCTAGTCGATGGCATGACCAAGGCATTCGACGCCGCTTCGCCCGAGCGTCTCGGCGGCGTGGTGCAGCGGTTGCGTCCGCGCGAAGTCGCCAGCCGCTTGCCGGTTGTTCTCGAAGCGTACGATCAGGGCGACTGGGCGGCCGCGGACGTGTTGCAGAGCGGCATGTACCAGCTGACCCAGCTTGGCATCGCGGCGCTCCAGAAGGTCGGTGGCACGCCAGTCGCTGGCACGCGGGTGGCCTACGGTGGTGGCGTGCTCGAGCACAACGAGATCATTCGCGACGGTTTGGACCGAACCCTACAGGCAGCGTTCGGCGGCGAGTTGCAGCTGCGGTGTTTGCCGAGCAACGCCGCCGCACTCGCCGCGGCGCAGTTGGCGAGTAGTTGGCACCATGGCGATGCGATCGCCAAGGACTGGGTCGAACGTGTCTCGCTCTGACATGGTGCTTCGGGATGGTCGCATCATCCCGAAGGATTGCTTCGTCGCGACGTTCTCGCGCAGCGGTGGGGCCGGTGGTCAACACGTCAACAAGACCGAGAGTCGCGTCGACCTTCGCCTCGACTTCGAAGCGGCGCGCGAAGTGCTAGGCGACTACGACGTCACGCGCATCAAGCGCGCGCTCGCGACCCGTCTCGATGCCGAAGGTCGACTCATCGCCGTCTCTAGCGAGCACAAGAGCCAGTTCCAGAACTACCGCGCCGCGCAAGAGCGCATGGTTGCATGGATCGCGCAGGCGTTGGTCCGTCAGAAGCGCCGCATCAAGACCAAGCCGACTCGCGGCAGCAAGATGCGTCGACTCGATGAGAAGAAGCGGCGCGGTGACATCAAGAAGGGGCGCCAGAGCAAGCCGGGATACGACTGAGGTATACTTGCGCGCGATGCATGCGCGCACCGTAGAACTGCTCGAGCACCTCGATGCCACCCGTCAATGCCTGGCCGACGCGTTTGCAAGCGTTCCCGAAGCGCAGCACGACGTGCGTCCGACGTCCGGTGAGTGGTCCGCCGGCGAAGTGCTGTCGCACCTGGCGATGATCGAAACCTCGGTCGGCGAAATCCTCCAAAAGAAACTCCGTCGCGCGATCGCCACCGAGGCCCTGTCGGCTGCGGGCAATCAGTCCAGACGTTGGCGCGACCTCGCCAGCACCTTGTTGGACGAGGGCATCAGGGTCCAAGCGCCAGACTTCGTGGTGCCCGACGGCACGATGACAGCCGCGTCCGCATGGCAATCGCTACAAACCTCGCGCGGCAAGCTGCGACAGATCCTGCTGGCCGCCGACGGCAAGAACACGGAGACGATCGTGTCTCGGCACGTGTTGCTCGGCCTACTGACTTTCGAGGAGTGGCTTGGCTTCGTGGGCTTCCACGAACAGCGGCATGCGGCGCAGATCACCCGAACCCGCGCCAGTTGACGCACGGGTCACCGCTCAGAACCTGTGCCCGGTCTCCGCGAATCTGCTTACGAAATCTGCGTACGCAGATTTCGGGTGCCGCGCCGATGTGCCGCGCCGATGTGCCACGCCGATGTGCAGGCCGAGCGCTACGCGTAGATCCCGCGCATGCGGGTGGTCTCGGCGACGCGGTCGACGCCCAGCATGTAGGCGGCGATGCGGTTGGATTCGCCGAAGCGCTGTGCCATGTCGACGGTCGCTGCGAATGAGTCGACCATGATGCGCTCCATGCGCTCTTCGACTTCGCGTTGCGTCCAGAAGAAGGACATGCGGTCCTGAACCCACTCGAAGTAGCTGACGGTGACGCCGCCCGCGTTGGCCAGGATGTCGGGCACCACAAACACACCCTTGTCGTCGAGCATCTTGTCGGCGTTGGCGGTCACTGGACCGTTGGCGCCTTCGACGATGATCTTGGCTTGGATCCGCGATGCGTTCTTGCTGTTGATGACGTTCTCGGTCGCGGCTGGCACGAGGATGTCGACAGGTAGCTCGAGCAGCTCGTTGTTGCTCAGGCGATCACCACCGCCGAAGCCGTCGAGTTTGCGTTGCACTTGCATGTGCTTGCGCAGGCCTGCCAGGTCGAGGCCGTTCTCGTTGTAGAGGCCGCCGTGCACGTCGCTCATGGCAACGACCTTGACGCCGATGCTCGCGAGTTGCAGAGCCGAGATCATGCCGACATTGCCCGAACCCTGTACCGCGACGGTGCAGTCCTTCGGGTTCATGCCGAGGTGCTTGAGTGCTTCGCGCGCGCACAGCATCACGCCGCGGCCCGTCGCTTCGACGCGACCGAGCGAACCACCGAGGCTGATCGGCTTGCCGGTGACGGAGGCGGGCAGGTAGGCGCGCGAGTGCATGGAGTAGGTGTCCATGAACCAAGCCATGATCTGCCCATCCGTTCCCATGTCGGGAGCGGGCACGTCACGGTCTGGACCGATGAAGTCCATGATGCCAGTGACGTAGCGACGCGTGACGCGCTCGAGCTCGCCCTTCGACATCTTGAACGGGTCGCAAACGACTCCGCCCTTGCCGCCACCGAACGGCACGTTGACGACCGCACACTTCCACGTCATCCACGCGGCGAGCGCACGCACTTCCTCGCGGTTGACGTTCATTGCGAAGCGGATGCCGCCCTTGGCGGGGCCTCGCGATGTCGAGTGTTGGACGCGGAAACCTTCGAATACCTCGACCGACCCGTCGTCCATGACGACAGGCATGCTGATCGTGATTTCGCGCTCACAGGTGCGCAAGATCGAGATCAGGTTTGGTTCGAGGCCAAGGCGCTCTGAAGCCAGATCGAGTCTGGCTTGCATCGCTTGATAGGGATTGTCTTCGCTGGCGACTTGGGGATTCATGCCGGGAGAGGGCGCTTGCGTAGCTGTGCGAGGTCACGGAACGTATGCGTAGTGATGCACGCTAGCAACAGGCCTGCGACTCCAGATGACCCGGATCTGTCGATAGTTGTCGGAGAACACGCGCCAGCGGTCCGCGGCTTCTGGTTTGGACGCTTGGGCCAGACCGTGCGCTGCGTTCCCTGGCGACGTACGATGTACGCCGTATCACGCTCGGAAACGCTCTACGCGAAGCTCTATCGGGCTCGGAGACGCACCGCTGCGGCGGAATGGCACTGGCTCCACATGCTCCCGTTGCTCGGCATCGCGTCGGCCCAGCCGATCGCATGGTTGGCCGATCGTCGCTCGAGTTTGATCGTCACCGCCAGTGTCAAGGGCCGTTCGCTCGATGCGTGGATCGTCGATGCCAACGCCGAGGGATGGCTGGGCGACGTGTTTGACTACGCCTGCCGCGAGATTGCTCCGTTCGCAAGGCGTCTGCACGACCATGGTCTGATCCACCGCGACCTCAACTGTGCGCATCTGTTCGCGACGGATCCGAGATCGGCGGGCCGGCCGGCCGTCATCGATGTCGAGCGCATGTTCCGACCGCGCTGGCGCTGGCGGCGGTGGGTGGTCAAAGAGTTGGCGTCGTTGCTGGCATCGTCACCCGTTCCCGTGCCGGTGCGCGTGAGCTTGCGATTCCTTCGCATCTATTTGTCCGACTCGACCAGGCGTCAGCGACGCAAGCTCGCCGCTGCAGTCGTGCGCAAGGTTGCGCGGGTCGTGGCGCACCAGCCTCGCTTCGGCTAGCCCGCATATCTCACCAGCAACTTGGCAAGCACGCCCGAATGGCCCGCGGCCTTCGTCAGACGGCAGGCGTTGCCTGCCGCCCGCTTTGCGGGCTCCGTCGGTC
>CAXBFC010000389.1:0-8013 GCA_963974725.1 uncultured bacterium | reverse complement strand
GGCAAGCAAGGGCCCAACGGTGCTCTTGCCGGCACCGCGCAAGCCAAGCAAGGCGATGTGCTCGCGCGACGAGACCGAACCGAGCAACGACGTCAACTCGACGTCGAACGTCTTCGCCAAGGCATACACGCGCAACAGCGACGGATTGGCCTGCGCGGCTTCCACGTCGGCGAGGAATCGCTCGCTGATATCGGCGCGCTCCGCCAGATCGCGGCGTGACCAACCGCGCGCCTTGCGAAGGGACCGCACTTTGGCGGCCAACACATCTAGTAACGGGTGCTGATGGCTCAGAAGTAGTACCACTCCGTGGTGGTCGTGATCATCGAACTCGTAGCCGCACCACCAAACAAGTAGACCTGTCCCTGTGGCGTCAAGAACGTGCCGGCGCCAGCGCGACCACTGTTCATCGTCGGCCCAGGTGAGAAGGTGTTCGTCGCTGTATCGAAGATCTCGGTATCGGCGAGCGGCGTCGGCGACAGGATGCTGCCAGCACCGCCGCCAGCGAGCAGGAATCGACCGTTCCCGATCGCCCAGCCCGAGATGTTGGCGCGCGCCATCGCCAGCGAACCGACCGTCGCCCACGTGTTGAGCGTCGCATCATAAATCTCGGCCGCAGCGGTCGGGTTGCCGGGATTGAGCGGAATGATCGACAGCGCGTTGGTGCCGCCAGCGACCAACCATTTGCCGGCTGCGAGTTCGACCGCAGAGGTCAACGCCCGCGCCGTCGACATCGACGGGCCCGAGCCCATCGTGTTGTTGCCCGGGTCGTAGAGATCACAAGACGAACGCACTGCCGGTACCCAGCCGAACAAGAAGTTAGGATCCCAGCTGATGCCACCGCACAGCAGGATCTTGCCGTCGGGACGTGCTAGTGCCATGTGCGCGGCGCGCGGGTCACTCATCACTGGACCGACCGTCCAGGTGTCCGCGACGGGGTCATAGATTTCGGTCGTGTCGACCGCGTCGTGGATCGCCGACAACTGCGACGGCGTCACCGTCAACGCATCGAGGCCGCCAGCAACGAACAATCGGCCATCCGACAGCAACGTCGCGGTATGCCCCATACGCGGTGAGTTCATCGACGCCACCAGGGTGAACGTATCCAGAATCGGATCGTAGACTTCGCAAGTCGCCTGTGGGTTGTTGGCGCCATCCACACCACCAACGAACAAGAACTTGCCGTTCTGCAACTCGGTCATCGTGTGCATCGAACGCGGCGTCGACATCACCGGGCCGTAGACGAAATCATCGGTGATCGGGTTGTAGATCTCCGTCGTGTCCGTCGCGACCTGCGCGAGCAACTGCCCGCGGGCGCCGCCGACGATCAAGGTGCCGCCATCAGGTCGCTGCAGTGCCGTCGCGAACGCACGCTGCTCACCCAGGAAAACATTGCGGTCTTCAAACTCGCCGGAACTGCCCAGCCGCACCACGGCACCGTTGCTGAGCCGATCGAGGATCGTCGGCTGCCACTGGAACGTTACCGCTTGGAAAAACAACGCCTGGCCGACCAGAGCCGGCGAAGCAGTCAGCGTGATCTGCTGGGTCGCGACCAGGTTGAGGTCGGCCAGCACGGGCCAGGCAAACCCGAGCAAGTCCAGCCCGACCGACAGCGAGCGCGGGTCGCCCGGATCGAAGATGCCGATCGGCGTCGGGCCGGCCGTGGTCGACGGCACGATCATGATCAGCTCGAAGGGGTAGATGCCCGGAGAGGCCTGCATGGTGATATCGCCGGGCAGCGAGCCACCAACGACGTTCAGCTCCAGCGATTGCGCCGGCGCCACGGCGAGCAGCGAGCTGATCACGACGGGTGACAGAAGTTCTTTGAAGGTGATCATGTAGGTCTCCGGGATGGCCGGATGGTGCAGGCTCAGAGTCTTGGGGATGCCCCCTAATTCGGGTTCAAGAATGGCCAGCTAGGAATCCGATCTTGCAGTGGAGCACGCAGTTGCAACTTGACTTGGCCCACTGGCCACAAAATACTGCATTCGTGCTCTGACGGGCACAACTGACACAGCTCTCTGGCCACATCGGAGTCGAGACCTGGGCGGCTACCTTTCCTCTCGTCAGGATTGGTGAGCCAACGGCTCCAGATGGGACCTCTCCATCCGCCCTAACGGGCACCCATCAAGATGTGGAACAGAGATTCTGGCCGGCTGGGCTCGCCCAGTCGGCCGGATCTTTTCCTGCCCAGGCACCACCCCAGCCCAGGCACCACCCCAGCCAGGCACCGCCCCAGCCAGGCACCGCCCCACCCAGGCACCACCCCAAACGCCTGGGCCAATTGCCGTCAGATCGATTGCGGCCAAGCCGATTGCGCCAAGGATGAAACCGCCAGCACCACCGGATCCGATGGCCGCGACAGTTCCGTACCGCTTCGTGCTTGCACGCGCGACCGTTTACGCAAGGATCACCCATTCATGCCCATCTACACCGGCACCGGCGACGCCGGCCAAACGGGACTATTCGGCAACCGCCGCGTGCCAAAGGACGACGTTCGCATCACCGCCTACGGCACGATCGACGAACTCAATTCGGTTCTCGGACTGCTCGGCGCCGAACTCGATGAGGCCGAACACACCAAAGCGAACGCCAGCGCGCCAACGCGCTCCCAGGTGAAGTCGATCCAAGACGCCCTGTTCGAAGTCGGCGCGGACCTGGCCACCGAGGGTGGCAAGGCATCGGTGCCACGAGTCGAGAAGGCGGTGGCCGAGCTCGAATCGTGGATCGACGCGTCCGAGGAGCAGTTGCCGCAGTTGAAGACGTTCGTGCTGCCGGGCGGAGGCAAGATCGCCTCGCTGCTGCATGTCGCGCGAACGGTCACCCGCCGCGCCGAGCGCTGCTACTGGACCCTGTGCCGGGAGGTCGCTGCAACGCACCCGGTGCCCGAGGTGATCGGGATCTACCTCAACCGCCTGTCAGACCTGTGCTTCTCATGGGCACGACTGGCTAACCAGGCAGCGGGGATCGACGACGTGCCGTGGACACGCTAAGCGTCGGGCTCGCGGCGCAACAGGATCTGTCGCTGCCTGCGATTCGAACGGGAGCCCTTGGTTCGATGCCCTCGGTTCGGTCCTGACAATCTGCATAAAGCCCTGACAGTGAGGGCCCTACAGACTGAGAACTCTACAAAGTGAGAGTCCCTCAGGATCAGGCCCTACAAGGTGAGGGCCTTCAAGGCTGACGAGCCATTCAAAATGAGGGCTGCGCCAAAGGGGGTGCGAGCCTGCGTCCTAGACCGGACCAGCAGCGGTGCGGCCGAGACGGCACGCGCGGCGCAGCCACATCATGGCGCGCTCGACTTCACGAGGACCCGTCACCGGGATCTCGACAAACTCACGGGAATGCGGGTCGCCATCGTCTGGCATGCGCTTGGCACCGATGATCTTGAGAGCTTCGGTGACCTGTGGCGGGGCGAGCTTGACGACCACGCCTTTCTTACCGAGGTAGGAGAACACTTGACCGCGAACCAGGAAGCAGTCCTTCCCGTCTTTCTTTTCGCGGTTCACATCCTTCCAGGCGCAGAGTCGCTCGACAATAGTGGCTAGTGGATCCATTGGGGGAAACAGTATACCGACGAAGGCCCCTCTCTGCCAGCGTAGCGGCCGATCCCCGTGCAGAACGCCGAAAACAGGGCCTCTCACACGAACTCGCAAATTGCCAGAACCCCGCCCCCCCGCAGTGGCTACGTCACTCGGATGCGAAGTGACGGCCATCCCGCAGATCCAGCTTCTAGCCCGAGCTGCGGGCTCGCGGAGGCGAAAATGGGCTGACGAACAGCACGCAAACCGACCGCTGACGGCTGATTCGGCCGCGGGATGAAGCTGGACCAGGCGCCATCCAGGGCCGGAATCGCGACCGTCAAAGCATGCGCGGGGGACGGATCGACGTGCAGATTGCGGCCCAGCGACAAAGAGGCGCGACAAGTACCCAGACCCAGGCCAAGACCGCACCGGCCCGCTGCGAGCGATCACCCGACCTGGACAGCGGCCACGCCTCTAGCGACGCCAGAACATATTCTTCGTCACAAGCCACATCATCGCAGGGTACTCGTCGAGGCGACGACGCAGGTATTCGATCGCCAGGTCCCACCCCAACGCAAACGGCACATACAACCGCGCCTTGATACCTTGCTCCATCATGTCGGCGAGGAAGCGATCGCGCGGCACGCCGTAGAGCATCTGGATTTCGAACTGATCCGGCTTGGCACCAACCCGCGGCACGACTTCATCCAGGAAGCGGCGCACATAGGCCACGTCGTGCGACGCAAACTCAACGTAGTGACCACGCTCCAGCAGGCGCTCGGCAAACACCAACATGCGGTCCTTCATCGCCGGCTTCTCGGTTAGCGCGATATCGGACGGCTCCTTGTAGATGCCGATCACCAGGCGAACGCGCATGCCCTTGGGCAGATCGTCGATGTCCTTCTCGGTGCGGTGCAACCGCGTTTGCAGCACGCAGCCAACGTTGCGCAGGCCTTCGGCGTGCAACACCTGCAGCGTCTCCATGGTGAAGTCGGTCCAGTGCCGCCCCTCCATGTCGACCGACACGTCGATGTTGGCGGCGGCGGCCTTCTTGCTGATCTGCAGCATCGCCTCGCGCGAGCCAGCGGCGTCACCGCCTTCGTGTAGCGGCGACGTCGTGTAGGAGGATGGCTTCAGCGACAACGTCGGGCGGTCCGCCGGATCGAGCGCCGCGGCGGCATCAACCATGTCGAGATAGGCCTGCAGGTTGCGCTCGACCTGCTCCGGCAACGTGATGTCTTCGGCCAACAAGTCGAGCGTCGACAACAACCCACGCTCCTTGCGAAGCTTGCCGACGACGGTCATGGCCATCTCCAGCGAGTCGCCAGCGACGTAGGGCTTCGCAAAGAAGCGGACCATGAAGGCCGGGATGATGCGGATCAGGGGGTTCACTGGGGCGCAGATCATGCCAACCTCGGGCCCCAGAAACCATTCAGGCGTCGGAGTTGCCTCAGGTCGCCCATGCCATCGCGCCGATGCATGAGTAGGAATCGAAGGCCCGCCCGGTGGCGGCCAAGGCGAAGTCATGCGCATAACGTTATTGCTCGAAGCGGCGGACCAGATCTGGGGTGGCGTCAAGGTTGCTCTCGAGGACGCCAACTGGCTCCATCGGCGGGGTCACCAGGTCACGGTGGTCAGTCGCTCCGGCCCGCCAGCCTGGATGAACCTCAGCTGTGCGTTCCAACAGGTCGAGGACTTCCGGCCCGAAAACCTGCCCGATGCCGACGTGCTGATCGGCACGTTCTGGTGCACGGTGCCGTGGATCGCCAGTGCCGGACCGCAGAAGGGCGTGCCCGTGCACTTCTGCCAAGGTTACGAAGGCGACAATCCCGAGAACGAGCAGGTGCGCGATCGCATTGAAGCGACGTATCGCCTACCCGGACTGCACCACATCACGATCTCACCGCACCTAACTTCGTTGATGCGTGATCGCTTCGGCATTCGAGCCCACGAAGTGACCTACGTCATCGATCACGAAGTGCACAAGCCGGCGCAAATCCGCGCGCCGCAATCGCCGCTGCGCGTCGGTCTCGTCGGGCCCTACTCGGTCCCGTGGAAGGACCTGCCGACCGGCTACCAGGCCTGCCAACTCGCCCACAAGGCTGGCCAGAACCTGATTCTAGTGCGCGCGTCCAACACGCCGCCGAGTCCCGAAGAACAGAACCTGCCGTTCCCAGTCGAGTGGCATCAAGAACTGCGCCCCGACCAGATGGGCGACTACTACCGTTCGCTCGACGTCTTCCTCGGCACGAGCAGCGGCGTCGAAGAAGGCTTCTTCCTGCCGGCGATTGAAGCCATGGCGTGCGGCGTGCCCAGCGTGCTGACGGACATTCCATGCTTCCGCAACCACGCGAAACTCGTCGACCATGATCGCTACGCGCTGTTTGTCGATCGCCAGGATGCCACGGCAATGGCCGAAGCCATCGTGCTCGCCGGAGCCTTGCCTGACGTGCGCACGGCCTTGCGCGCTGGCGGCATCGAAGTCGCGAGCCACTACCACCCAGATCGCCACGGCGAGCAACTCGAGGCGGTTCTGCAGAGCCTCGCTGCGACACCAGCAGTTGGCGCCCAACACCCGCAAGCAAACCAACACCCGCAGGGAAACCAGCCAACCCAAGTCAGCCAGCAGCCAACCCCGCCGCAGCCAAGCGAACTGCGCCTGGTGACCAAGGAAATCCCGACGCCACCACTGCCAGTCAGCCTGCCAATGCCAGAACGCCCCCTGCTTTCGAACAATCCGGCGACCAAGGCCG
The DNA here is from genome assembly GCA_963974725.1 of uncultured bacterium. Classification (GTDB taxonomy): domain Bacteria; phylum Planctomycetota; class UBA1135; order UBA1135; family UBA2386. Next base: position 1,739 of record CAXBFC010000389.1, on the reverse strand, counting down.
AGACCCCGACGCAACAGGTGCCGCCCGGCAGCAACTTCGCCAACAGCATTTCCTCGCTAGCCGGCAAGGTCTTCGGCACACAGCCGCAAGACGGCAACCCGCTGGCGCGACTGCTCGGCGAACTTCATGACGCCGCGCATCAAGAGAAGGCCAAGGGCAACTTCCGCAACGTCGCGCGCTTGCTCGAAGCGGCCCGCTGCTTGAGCAACGATGACAAGGCGGAGGCTCTGTCAAAAGCCACCTCCCGTCTGGCGAGCGGCAATGCCGAACAGGCCCTGCAACTCTACGACGAACGGCTCCAAGCTGGCGACGACGACGAAGAACTACACACGGGCCGCGGCAACGCACTGCATGCACTCGGTCGCATCCACGAAGCAGCGCAGGCGTTCCGGGCGGCACTCGCCGTCGGCGCGCGCACGCCCGACAACTACAACCGCCTCGGAGTCGTGCTCTACCAAGCCGGCGACGTGATCGCCGCCCGCCAGAGCTTTGAGCGTGCCCTGATGCTCGACCCCAACCACGTCGATGCACGCGCCAACCTGAGCGCGTTGCCGGCGGCCTGAGCGAGCGCGACATGCGCATCCTGTGCAATTTGCCGCTGGAGTGCTTCGACGATCGCGCCGCGATGCGCGACGTCGAATTATGCACGTTCGGGCCGGCAGATCGCATGATGGTCGACGGCGTGCACTTCCCGTTCGACGTCGATTTCGACCCATCGCGCGGCAGCTGGAACGAACTCGCCGCGGCCTTGCCTGACGGCTTCGAACCGGACCTGGTGCTGATCTACTGGCCGGATCAGGAACCACTGCCTGACGGCATGGAACAGTGCCCCGTGCCGGTCGTTGGCGTCGTCTCCGACTACAACCTGACGCTGCCCTACCTGGTCGGCTTGTGGCCATTCTTCGACTCGTTGCTCTGCGATCGCCATGGCCGAGAACTGTTTGAGCGACTGTCGTTCTCGGACGTTCGCTACTGGTGTCAATTCGCGCAGAAGCGTCCGTTTCATCGCATCTATGAGGAGGTGACGGCGCGCGACATCGACATCGGCTTCGCCGGCAACCTCAACCCGATCGTGCAACGAGAACGTGCTCCGTGGATCGAGCGCGTGCAGCAACTGCCTGCCCACATCCACAGCGTCGTGCGCCAAGGCATCTGCGGCGAAGACTACGGCCGCTTCCTCAATCGCTGCCGGATCGGTTGGAATCGCAGCATCCGCGGCGAGATGAACCTGCGCGCCTTCGAAGTGCCGGCGTGTGGTGCGCTGTTGATGCTGGAGAGCAGCAACCTTGAGGTGCGCGACTTCTTCGTGCCCGACGAAGAGTGCGTGCTCTACGACGACGACAATTTTGAAGCGACCATCGAGCACCTGGTGCGAGACCCGCAGCGAACCAACCGCATCGCCCAGGCCGGCCATCGTCGCGTGCAAGAGCACCGGCTCGGCAACCGCCTCCACGAACTGCGCCACCTGACGAAAGGCGGCATCCGCCGTAGGCAAAGCACCGCCGCAGACCGCGTGCTAGGCCGCGCAATCGCCATGATGTCGACGTGGGCACCAGGCGAAGCCATCGCCAAAGCAGCCATCGCCGCCCACAAACTCGCGCCCGATGACCCCCGCGCGCTCAATCTGATGGCACTTGCGACGCTGCGTTGGCGCGGCCAGGAAGGCGGGCAGGCGGCGTTCGATCTGCTGCGGCGCGCAGTCGATTCTTCCCCGACCTACATCCCTGCGATCGTCAACT
>CAXBFC010000388.1:0-8043 GCA_963974725.1 uncultured bacterium | reverse complement strand
GTGATGCAATCGGGTCGAGGCGGTGACCGAGCCACGCAACCAGGCCCCCGGTCCAGGCGATGGCTACAACTGCTGGCAGCAGCACCGCAATGGCCAGTCGAATGCGGCGATAGAACAGCCAGGCGGCTGCAAACAGCACTGCCAGCAGTAGCGGCACGATCGTGGTTCGTTCCCCCGCGACCTTCTCGGCGATGGTGCCTTCCATGAGCGGCAATCCCGTCGCGACCACGCGCAAGGAGGCGGGGGCCCTCTCGCGGGCGAGGGCGAGGATGCTTCGAGCGCTTTCGAAGGCATCGTCCGACGACAGGGATACTGGTAACAAGACGATGCCTGGATCGTTGATCGCGGGCATCTCGCACGCCGAGACATCGGCACGGGCGCGCAGTTCCTGTTGTAGATTGACGATCGTGATGCGATCGCTCGCTTCGACTTGCAGGTCGCCGCGCGCGAGGAACGACACCAACACCACGGGGTCGTTCGAGACGATTCCGGCCAGTTGTTCGAGGCGGGCTGCTTCGACGCTGTCCGGAATCTTCAGGGCCTGGTTGCTCGGGTCGACCTTTTGTTGCAGCAGGCCGACCAGCATGGCGACAGTGGCCAGGGCGAAGCAAGCCCAGCCGAGTCGTGACAAGTTTCGGTCAGCCATGGTGTCTGAGAGTTGGGCGCCTGCGCACGAGCATACGGAATGCAGATCAAGTGCCACGCAGTTCTGTTTTGAGTCTCTGGCAGCGGGCAGCAATCCGGAGATGTTGCCGAACTAGTTCATGCTGCGCCGCGCAAGGGCAGCATGTCTGCAGCCTCTTTGGCGATCAATAGACATAAGCGGCGGCACCTGGCGCGGCGCTTGCTCTAATGGGCTCATGACCGGCAAGTTGCTGCAAGTTATTGGCGTGATCGCCGTGCTCGGGCTCGTGGCGGGCTCGATCGCTGGGTTCGGTGTCTTGAAGGATCGAATCCGGGTTGTCATCGAAGCAGATGACACCGACCTGGGCCCCGACCCGACGGCGTTGCTGCGCGATGATGTGCAGGTTTTGGCCGGCAACCTCACGGGGTTGCAGCAGGCGGTCGCGAGCAATTTCGAGCAGTTGGCGAACGGGCTTGAGAGTGGCGCGGAGGCGCGGCATGTCGACGTCAAGGAACTGCAACGCAGCGTCAGTCAGCTTCGTGGGCAGTTGCGGCAGTCGGATTCGGTGTTGGCGCAACTACAAGCGAAAGTGGATGCGTTGCAAGCCATGCAAGCACAGGTCGTCCGTGCGGTGCCGGTTGCCCCCGAGCAGGAGCAGTCTGGCAACAACGTCGAAGCGCCGGTTGTCGAGGTTCCGGTTGCGACAGTAGCGGATCCGGTAGCGGATCCGGTGGCGGAACCGGTGGTCGAACCAGTGATCGCGCCCGCTGCGGCGAAGCCGAAGCGTGGATTCTTGTCGTTCTCCGTGCCATCGACTCGGCTCGCATTCGATCAGCCACAGGAATACCAGTTGCTACCCAAGCTGTGTCGCGTTGGGTTTGATGCCAAGAGCACCTTGCATGACTTCACCGGCGTGACTTCAGCAGTCACCGGTAGATTCCGGGCGGATTTCGATGATGGCGACGGCTTGTGCCAAGGCGAAGTGATTGCGTCAGCCGGCACGCTCAAGACTGGCGTCGAGGATCGCGACACCAACATGTGGGAGCATCTCGATAGCAAGAACCACCCGCAGATCCGGTTCGCCATCGAGCGCTTCCAAGCGGCGGCAAACGGAGTTGACGTAGCCAAACGCACTGCGACTGGCGAAGTCGTTGGCAAGATGACGATCCGCGGCAAGACGCTGGTGCTGCGTGTGCCCGTCAAGATCGAAGTGGATCCGCAGCAACGCGTCGTGATCAAGGGCCAGGCAAAACTGAAGTTGAGTGACTATGGAGTGCCTGTTCCGAGCCAGCTTGGCGTCATCAACATGGAAGACGAAGTGGTGGTCTGGTTGGCGCTGCGTGGCCGGGCGCAAGCGGAGGCTGTCAAGTGATGGTCGCGGGCGCCTTTCGCTGGCTGGCTCTTCGCGGTTCGGCGTCACTGTTGCTGTTGTGCTCGGCTGGCTGCATCGCGTCCAATGTAGTAGCGCCCGACGAGCGCATGGTCGTCGAACCACTTGCGGAGCGAGTCTTCGAGCCCGCCCCGACACGGCAGCTCGAAGGCCTGTTCGAATCGTGTGACATCCAAGGCGACGCCGCAGTTTCGTTGCGAAAGATCTACTATCTGTTTTCGCCTGATGGCACCTACACGGCAGCGGCACTCGCGGAAGTTGCCGGCAAGTTCTCGTTTCAGACACTCGACGGCATCTGGCAGAACGACGCGGCTGGGCTGGTGCTCGACGGTGGCGATCCGGTCGTTTTGGAGCAGTCCGGTGACTACCTGCGGCTCGTGGCGCCTGGCGGCTTGGTCGTTCTTGTGCGCAAGGAGTTGCTGTGAGCGTCGCAGCGGCGGATGCCCTGTTTGATCGCGACGGTTGGTGGGATCCAGCCTGTCGCGAGTTCGAATCCTTGCGGCGCGTCAGTACGTTCCGGCTGCAGCTGATCGAGCAGTGGTTGGGCGATTCCTGGGATGGCCGCGTAGTTGTGGACCTCGGGTGTGGTGGTGGACTACTGGCAGTGCCTTTGGCGCGTAGCGGCGCGCAAGTGCTTGGGCTCGACATTGCCTCAAAGGCGCTGCGTTCTGCTCAGGTAGCTGCGAATCGGGAACCGACGTCGGCGCACTTCCTCGCTGTTATTGCGAAGATGCAGGCGAGCCCGGTGCGCGATCAACAAGCCGACGTGGTGCTGCTTGCGGACGTGCTTGAACACGTGGAAGATCCCCGCGCCGCCATCGCGGAAGCAGCTCGCATGCTGCGCCCGGGTGGCCACTTGTTCGTCAATACCATCGATCGCAGCATGCGATCGCGCCTGTTGGCGATCTGGCTCGGGGAAGGGCTCGGCTTCATTCCCAAGGGCACGCACGAGTGGCGCATGTTCATCCGGCCGGCAGAACTCAAGGCCATGGCGCTGGCCGCAGGCTTGCAGCAGGTGCAGTTGACTGGTGAATCCCCCAAATTGCTCGCAACCGTGCGGCAGCGGGCTGTTGTGTTGCGCGAGACTCGCAGCACGGCTGTTGGCTATGCGGCACTGTTCACCAAAGACCCGTCGTGAGCAGGCTCAACCAGGGCTGGTGCGCACTCCGTTGCGCTGTAGATACTGCTGTTGTTGCTGGCGCAGTTGTGCATGGAGCGTTTGCTGGCATGGGAGCACATGCTGCATGATTGACCCACTTCTGAACGAAGCTCGCTGGCAGCGTTTGTGTGGCGATACAGTTCTTGATTGCCGGGCCAGTGTGCCCTCTCTGCTACCGAGGCTAGGACATTGAAGATTGCTGCTGCGGCCACCGCGTTTCCCGAACACTACTACCCGCAAGAAGAGCTGACGGACCGCCTGGTCGGGTTGCTTGGCATCGAGCCGCGCGTCGCCGAACGGCTTCGTTCGATGCATGAAAACAGTGCGATCGATGGTCGTTATCTAGCGCTGCCGTTGGCAGCCTATGATGATCTTGGCGGCTTCACCGGTGCCAATGCGGCATGGTTGCAGGCTGCGGTGCCGTTGGGCGAGGCTAGCTGCAAGAAGGCTCTGGCCGAAGCTGGTATCCGTGCTGATGAGGTCGATGCGATCTTCTTCTCCACTGTGACGGGGTTGGCGAGTCCTTCGGTGGATGCGCGTTTGGTGACCCGGCTTGGGCTGCGATCCGATGTGAAACGCATTCCGATGTTTGGCCTCGGTTGCGTTGCTGGTGCCGCAGCTGTTTCGCGCGCGGCCGATTTCGTGGCCATCAACCCAAACGCCGTTGCCTTGGTGCTGACCGTGGAGCTGTGCTCGCTCACCTTGCAGCCGCAGGATCGTTCGATCGCGAACCTGGTCAGCACGGGCTTGTTTGGTGACGGCGCTGCGGCGGCAGTCGTGGTTGGCAGTGGCCGTCAGGCCGTCGGACCCGAAATCTTGACCACACGTTCGGTGTTCTATCCCGACACCGAAGACGTCATGGGGTGGGATATCGGCGCACACGGATTCCGCATCGTGCTGTCGACCGACGTGCCCAAGGTGGCGCGTGAGCAACTGCCAGTGGATGTGGACGCATTCTTGAGCGATCAACAACTGTCGCGCAGTGACATCCAGCGCTGGATTGCGCACCCAGGTGGGCCGAAGGTTCTGCAGGCACTGCAGGATGGGCTTGATCTGTCACGCGATGATCTGCGCATCAGCTGGGAATGCCTGGCCCATGCCGGCAATCTGTCGAGTGCATCGGTGATCATGATTCTCAGCGAGACGCTGCGTAAGAACCCAGGTCGCGCCGGCGACCGCGGCTTGATGATGGCCATGGGGCCAGGCTTTTGCAGCGAGCTGTTGCTACTACGCTGGTAAGCCAGATCACGGGTTCAAGGTTGCATCTCGTCGAGCGAAGCAGTTCTTCAACGCGTTGCTGAGCCCGGCGTTGCTGAGCCCGGCGTTGCTGAGCCCCGCGTTGCTGAGATAGAGGCCGACGTGCTGTGGCCGGTAGTTGCCTGCAACAGTAGCTCCAGCACCTTGTCCGCCGTGTGCTTGCTGCGCCCGATCTTCTTCAGCATCAAGTGGGTCTTGCCGGCCTCGACCGGTCGCACGTCCTTGAAGTGGTCGAGCCAGGCGCCGCCGAGGGGCACAGCCGCTGGGTGTCGCACGACCAAACGGTCGTTTTCGACCCATTGCACGCTGTGCACGCCCAATTCCATCAGCGCGTGCTTCAGACGGAACTGGCGCAGCAGCGTGACGACTTGCTTGGGCAGCTTGCCGTAGCGGTCGCGCAGTTCGGCTTCGAGTTCTCGGAAGCGCGCGTCGTCGGTCGCTTCGTCCATCTCGCGCAACAGCTCAAGGCGTTGACGCGGGTCCTTGAGGAACTGTTCTGGCAAGTAGGCCTGTAGGCGCAGGTCGACGTCGACCTCGACCACGTGCACCAGGGTCTTGCGATCGACCTTGGCAGACTCGACGGCGGATCGCAACAATTGGCAATACATGTCATATCCAATAGATGCGATATGGCCGGATTGTTGGGGGCCTAGCAGATTGCCGGCACCGCGGATCTCAAGGTCCTTCATCGCAATGGCGAAGCCGGCGCCGAGGTGGGAGAACTCCTCCAGGGCTTTGAGGCGGTTGCGCGCTTCCAGGCCTGGCGGCTTGTCGCGATGCATCAGCAGGTAGCAGTAGGCCTTGGCGCTACTGCGGCCGACGCGACCGCGCAGTTGGTGCAGTTCGCCAAGTCCGAAGTGGTCCGCTTGGTCGATCAGGATCGTGTTCGCGCGGCTGATGTCGATGCCGTTTTCGACGATGGTCGTGGAGACGAGCACATCGAACTCGCCGCGAACAAAGGCGCGAACGGTCTTTTCGACCTCTGTTTCGGTCATCTGACCATGGCCGATCGCGATGCGGGCGCCCGGCGCCAGCCCGCGCAAGCGTTGGGCAAGCACTTCGAGTTCGTCGATGCGGTTGTGCACGACGAACACTTGCCCGTCCCGGTCGAGTTCGCGCAGCAACGCGTCGCGCAGGATGCGGTCGTCGCGGAAGGCGACGCGCGTTTCGACTTCTTGCCGTCCTGGCGGCGGGCTATCGAGCGTGCTGATGCCGCGGATGCCCAGCAGTGAGCCATGCAGCGTGCGTGGAATCGGTGTCGCGCTGAGGGTGAGAACGTCGACCGCGTGGCGCAGTTGCTTGAGGCGTTCTTTCTGACGGACGCCGAAGCGTTGCTCCTCGTCGATGATGCACAATCCCAGGTCGGCGAATGCGACGTCTTTGCCGAGCAATTGGTGGGTGCCAACCACGATGTCGACGCTGCCCTTCTTGAGCTTCTCGTGCACGTCACGGCGTTGCTTTGCCGGGCGGTAGCGGGATAGCAGTTCGACGTTCAGTCCGAACGGCTCGCATCGCGCCTTGAAGCTGCGTGAGTGTTGTTCGGCCAATACCGTGGTTGGGCACAGTAGCGCGACTTGGCGGCCACTGATCGCTACCCGGAATGCGGTGCGTAGGGCAATCTCGGTCTTGCCGAACCCGACGTCGCCGCACAGCAGGCGGTCCATCGGAGTGTCTTTGCCCAGGTCTGCTTGCACTTCGGACCAGGCGCGGGCTTGGTCCGCGGTGTCGTGAAAAGGAAAGGAGTCGAGGAAGTCGCGTTCGAGGTCGTCGCTGGGATACGGGTCGCGTTTGACTAGCGCGCGTTTGCTTTGCACCTCAAGCAATTCGGCGGCGAGGTCAAATAGAGAGTCCTGGACCTGTTCTTTGCGTTTTTGGAAGCCCTTGCCGCCGAGCTTGTCGAGCGGTGCTTTGCCGCCGCTACCGACGTATTTTTGGACGAGGTGGATCTTGCTCGCTGGCACGAGCAGCTTGACCTCATCCTTGAAGGTCAGCCGCAGGTGCTCTTCGGTGCCTTCGCCGCGGTGCACCAGCTCGGTGCCTTCAAAGCGTGCGACCCCGTGAACGGCGTGCACCACGAGGTCGCCGGGACCTAGTTCGAAGAAGCTCTGGATCGCGCGCGACGGCATGACCGCGCGTTCGCGAATCCGCGGTTGTTGCGCGACGCCAGCGAACTCGACGTTCGACAGCGCGGTCGTCTTCAGGTCCGGGATGCGGAAGCCCTTGCTGATGGCGCCCTCGAGCAGCTCGACGCGTTCCTTGCGTAGGTCGACGTCCTTGTGTGCGAAGATTTCGCGCAGCCGCTCGCCCTCGTCTTTGCTGCGGCAGAACAGGAACACCTGTCCTTGCATGCCGCGGACGCTGCGCAAACGGCCACCGGGGTCCGTTTCGCCGGATCCTGCCGCCGACCCCGCGGACAGCACCTTGTAGTCGAACTCGTGGCTTGGCAGCGATGACAGGTCGACCGCCGGGCACGGCCGCAACGTGTCTTGCAGCGCTTGCATGCGCGGCGAGAACGTCGTGTCAAACGAGGACAACCGCGACGTGCGTTCTTCGATGCGCAGCGGTTCGAACGTCACCAGTAGAGTCTTCGATGGCGTCAGGTGCTTGACGACCGGGCCGAGTTCGGCGTCGTCTTCTTCGGCCAGTCCGAGCACAAAGCTCTCGTGCACCTCGGTCGTGCGTTGCGTCGCCGCGTCGAAGCTGCGGATGGACTCCAGCGTGTCATCAAAGAACTCCAAGCGCAGCGCGGTGTCAGCCGCCATCGGGAAGATGTCGACGATGTCGCCGCGCACGCTGCATTCGCCCGGGGCGAGCACGAGCGGCACGCTGCGCAGGCCGGCGGCTTGCGCGCGTTGCAGGACCTGGCTGCGGTCCAACGTTTGGCCGACGTGTAGCTCCAGCCGTGCCCGCCGCAGTCCGCGCGGCGTGGCAACGTATTGGGTGATGGCCTCGACGCCGGCAATCAGCGGGGCGCCATCCCCGGTGAAGTGTTGCAGGGCGCGTTGCCGGGAGCTGCGCGTGCTGGCGTCGACTTCGCCGTCGTCGTCCTCTTCTTCGCGAATCAGGACGTGGGCTTGGGTTCCGAACGCGAGCAAATCGGTTTGCAGGAGCAGGCTGTCGACGTCATCCGCTGTCAGGATGAGCAGGCTGCCCTTGTGCTGGCGCGCGAGCGTCGTCAGCAGCAGTGCCGCGGATGCCCCCCAGAGGCCGCCGGCTTTGCAGCGGGATCCACGCTTCACACTGGCCACCACGTTGCGCGTGACGGGCAGTTTGCCGAATGCGGCGAGCAGGGCTTCTTGTGGGGAGGGTGGCAAGCTTGAGGTTCGCTTCGGGGGGCGAACACGCTACCGAACGAAGCCGCGACGGGCACCTGCGGATGCACGGATCCCGCAAGTCCAACGTCATTTGGGCAGCACCGGCCATTCCGACAGCTGGCTGGAGCCTGGTCCCAGCCAGAGTTGGACCAGCCCGAAGTTCGACCAGATCCTGGTGCCGCTAGACCTTGGCGAAGCCGGCGAAGTCGTCGGCGCCGTGGCCGGCATCGATGCCGCGTTGCAGTGCGGCGATCATCGCGGGCAAGACGAACAGGTGTTCGTCGCCCGCCGCTTCGGC
>CAXBFC010000387.1:0-8048 GCA_963974725.1 uncultured bacterium | reverse complement strand
AATACGCGGCTGATCACTGGTCTGCTTGGCCGCGGTAAAGACGCGCAGCGTTGGGTAGTTGGCCGCCTGCAACTCTTGCTTCTCGTTGACGACGCCGGTCTTCCAACCGCCGGCATCGCCGACGGTCATCTCCATGTTCGATTGGCCCGAGGCCAACCAGACATCGCCAATCAACACGTCCTTGATGAGGATCTGCTCTTCGCCACAACGAACGCGCAAGGACGCGGACACACCTCGCTTCGGCGTCTTGATTTCGGCTTGCCAGCGACCATCGGCTGCCACCCGCGTATTGGCGGCCGCACCCCACGATGGCACGACGGCGACAGCCTGCTCGGCGGGACCATGCCCGTGCACGAGCACGGCCGTCTCGGGTGGCAGCACCATGTGGTCGCCAAATAGCGGGGCCACTGTCAGCGGGGCCACCTCTGTCGCCGTAACCGGCACAGGGCTCGCGGGACCGGCTTGCGCCGAGAGGGATCCGGACGAAACAACACAGAACAACGAAGCAACGAGGACGCGGCGCAATTGCATGCCAGCACCTTAGCCGCTCGCCGCGCCCACAGCGCTCAGTCTGGCAGCACCATTTTCAGCTTGGCAACTCGACCGTTACTGCCAACCGCCCAGACCGCGCCGTCGCGGCCCTTCGATAGCGCGTGGTAACCGCCGTCTTGCAGCGCGTTCCAAGTGCGCCCCGCGTCAGCCGACCAACTCGCACCGTGAGAGCCGACCGACAGCAGCCTTTGATGGTCGAGCCAAACCACTGCGGAGCGAAAGCCAAGTGCGTCAGATGCGGTCCACGTCTCGCCACCATCGTTCGACCAGGCGGCCGTGCCGTTGCATTCTTGCGGCAACTGGTAATCACCGCCCACCGTCACGCCGTGCTTGCCGTGCCACGCAATCGAGAATGCCCCCTTCGAACTGGCGCCCGATTGCAGCGGCAGAATGCGCGACCAATAGTTCTTGGCATCCGGCGACGCGATCGATGGACCAAGCTTGACCATGCGTGCGGGACCGCCACCGGTCGCCAGACAAAACTCCGGCACTGCGTCAGCCACCGCAACCAGGCACGTGCCACTTGCTGCAAACGCGGCTTCCCCTGGTTTGGGTTCGGGCAGAAACACTCCCGAGCGATCGCGCCAGGTGCGGCCACCATCTGCCGTTTGCAACAACGCGAACTGGCCATCGATCGCATCGCCGAACATGACCCCGTAGTCGCCGGCAAACGCCATCGCATCGAAGAACGCTCCGGGTCGCGGATCTTCGACCACGATGTTCCACGTCGTTCCGCCATCGCTCGTGCGGTAGACACGCGCCGGTTGGCCGGCGACCATGGCGAGCACAGAATTGCGATCCATCGCTTCGACGTCGCGGAAGTCGCACTGCTCGGTTCCCGGTGGCGCGATGTCCTGCCAACTACTGCCACCATCCACCGTGCGCATCAACGTGCCCCCAGAGCCACTGATGAACGCCACATTGGCATCCACGGCGCTCACCCCGCGCAAGCTGGCGCCAGTCGAGGCACCTGGCACAAGCAAATACAACGCGGGCACGCCCGGGGGTGTAACGCTGCAACTGGCCAGTGCGAGGAACGACAACAACAGGCCAAAGCGCAGCGTCTTCATGACGGGCAAGTATCGGGTGACCCGCGCCCCAACACCAGCAGCGCAGCTGGCACCGAGGGCGCCAATTGCCTTACTCAGCTCGACGGTTGCTAGCTCGACGATTGCCAGCTCGACGATTGCCAGCTCGACGATTGCACGACGCGGCCAATGCAGCAACGTGACTGATGTTTAACGAGGCTGGCGCGCCTTTTCGTAGGCTGCCTTCACCCGGTGGTCGGCCGCGGTGCCGTACAGGTAGAGTTCGTCGTCCCCGAGCCGCTCCGTCAAATCCAACAACGGGGCACGAATCCAGTCCCGTAAGCTGCCACCCGGACGGCGCTCAGGTCGGCTCTCCGGACGGCGTCCATCGGGACGGCCCCCATCGGGGCGACCCCGACGGCCTTCGCCACGAGGCGGCCGGTCACCGCGCGCGCGCGACCCCCCAGCTCGACGACCTTCCCCGCGTGGCCGACCCTGCACGCGTCGGAAACGCTGAATCATCGCGATGCTGGTGAACTCGGCGACGTCGATTGCGGTCATCGCCTGTTGCTTGGCTCGATCCGGTTGGCCTTCAGCCAGGTAGTGCATGCCAAGCCAGCACTGCGACTCCACTACGTCACGGAGGTAGCGCATGTCGGCCACGCCATCAGTACCGATCAGCCCTTGCCCAATTGCCACCGCCGACTCCAGCATCGCTCCGGCGATCTCGCGCTGCAATTCCTTGCCAGGCTCTTCAAGCTGGCGCGCCGTCAGGTGCAGCTCCATGCCATACGAAGAACGCGCCCGCATCAAGATCGCGCGACTCTCCAGATACAGCGGCTGCGCATCGAACAACTGCTGCGCCACCTGATCAGCCTCCCGCAACACCGCCAGTCGATCGGTGGCCGACTCGGTTGCGCGAGAGCTGCCAGGAGGCGGTATGCTCGCCAGCAACGCTTGGCAAAACTGGAAGCGGTAGAGATCCGGATGGGTCGCCGCCAATTCGCGCAAAATGGCCAGCGCTTCGTCGCGGTCTTGTGGTGCATACGCGCGGGAACCGCCTTCCAACAGCACGCGGGCACGCAGCGAACGCACCCTGTGATTGTCCGGTTCGGCGGTCTCCAACTCAGCCAACAGCGTCAACGCCTGCTGCAACTCTTCGCTGCGTCCCTCGCCACGACCGGGACCGCGACCAGGGCCAGGGCCACTGGTGCCACCGCGACCGCCCCACCGTTCGCCAAGCCGGGATAGCTCGAACAACATGCCCGCGCACTCCAACTGGATCGCCGGTGTCTTGGCGTTCGGAAGCTTCTGCAGCAACGCGAGCGCTTTCCCGAAGCTGGCCTTCGCCTTGCTGGCCTCATACTGCCGCAAACGCAGCGTGCCAATATCACTGTGCAACGTCGCCAGGTCGCGATCCACGTCCCGATCCGTGATGCCGGCATAGCCCGCGAGCGCCTTCTGAAAGGCGATATCTGCTTCCGCCAGACTAGTCGGCCCACCAAGGCGCAGATGGATCGCGCCGACGCGCCGATACGAACGCGCGGTTTCGTAGCGCAGCGATTGGCTCGCCTGATTCTCGCTCGCGAACTGGTCGTAGACGGCCATCATCTTGCGCAACAACACGACGTCGCGTTCGGTCAAAGGCGAGTGCACGACGACCGTCTGCTCGCCAGTGTCGGGATCCTCATCGAGACTGAGTGCCGGATCGAGGCCTACCAACGCATCGAACACCTCACCGAGGGTCGAAATGTTCAAGCGCAGACTCGACTCCGCTAGCGCCTTGTCCTTTTGCGCCTGGGCCTCCGCCAGCTTGGCTTGGGCCTCGGACAGCTTTACTTGCTTGAGCGCTTCCGCCGTCTCGCCTTGCGAGATGGTCACGCGTTCGAGTGCGTCGACTTCGACACCGTAGGCAACCCAACCGACAATCGCCGCCAGAACCACCCCGGCTGCCGTGCTGGCGACCAGCCCAGCGGCACCGCGGTTGCGACGACACCACCGCCAAGTCGTGGCCAGCAGAGACAGCGGCCGCGCCTGGATGGCACGGTCTTCGAGGAACGCTTCGAGATCCTGTTCCAGTTCCCCGGCCGTGGCGTAGCGGTCGCGCGGTTCGCGCGCCATCGCCTTGCCGACGATCGTGGCGAGATCCAAAGGCACATCCGGGCACACGCGCGACAACAGTTCGAGACGCTGGGATTTGACGAGCGCCATCAACTCACTGTGGTTGCGGCCGCGGAATGCCGGCGTCAGCGTCAACAGTTCGTAGAGCGTGACGCCGAGTGCGTAGACCTCGCTGCGCACGTCGTAGGCGCCGGCGAACTGTTCCGGCGCCATATACTGCAGCGTGCCGAGCAGGTCGCCCGAGTGTGTCAAGCCTTCGGCCTCGAGGGCCTTGGCGAGGCCAAAGTCGGTGACCCACAAGTGATCGTCGCGATCGAGCAGGAAGTTGCCGGGCTTGATGTCGCGATGCAGCGTGCCAAGCGAGTGCGCGTAGTGCAACGCACCCGCCGCAGCCGCGCCCAAGCGTGCCACGAACCGTGCTCGATTGCGCCACGCGCCAGAACCTTCGGGCACCAGCTCGCTCTGCCGTTGCCGCCACTGGTCGAGGCTCTGGCCATCGATGTATTGCATCGCATACCAGTGGTAGCCATCACTCTCACCACTGCCGTAGACCGGCACGATGTTGGTGTGGTGCAAGCGCGCCGCGATCTGTGCTTCGCGGCGAAACCGTTCCAGCTGGTTGCCGGTCAGCAGCGATGCCTGCGGCACGACCTTGAGCGCGACGCGACGATCGAGCGACTCTTGCACCGCCTCGAACACGACCCCCATGCCACCGCGGCCAAGTTCGCCTTCGATGCGAAAGTCGCCGAGCCGATCGAGCTTGGGCAGGGACACGCGCGAGTGGCCACTGCCACTCGAGGCGCGATCGCGCTTGACGTCTTCGAGCGCCAACAACGTCGGTAGCAAATCGAGCAACTGTTGTTGTTGCTCCGGGTGCTGTTCCGCAAACACCGAAACGGTGACCGGCTCCCCGGAGCGATACAGCCCCAGGAACTGTTCAATCAACAGGTCGAGTGGGTCGCGCCCGGAATCTGACGACTCAGAGTTTGCGGGTCCTGTGTTTGAGGACTCGGGGTTTGAGGACTCGGGGTTTAAAGTTGGCTCGGTCACATCACTCCAATCACTGCTCGCCCAAGCTGCCCAAGAATCCTTTGAGACGGCCCAGCGCGCGCACGTAGCGGTTGCTGGCCGCGTTTTCCTGGATGCCGAGCACGACCGCGACATCCTTGTTGGATAGGTCTTCGAAGTGTCGCAGCATCAGGACTTCGCGATCGATCTCATCCATCTCTTGCAGTGCGCCTTCAATCTTGCTCCGAACCTCTTCGCGCATCATCGCCCTGGAGGGAGAAGTGATGTGACCTACGAACAGACCCGACATCGTACCACTTTGCGGCGCAGACACTTCTTTGCCGGCCGTGCGCATCTGGGCGCCAAGATGCTTGCGGTGCAGGTCGATCATCGTCTGCTGGGTTATCAAACGGATCCAAACCATGAATGGCTTGTCGTCCTCGCGATACGCCAGCAACCGCTTCTCCGCCTCGATAAACGTCTCCTGTAGAACGTCTTCTGGATCGATGCGCCCGACCAGTCGCGGGTCGAGACGGAACTGCACCATGCGCGTCAATCGGGCACGGTGGTTCTCGAACAGTTGGCCAATGGCGGCGTCATCACCACCACGCAGGGCCAGTTCGAGAGGGGCATCTTGAGGGTCAATACTGGTGTCCATTCCCAGGCAACGATAGCTGCTTGGGCCATCGAGTGGACCCCAGCTTCGTAGTTCCTTCGTCGCAAGTGGCTCTACAGGCCCAGGCAAGCCCCCTCGGGGCAACCAGCGGCCCGAGGCCGGGGGAATGCCAGGAACCGGCCGCGGAGCCACCCTGCGGGCACCGAACTCGCCCCTCGCAACGCGGCTACAATCGAACCGCCGCCGTCGAGCCGGCCAAGAACGAACGCAGCACCTCTTCCGGCAGGTCCTTGCCAACGAACAGGCGGACTTGCGCGCGCGCTTGCCGCAAGAACATCTCGACTCCGGGCACGACAACCGCGCCGGCGCGCTGGCAGTCTTCGAGCAACTTGGTCCGCACCGGCTGGTAGACCATGTCGTGCACAATCGTGCCAGCTGGCGGCGTGTAGTCGGGCAGCAAACGCTCCCCCTCACTGCCATCCAGGTTTCGGCCGTAGCTGCCAACCGGGGTCGCGTGCACCAGGACCTTCGGATTGAGCTCCGCAAGCACGGTTTCGCTGAGGCTGCCGAGCCGGATCCCATAGGTATCTGCGAACGTTCGGATCGGCTCGTGGGACCGCGCCAACATGGCAACGGTGAAGCCGAGCTGCAACAGCGCGTAGGCCCCGGCGCGAGCGGCGCCGCCCGATCCCAGCACGACGGCCGTCTGCCCATCGCCATCGATCGCGCCAGCCTGCTCGAGCGCCTCTCGCACGCCGAGCACGTCGGTGTTGTAGCCGTGCCAGCCGCCGCCTTCCGCAGCCACCATGGTGTTGACGACGCCAACCGCCGCCGCTTCGTCACTGGTGTGCAAGCAGACATCGAGCATGCGTTCCTTGTGCGGCGAAGTCACCGACACACCGGCGAGGCGGTCCTGCGGCATCATCGCCAACACGGCTTCCGGGCGCGATGTCTCCAACGGCAAGTAGACGGCGTCGTGATCCAGGCGGCGGAACGCGCGGTTGTGCAACCAAGGTCCGAGGGAGTGCATCGCGGGGTTGCCAAGCAGACCATACCACTTGGTCTTTGGCCCCAACGAGCCAACCCGGTAGAGCTGCGACAACAAGCCGATCGACGGCTGATCGGGCACCGTGGCTTCTTGCGGGTCGATACTGCCGTAGACCAGGGGCGCCCCCATGGCCGCCGCCATGATTCTGGTCGGCCACGCGGTGCGGCCCATCGCGAACGCCACGGTCGGCTGCTCCGCTTGGTTGGTCTCCTGCAGAAGTTCGAGCACCGGCGCGGCATCGGCGAGGTCGTGCGCGGTGACCACCAACTTGACCACGGTGCCAGGCGTCGACAGTTCGTCGCGAATGCGATGCAGTTCCTTGGGCACCCCAGTGAAACTGTGAAACGAACGGATCCGCAGCTTCAATCCGGTGCGACCAGCAGAGGGCGTCCACGTTTCCCACTGTTCGAGGTCGAGCCCTTGCGCGCCGACCTGCAGCGCGTGGGTCAGCAGTTCGCGCCGCGCAGTCAACGTGCCGCGGAAGCTACCGCCATCCTCGGGCGTGCGACAAGCAACCAACACCGGCAACCGGATCGCGTCGATCACTGCCTCCAGGCTTTCCTGGATCGGCCACACGTCGAGGCGCAGTTCCATCCAATCGGCGCCCAGCATCGCCGCCTTGCGGGCTTGCTCGAGCACTTGTCCCTGCGACCGGGCAAGCACGCTGGCGATGATCTTGGCCATGGGACGGAAGTTCAGGAGGAAGGGCGCAGCAACCAAAGCGCACTGGCGATGCGATCGCAATCGGCAGGCGCAAGTCCTTGGTCCCGCGCCAGCGAAAGCGCGCCGTTCATCAAGGCAACATACGCAGGCACGGCCGACTTGGCCTCGGCGTTGAGCGCGGCCAAATGAGCCGTCACGGTGTCGGCGTCGCCACGGCGCACGGGTCCCGACAAGGCCGGACCCGCACCATGTTCTTGTGAAGCGCGCACGGCTGCCTGCATCAGCGACGCCACGATGCGATCGCAGTCGGCTGGGGTGATGCCGCCCGCTCGCTGCAGCAACTCGCCGGCCAAACCAAACAGCGCCGTTGTGCCATTAGCAGCCAACGCACATGCCGCGTGGTAGAGCAGTCGATGATGATGCGAGCCGGGCGCACTGGGTTTGGAACCGGTCCCGCTGACGCAGACGACCGGTTGTAGTTCGAGCAGCGTGCAAAGACGGTGCAGCAGTCGCATACTGCGGGGCTCGCCGAGCACCAGGGCCAACGCCCCCCGCATCGAGTGCGTCTCGACCGGCCCGGAGAACGGCAGCAGCGGATGCAAGGCACCAAGGCGCACTCCCGATGGCTTGGCAGAAGGATCCTGCGTTGCGGCGGAAGCATCCTGCGCCGCGGCAGAAGGATCCTGCGCCGTTGCGAACTGGGCCTGCGCACTGGCAAACACTTCGAGGCCATAGCGGCCGCTGGTGTGCAGCCACAAACTGCACGGACGACCACCCGCCGCGGCAGCCGCTGCAATCGCCCCCGGCAGCTCGTCATCGCTCACGGCAAACACCACCACGTGAGCTGAGTGCACATCGGTCCAGTTGAGCACCTTGAGCTTGCCGCCGTGCTCACCGAGCGCGTCGATGCGAGACTGGGTGCGCGCACGGTCGCGACCAACCATGCCGAGTACATCGACGCCTGCGCGCACGAAGCGGCGAGCGAAGGCGATGCCTACGCGGCCGGGACCAA
>CAXBFC010000386.1:0-8052 GCA_963974725.1 uncultured bacterium | reverse complement strand
CGAACGCCGTGAGAAGGGCCAACTGTCGATGTTCACCGTCGGCGACCTCGACGGCATGTTCGTCAACACCGGCCGCGACCTGATCGCCTTCGATCCACTGCGCAAAGAGATCAAGTGGATCTCGGCTTCGCCGGTACGCGACTTTGGCGACGAGCCACAGCCACGCATCAATCGCCGGGGCCGCCGCCGGATGATCACGGCAGCCGACGCCATCAACCCCGACATGGTGCTGTCGGCGGCCGTCAGTGCCGACGTCGTCGTCGCCGCATTGGAGGTCCCGGACAACAGCAAGACCGTGACGTTCCAAGCGAGCTTCGAGGTCATCAGCAAGATTCCGCGCCGACGCCTGTTTGGCTTCTCGCGGCAGACCGGCAAGTTGCTGTGGTCGCACTTCGACGAACTGGCGGGCCCGCGCACGCGACGCTTCCGCGGCCAAGACTCCTGCGGCCCGCCGATCATTGCCGGCGATGTGCTCTACGCCCCCATCCAGGATCGCACCGGGGCCATCGCGTTCTCGATCGGCGCGTATGACCTGCAAACGGGTGCGCTGTTGTGGAAGCGCCTGGTCTGTTCCAGCCAACAAGACGTCAACATGTTCGGCAACGCGCGCATGGAGTTCGCGTCGTCGCCACTGGCATTGCAAGGCGGCGTCATCTACGGCGCCACCAACCTCGGCGTCGCCTATGCCGTCGACGCACTATCGGGCAGGTTGCGCTGGATCACGTCGTATGACGTCGTGCACATGCCTGAGGCACGCTTGCATGGCCAAGCCGACCGCCAGGTCTTCTTTTCCAACAATGCCCCGGTCGTCGTCAACGGCGTCGTCTGCGTCACGCCGCTCGACTCGCAGTTCGCACTCGGCATCGACGTCGACAGCGGCACCGTGTTGTGGCGCCTGCCCTACGACGCCCAAATTGGCGGCATCGAGAACCGCGTGCAGTGGCTGTGCGGCGCCATCGATGACGAGTTCATCTTCAGTGGTGCTGGCGTTGTCGCCGCCAAGGCGCGCCCACAAGGAACGTTCGGCACCAAGCCCGTCTACCGACAGATGGTGCGCCCCGACCAGATCGGGGACCGGCGCATGTCGCAGTTGCCCGGACGCGCAGCCGTCAGCGCCGACCACGTCTGGGTGCCGACCCGCGACCGCGTGCTCGCGTTCGACCGCGCCGGCAACCCGCACCAGGAACACGCACGCACCCAGGTCGACGGTTACCAGCCGGGCAACCTGATGATGGTCGACGGGGTGATCACTTCGGTGCGCAATCGCAGCTTCGACCTGGTGCTCGACTCCAAAGCGCTGCTGGCTCGCAGCCGGGAAAGCACCAAGGATGCGCCCAACGACCCCAACGCACTGCTGCGCTTGGCGACGTTGCAAGATGCCTTGCTGTCCAGCACGTCCTCGGTTGCCGAACGCAGCGCCGTGCAAGAACTCTATCGCCGCGGCCTACAGGCCTGCATCGACGCCGGCCTGCCCAAGGGCCATCCAACGCGCATGGCACTGCAACGCGAGCTGTTTGACCAGGCACTGCAAGTGGCCGACACCGCGGCGCGCGCCGGCGACCGCGATGCGATGGCGCACCTCGCAGCCGCGCGCGATCTGGCTCCGGACATCGAAAACTGGCTGCTCGTACAGACGCAAGTGCTGGCCGGCTGCCGCTCCGACCGCAAACGCTTCCTGAGCGAGCTTACGTTGCTCGAACAGCACGCTCCGACGGCGCGTATGCCGTCGCCGCTGCGCATTTCGGTCACGGCATTCGTGCTGTGGCAACGGGCGATCGCCTACGCCAACGAGCCGGCCCGAGCCACCGAGATGTGGCAACAAATGCTCGAGCAGTATGGCCAAGAATTGATCGGTGCCGATCAGGTCGCCACGCTCGCCGAAGCGGCGATCAACGACCTGATCCAAAAGCACGGTGCTGCCGCCTATGCGAGCATCGCGACGCGCGCCGATGCTGCCTTGCAGGAAGCTGGCGAGTCGACCGATGCCCTCCAGGCGCTGACGCAACGCTACCCCAACAGCGACGCCGCCCGCCGGGCCGGACTGCTGCTGCTCGATCGCGCGGTTGCCGATGGCAACCTCGCCGTCGCGTGCGAAGTTCTGGCGCGCGCCAACCGCACCGACACGATCGCAACCAGCGTGCTACGGCGGGTGCAAGTCGCAGCGTTGCGACGCGGCAACCCGGCGCTGGCGACGATCATGGCAGAACGCATTCGCGCCATGCCGAACGCCGCTTCCGACTGGCCGGCAGACGCAGGCAAGAGCTTTGCCGAAGCAGCCGACCAAGCGATTGCGGACCTCAAGACGCCAGTCGCGACGGCAATCGAACTGCCGAGTATCGACGCGCTGACCGTGCCGCCGCGCTCACGCCAGGAATATCTGCGCATGCTTGCGACCCGTACCGGTCGCGGCTTCGCTCGACCCGACGACACTCCGCTGTATGTCGTCGCCGGCAGTGAACTGGTGGCGTTCGACCTGGACCCAGCGACGCAACGTCGCGAGCTGTTCTCGGAGCCCGTCGAGTTTCTCGAGCACGTCTTGGTGTGCGGCAACACGCTGGTCGTGCCCGACATGGAGCGTGTCTTCGCGGTGGACTACCGCACCGGCGAAGAACAGTGGGAATTGCAGTTCGACCAACCGCGACTGATCGAGAGCCTCGGCATCACCAACGGCGTGCTACATGTCTCGGCTCAGCCAACGATCCCCGACGGCAACAGTGAACTGATTGGCATCGAGCCGATCACCGGCACCCGCCTGTTCACCCGTTCGCTGGGCGCGCAGCAGCTGAAGCCGAAGCCGATCAGCAACCAGTTGCTGCTGATGTCGGTCGCTGCTGAGAGCATGGTCATCGAACGCATCGACCCGGTGACCGGCAAGACCACGGCAACCGTCGACTGCGCCAACGCGACGACTCCGGGGCTGCTTGAGTTGCGCCCCGCCAGCCTCGCAACGCGCCTCTACCCGCAGGGCATTACCGGCGACGACGAGCGCATCTACTTGCCGGTCGACGGCCGCAACCAAAACGCGTTGCCACAAGTCATCGCGCTCGACAACAAGGGCGCCATCGCGTGGCACTGGCGCGGTGAGGCCGGCAGCCTGATGCTGCTAGCGCAGCGACGCGGCCCGCACTTCGTCGTCGCCGTCGGCAGCCACCAAGGCAAGAGCCGCATGTTGTTGCTCGATCTGAAGACCGGCAACGAACTGCGTTCGGCCGACCTCGGCCACGACGCCAACGTGCTCAACTGGGAACGCTCCTGGCTCGACAATCCGGTGCCGGCGACGATCGCCATCGGCTCGCAGATCGATCGCCAGAACCGCCAGCGGCAACTGATCTGCTTTGCCGTCGATCCGGGGCCGACGTTCGCCGTGCCGCTCAAGCCCGACGATGGCGCCATCGAGCGCACGCCGCAGTTCGGGGTCAGCGCGGACGGCAAGCCGTTTGTGACCTTCGGCGTGCGACCCCACCAGTCAGGCGGGGCTTTCCGCCTCTACGCAATTGACGTAAACTCGCGCCGGGGCGCCTTTCCCGGCAACCAGAAGACCCGACCCGTCAACTCCCGGGGAGCCCCCCATGGGATGACCGGGACCGGGCCCTACACTGTGCTTTCCACTACGCAGGGCCTGATTCTGCTCGGCGACAAGCCAGCCAAGAACCGATGAGAACCACATGATGCGCATGCCAAGCCTTACGGCCGTGCTGGTCGCGGCCTTTGTCACGATCTTCGTCACGACGGCGGTGTCTCCGGCCCAGGAAACCCTGCGCCGCGGTTCCAGCAACGAACAGCTGATCGACAAGCCGCTGCGCGATGCGGTTGCCCGCGGCCACGAGTGGCTGGCGAAGCATCAGCACCCGGATGGCTACTGGGCGGAGTTGGTTGGCTACAAGCTCAACACCAACTACGAAGCGCTCGACGATCGGCCACTGCCGCACGTTGGCGTGACGTCGCTCGCGTTGATGAGCTTCCTCGCGGGCGGCCATCTGCCGGACCGCGGCAAGTATGGCAAGGAGCTGAGTCGCGGCCTCGACTTCGTGCTGAGCGCATCGCAAGACGACGGCCAGATGCAACTCAACGGCACGCGCATGTACAGCCACGCATTCGCGACGCTGTTCATGGCCGAAGTCTACGGCATGGTCGAGCGCGATGACGTCAAGCGCGTCCTGCAACGCTCGGTCGACCTGATCGTCGACTCACAAAACGCCGAAGGCGGGTGGCGCTACCGACCGTTCGCCCGCGAGTCCGACATGTCGATCACGGTGTGCCAGGTCTTGGCACTGCGTTCGGCGCGCAACGTCGGCATCCACGTGCCCATCAACACGATTCGCAACGCGCAGAACTACGTCTACCGCAGCGCCGTTCGTGACAACGATCGCAACTACCGATTCCGGGGCCACGGCGGCTACGGCGATCAAGGTGGTAGCTTTCGCTACCAGAACCGTGACCACACCCGCGCCACGTTCCCGCTGACCGCGGCCGGCGTCACGACGCTGTATGCGGCCGGTGAATACGACAGCCCGATCATTCGCAACGCGCTCGACTACATGGACCGTCAAGTCGACGGCTTCAGCCGCGATTGGCACGAGCACTACTTCTTCTACTACGGTCACTACTACGCCGTGCAGGCGTACTACATCACTGGCGACCCCAAGTGGCAGTCGTACTTCCGCAAGATCAAGCAAATGCTGCTCGACCGCCAGCAACCGGACGGTCGCTGGCGCTGCCGCGTTGGCCCGGGTGATGCCTTCGGCACCGCTGTCTCGACCCTCATCATGCAGATCCCCCTGCAGTACCTGCCGATCTTCCAACGCTGATGCCGACTGACCCCGTAGCCTCCCAACTGCGCCCGTTGCTTGCCAAGCAGCTCGGGCGCTTGCGCAATCGCTACCTGATGTTCGGTGTCGCCAAAGCCGTGCTTTGGGTCGCCGCGTTGGTCGTGCTGTTCTTCGTGCTCGATCGCTGGCTGCGCCTGCCGACACCGATTCGCCTGTTGCACTTGCTGGCAACCGGCGGCGTCGGCATCTACGCGATCGCACACTTCGTTCGCTACCCGCTCAGCAAGAAGTTCACCGAGATCGACCTCGCGCTCTGGCTCGAACACACCTACCCCGAACTGCACCAGCGACTGGTCAGCGCCGTGCAGTTGCACGGCACCAACTCGCACGATGTCGACGCCCCCGAACTGCGCAACCAGTCCCGGGCGATGATCGACCAACTGTGGCAGGAAACCGTCGCACGCACCCAAGAGCTGAAACTCGACGCGCTGTTCGACAACCGCGCGCTCGCCCGCGTCACGGCACTCGCAAGCGCTCTCTGCATCGGCCTGTTCCTCGGCGCGGTCATCGCCCCCGAAACCGCGCGCACGTTTGCGATGCGTCACCTCGGGTTCCAGGTCGACTACCCGCGCGACACCACGCTGATGGTCGAACTGCCACCAGCCGGCCCCGACCTGCAACGCGAAGACCAGGACGGCGTGACCGAGATCATCGTGCCGGCCGGCGCAGACTTGCACGTCTCGGTGCAAGCGCTGGGCACGATCCCGAAGGAAGTGTTCTTGCAGATGTCCGTGCTACGGGACGACGGCAGCACCGGCACCGAACGCAGCATTCCGATGACGCCAAGGCCCGGCGACCGCTTCCGCCACGTCTTCCGCCGCCTGTCCGGCTCGCTCGAGTTCCACGCCCGCGGCGGTGATGATGACTATGGCGACCGGCGCGTCATCGTGCGCACGGTCCGCCCCGCCCAAGTCGCAACCCTGAAGGCCACCGTGGTGCCGCCCGCCTACACCGGCATAGCCAGTTTGGAGCAAGTCGGCGGGGCCATCGAAGCCCTGGTCGGCAGCAGTGTCTATCTGGCGGTCAACGCGACGGCACCCGTGCGCAAGGCGACCATGGTGTTCCTTGAGGACGGCCGCCGCGTCGACCTCACGCCGACCAGCGTCACCGACGACGGCGGCGCCGCGACCGAGTTCCAAGCGACGTTCCAGATGGCGGGTTCTGATCGCTACCAGATCGAACTGCTCGCCGACAACGGCCTGCGCAACCCCAACCCGGGCACCTACCCGATCTCCGCACTGCAGGACTACGCGCCGGTGGCACGCTGGCTGCTGCCCGAGGATGACACGCTGGCGCTACTGCCAACGGCCTTGCTGTGCCTGCGCGTCGAAGCACACGACGACTTCGGCTTGACCGAGGTGCAGCTGGTGATCGAACGCGGCGGCCAACCGATCTTGACGCGCTCGCTGCTGCCCGTGGACACCGCGCCGCCGCTGAAGTTCTTGCCAACGGAGCTGTTCGAAGTGAATCAGCTACTCGGCGGCGACAGCACTGGCGACGGCCTGTTCGTGCAGCTGAGCTTGCTCGACAACAAGGCACCCGAAGCCGGCACGGCTACCTTGCCGCGCCGGATCGTGCAGATCGTCGACCCACCCGAACTCGCCGCGCTGATCGCCAAGTCGTTCCGCCGCTTGCGCGAAGAAGTCACGGCGGCCGACAGCATCCAAACCGATCGCAGAAGTCGGCTCAACGACTTGATCAGCCGCCACGCAGATGGCGAGGAAGTGCAAACCACTGAAGTGGCGCAGATCTTAACCGGCATCGAAGTCGGCCAAGGCCGCATCGCAACGTCGGTCAGCCGCATGCATCGCGGCTTGATGCGCGCGTTTGACCTGCACCTGTGGAACCGGCTTGAGACCAGCCAACACGCGGCAACCGTGATCGAGCTGTTTCAAGAACACTCGGCAAAGCTGACCGAACCCGTGGCGCTCGACCCGACCTTCTATCGCGACCTGAGTTTGCGACGTAAGGCAGGAACACTCGGCGCAATGGAAGCCACTCTCGACCCCATCCTGCAGATGATCGACATGACCGATCAACTGGCACAAAACGATGTACCCGGCGTGCAGAGCCTGCTGGCAAAGGCCCAGGTCGCCCGTGGGGATCAGGACCGTATGCCGTTACTGGTCGAAGCTCAGGCCCACCAACAACACATCGAAGAAGTCCTCAAGCAGCTGCTGCTGCGCCTTGAGGAATGGAACGACTACCAAGACCTAGTGCAGGAAGTTCGGGCACTCCGTGACCGCCAACGCGACCTGCAAAACCGCACCGAACAGGTGAGGGGCAAGTGATGCATAGCAATCGCACAAACAGCAAGTCCACGACCCAGAAGGCAACTCTGTCTTCGGCCGTCCTGGCATTCGCACTGCCGCTCGCGATCCCAATCGGGCTGGCTTTCGAATTGACATCGAGTAGTGCCCTAGCCCAAGAGCCCGCCAGTCAGGGCCCCGGCAATCAGGGGCCTGGCAAACAGACCATCGAACGCCTGCGTCGTGATCAGAACGAGATCATGCACAAGGCCGAGCGCCTGCAGAAGTTGATGATGCGGCTGATGAAGCGCTACCAACGCGAGCAGAAGCAAGAGCAGGTCGACTACTTGAAGGAAGGCCTCGCCCACCTCGAACGCTCGGGCGTGCTCAGCGACGTCGCGACGATCCGAGAGGACCTCGAGTCGACTGCCTTCACCGAGGCACTGCGCAAGCAACGCGACGTCGTCGATGACCTCGAACGCTTGCTCAACATCCTGCTCGCACGCAAGTCGATCGAGAACATCGACGACGAGATGAAGGTCGTCAACGAGCAGACCCAAACGGCCGCCGAATTGGAGCGCCGCCAACGCGAACTGATCGAGAAGGCGCAACAGACAATGGAGAGCGAGTTGTCGCCGGCCGAACAAGAGCTCGCCGACACACTCGCCAAGATGCGCGATGCCGAGCAACGCGAAGCGGACCGCAACGCCCAGCAGGCCGGCACGCGCCGGCCGTTCTTGGAGAGCGCGCTCTCCCGCATCAAGGAGTTGCTCGCCGCACAGAAGCGACTCGAGTCCGGGCTCGAAGACGAGGCAACCGGTCGCACGCCGGACGCCAAGGCCCAAGCGTTCGACCTCGGCGACCTGAGCCAGCAAGTTCGCCAACTGCAACGCGACTTGCGCGACCAGAAGCAACAGCAAGAACTAGGCAAGGCCGGTAAGGCGATGCAGGAAGCGGCCGATGCCAAAGATGCG
>CAXBFC010000385.1:0-8090 GCA_963974725.1 uncultured bacterium | reverse complement strand
CCGGTCTGGCCGCGCGCGAATCGCCCACGCACTCTCCCCCGGCGCTTGTTTGAGGTCTAGATCCGCAAACGTTGGCGAGTCGATAACATCGTCGACTCGCCAACGTCTAGCGGAACAACTTGCGCATCCTACTAACCCTTGCCCTGACTGCGTGCACACCGTTCGTCGCCAGCGCACCGGCGCTGCAGTCGCCACCGGTTGCACTGCCCGGCATCCTGCACGGCCATCGCATCGAGCGTGTGCCAGCTGGATACCTGTGCTTTGGCGGGTTTCATCGCGG
Source organism: uncultured bacterium (assembly GCA_963974725.1). Taxonomy (GTDB): domain Bacteria; phylum Planctomycetota; class UBA1135; order UBA1135; family UBA2386. Next base: position 7,810 of record CAXBFC010000385.1, on the reverse strand, counting down.
TGCAGCTCTCGACCGTGGTGCGCGCATCACGACATTGTTGAGCCCTGGCAACGATGCGTGGCAGGAATGCAGCCCGCTGAACTACCCCCACTCGTTCTTCGCTTCCGCGTGCATCGATGACACGGCCTACGCGATCGGCGCAGCGCTAGAGAAGTTTGATGCCGCGGCCAACGCCTGGCAGATCGTCATCGCTCCTGGACAACTGCCACGCTCCCACTTCGGTGCGGCCGCCCTCGGCAACGAGATCTTCGTTCTCGGTGGCTTCCCGAGGGTTGGCACCGGTTTCTCGATCGTCGACGTCGACGCCGCCACCGTGCGCGCGGCCAAGCCGCCGCCTTCGTTCACCCATGGCGACCACTTGCACTTCGTCTGCGCGCTGCACGACGAACTGCACGTATGGGGTGGCATCGATGGTGACGATTCCGAGATGCACACGGCACACTGGGTGCGCCGCAACGGCGACTGGCACGCCTTGCCGGATTGCCCCAAAGGCATGTGGACGAAGTTCGCCGCCTATGCCGTGCACGACGGGGCTCTGTATGTATTCGGAGAGTTCGGCGGTTGGCGCTACGACCCGCTTGGAGGCGGTTGGCAGCCGCGCGCCAAGATGCCGGAGTCGGTCGCGATGCCGGCCGCGATTGCCAGCAACGGCAGCATATGGGTGCTCGGCGGCATGCAGAGCAAAGGACGCGGTAGCGTGTTCTTTCGCTACGACATCGCATCGAATCGATGGACTGCCCCGAAACCCGAACGGATTCCCTGACTGCTGGCAGCGACGGTCGGCCTGACGGAATCGCGACCCCTTCCGTGCTTGCCTAGTGCCATCGTGGTTTTGGTGGTCGCGGCGCCAAGACCGCCCGAATCCCAAGCGCCTCACCTTCCCTCACCCCAGCAACCACCGCCCAGACCCCGCTGCGCACTCGCGCATCGCGCATGGCAACAATGCGGTAGTAGGCGCCGCCCACGTCACTGCGCGCGATCTCGCGCTCCTTGTCCATCGGCTTGCCGTTCTCGAGGATGCGCCGGTAGAGCACTTGGAAGTCTTCACTGACCTTGCTGTAGAGCGCGATTGCTTGCGCACCCGGTCCCTGCACCAAGGCGAAGTGCTCGTGCGACACATTGCCGCTCTTCATCTTGGGGTCATCACACAGCACCTCGGTGTGCCACTTGTCATCGTCGCCCGCATGGGCGATCAACAACTGGCCGTTGGCGGCACCACGCTGGCCGGGGGCAGCGGCCGAATACAACACCGTGCGATTGCCAAACGGACCGACGACCAGCGAACTGGCATTGGCAACGTGGCGACCCGTCTTTGGCTGCACACTGATTTCCACGTCCTTGTTCTGGTCGTATTTCTGGTCCGCTAACGAGAAACTGCGGTAGCCGATGATCGAGCCCCCCGGCGAGCTTCGATACGACGTGTGCGCCTTGCCATCTCGGATCTGAAGATTGGCCCAGAACCCGTGCGTGTTGGTATGCACGGGAAACGGTCCAGCCCACGCCGCGTCGCCCTTGCCCGGCTCGCGAATCATGAACCCCGAACTCCATCCCGACGGCCACGGCGGCCGCTTGGGACGCCGGTGCGTCGCAACGAGCGCCGTGACCAAGCCATCGGCATCGAGTGCCAGGTCCGAGACCGAATACTGGTCTTGATCATTCGAGCCCTTCTGCAGCACTTCCGGCTCGCCCAACCAAACGCCCTGACCCGCGTCGTATTGTTGGTAGACCGCCGAAGTGTAGGCCTTGCCGTCCAGGTGCGCCGCCCAGCCTGCGTGCAAGATCTGCTTGCCCGGCTCTCCTGCGATGGCGCCGTTGGCGCTCCACTTGCCAGGAAACTTCGTCACCCGCTGCCAAGCCTTGCCACCGTCCTTGCTGCGGTAGAGCCACACATCTCGGTTGTCCGGTTCCTTCGCGCGATACTCGGTGACCATCGTCCAGACGTTGTTCTCACTATCGATCGTCAAGCCTTGTGAGAACGAACGCGTCAAGGACAGCAAGCTGTCCTCAGACTTGGGCGCAACCAGCCACAGACCATCGGCGGATTTGACAGGCGGCTGATTCGGAACTTGTGCAAGCAGCGTGGTGCACGCAAACAGAACAGTAAGCAATCGCATGTGGGAGTAGGTGACCTTCACAACGTAGCAGACGAGAGTGTCGAGCAGGCGATGCGTCGCGCAGCGATGCCGACCCGTTCCGCGGCGCCAGAACCAGCTACCACGTCCGACCCGCAAGCCTCCCCGAAAGTCAGGAAGTTCCTGCCCATCCCTGCGGAAAGTGCGGCCGTAGCTTCGCTCGCTGATTCCCCGGTCACTTCACCAGGCACGCCCCCCGGGCATGTGGCCCGGTTGACGATGCGCTTACACAGGAAGCAACACCGTACCTGCGATCCCAGCGCCTCTGCGCTACCTTGCCTACATGATCGCCACTGCTCGCTGCGTGCTTTTCGGGTTGCTGCCGGCCTTGTTTTCGAGCCTTTGCTGCGCGCAGTCGGCCTTCCCGATGGGTGGCCATCGCATGGTCCTGAAAACACCCGGCGGCGAGTTGCCGTTCGGCATGGCGCTCGAAGGCGATGGCAAAGGCAACCTCGAAGTATTCCTCAGCAATGGCGACGAACGCATCCAGGTTCCGGAAGTTGTCGACGACGATCCGTTGGTGTTGCGGTTCCCACACTACGACTCCGAACTACGACTGCGAGTCGACGAAGCTGCGACGACAATCACGGGCGAGTGGATCAAGCGCCGAGGCAAAGGCAAAGAGACCCGCATGCGAGTCGTAAGTCGGCGCAACGGTCCACGATTCGAGTTGCCGAACAAAGCTGGTGACGCCGTGGACTGGCCGAACGGCCGCTATCGCGTCCAATTTGCCAAGAGCAAAGATCCTGCGGTTGGCCAGTTCGCAATTTCCAAAGACGCCATGCACAACTGCCAGGGAACGTTCCTGACGACGCTTGGGGACTACCGATTCCTGGCCGGCAACAGCAATGGGCAAGTGATGAAGCTGTCGTGCTTCGATGGCGCGCACGCGTTCTTGTTCCACGCAACGCGGCAGAAGAACGACTCGATGCAAGGCGACTTCTGGTCGTCGGACAGCTGGCACGAAGCGTGGACGGCAACCGCAGACGCGGCCGCGGAGCTGCCCGATGGCTGGAACCTCACCAAGTGGCGTGACGATGCGAACCTCGGCAGCGGCAAGTATCGCGACCTCGAAGGCAAACCGTGCGGACTGACCGATCCGCCGTTCGCGCGAAAGGCGCGCATCATCGAGCTCTTCGGGTCGTGGTGTCCCAACTGCCACGACCACGGCGAATACATGGCAGAACTACATCGTCGCTATGCGGACAAGGGACTGCAGGTGATCGGCCTGGCGTTCGAACACGACGAGGACTTTGCCCGCAGCGTGCGCCAGGTGAAGACGTTCGTGAAGCGACATGGCGCGACGTTCCCGATCCTGATTGGCGGTCTGTCCAACAAGTCGATGGCCAGTGCGTCGCTGGGGCTCGTCGACAAGGTGCGATCCTTCCCGACGACGATCTTCGTCGACAAGCACGACAAAGTCCGCGGTATCTACCAAGGCTGGTCGGGGCCGGCAACCGGTGACGCGCACGCGCGTTTGCGGCAGCGCTTCGAAGCGTTGATCGAAACCATGTTGCGCGAATAGCCGACCGCTACTTGCCGGCATCGACCTTCAACTCAACGGTGATGTTGCAGCCCTTGCCGGACTTGCTAGCAATGGCGGCCGCCTCTGGGTCGTTCGAGTCGGCGATCGTGATGACGACCTGCCACTTCGAGCCGTAGTCGACTTGGTGCTGCAACCAGACAGTGCCCAACTGGTCTGAGATGGCGCGATGCACAACGGTGCCATCGGCTTGTTGAAGCTCGCAGCGCAGGCTCGTGCCATCTGATGGCTCGTCGCCATTGCCGAATCCGACGCGCAGCCATGCAAGCGCGGCGTTACCGCTTGGCTTTGCGGCATGCGCGGGAACCGCAACCTCAAGTTCGGCCTGCCCCGACCCATCTGGAATCTCAAGACGCTTCTCTGGCACGAGCACCCGCGTCGCGAATGCAACGCTGCTGTGCGTCGGCTGGCGATCATCGATCGTCAACAGCAGCGGATGCCCAAGCAAGCCACCGAGCCCGCCGAAGTCCGTGACCCGAAGTACGAACGTATTCTCTGCGCCAAAGTGTAGCGTGGAGTTGGCCAGATGCAGGTTGATGCGATCCGCCCACACGTTCTCGCTCTTGCTACCCGCCTCGTGAACCTTCACACCGTTGACGTGCAGCGAATACATATCCGCGATCCCCGCTGTTACGAACTGCACCGTGCGATGGCGCCACGATGAAGGCACGTAGATCTTCTTGCGCAAGAACACGACGCCATCAAGATTGGGGTGGCCCTGCCGTTCCCAAGCATCGCCGGCTGACATCGTCGGCCACTTGCGGTCGTCGAACTCGGGCTTGAGGTAGCCGAGTGCTTCCCCATTGCCTTGATCGTCCGGCATCATGCGCCACAGGTGCACCATGCTGCGGCTGCGAGGCTCGGCGCCGGCATGCAAGGACACCTCGGCAAGCACCGGAAAGTGATCGGAAGCGACGCGACCTTGCCATTCGTGTGGCACCACAGCGTGCTGCAGGACGCGCGCGGCATTCTTGACGAACACGTAGTCGATGCGCTTGCCGATGAACGTCGGATTCCAACCACTCCACGTGCCCTGCGGCCCAAAGTCATGTTCGGTCCAGACGCGTGCATCGAGCAACGGAGCAGCCGCGTTGGATTTTGACGACGGTGCGGTCAGAGCGGCATACGGAGGTGAGAAGCCGTCGCAATTCAAGTCCCCCATCAGGACCACCGGCTGCTGGCCAGCAAGGTCGTGAATGCGCTGTCGCACCAGTTGCGCGCTCCGTTCGCGCGCGTTCGCCGACTGATGATCGAAGTGCGTGTTGAACACGAAGAAGGCCTTCTTGGTCGCCTTGGAGCGAAACTCGCACCATGTGCAGATCCTTCGCAGCTCGGCACCCCACGCGTTCGTCGGCCGATCCGGCGTCTCCGACAACCAGAAGGTTGCGCCATCGATCCGGTCAAACTTCGCGCGATCCCAAAAGATCGTGCAGCGCTCGCCACTGCCTTCGAGGTCGCGCCCGATGCCGAACCAATCGTGAGTAGGCAGCTCGTCGGCCAAATACCGGATCTGCTCCGGCATCGCTTCCTGCACACCAAAGATGTCGGCGCGCTGCAAGCGAAGGATGCCAACGACCCGATGACGGCGCAGCTCCCAGCGGTTCTCGCCGTCGCTGGTGTTCCAGTAGCGAACATTGAACGACATCACGCGCACGGTGTCGGTTGCTGGGACTGGAGTTGCTGGGAGTGGCGCGGTTTGCGCACCCAGTTGCGACGGGAGGTGCACAGCGAGCGACAACAGGATGAGCAACCAGTATCGAGCCATACGCGCAGCATAGGCGCCGCCGCCGACACTGACACCGTTCGTGGCGATTGCGTTGCAAGACGAAGCTGTGGATGCCGGCCGAGCGCGAGGATGTGCTTTTTTGTCCTGGCACCGTACGCACGTTCTCGTGACGCTCGGGGGGATGCGGGTTGCTTTTGTACTGTTTCGCTACTTTGCGTTTGGGGGGATGCAGAGGGACATGCTTGCTGCGGCGCTGGAGTGTGCTGGGCGGGGGCATGAGGTGACGGTGTTTTGTTATGGCTGGGAGGGGGTGCGGCCGGAGGGGATTGAGGTTGAGGTGATTGCGGTTGCGGGGTCGGCGAACCATGTTCGGGCGCGGCGGTTTGATGAGGCGTTGCAGCGACGGTTGCGGGCAGGGCGGCCGGATGCGGTGATCGGTTTTGATAAGGTACGGGGGTTGGATTTGTACTTTGCGGCAGATCCTTGCTTTGTTGCGCGCACGGCGGATCGAGTCGGGTTGTATCGGCTGTTGCCGCGATATCGCACGTTCCGGAGATTGGAGCAAGCCGTGTTTGGGGAAGGGTCCGTGGCGCGGATCTTGTTGCTGCAGCCGGACGAGCAGAGCAACTTCCAACTCGTTTGGCAGACTGAGGGAAAACGGTTCTTGGTGCTGCCGCCGGGCATTGCGCGGGATCGGTGTCGGGGTAGCGACGCGGATGAGCTGCGCAGGTCCGGAAGGCAGGAGTTTGGGGTTGGCGCGGACCATCGACTGCTGCTGCTGCTCGGCGCCAACTTCCGCCTCAAAGGACTCGAGCGGGCGATGCGACTGCTGGCAGAGCTACCGCCGGAGTTGCGGCGAGGAACTCGCTTGCTGGCTGTTGGACAGGAGCCGCCGCCGTGGGCGCGCAAGCTTGCGCACACTCTCGGCATTGAGGGCAACGTTACGATGCTGGCTGGACGGCCAGATGTACCGCGCTTGTTGCAGGCCGCCGATTTGCTGATGCACCCGGCCTACCGCGACAACACCGGCACGGTATTGCTCGAAGCCGTGGTTGCAGGGCTGCCGGTGCTGTGCACGGACACCTGTGGCTACGCCCACCACATCGCAAAGGCCAACTGCGGGGCCGTGATCGCGGCTTGGGACCGCGGCACGGAAGCGAGCACCTGGCTGGTCGACTACTTGCGCAGCGACGCCACAAACCTGCGCGCCAACGCGTTGCGCTACGCAGAGCAACACGACCTGCACGGGATGCACGAACAGATCTGCCGCGAGATCGAAGCAGTGGTTCGCTAGCAGTTCTTGATCTCCCAGTATCCCTAGCCGGGGCTTTCGACCAACAAGTCGTAGCGAACCGGGCACCACCAGACATCGCAATCGAGGGCCTGCAACCAGTCGACGCCGAGGTCCGCGCAGTTGTTGAACAGCCAGTAGGAGTATTCCGTCGGCACGAACTTGAAGTTCAGGTCGTCGCGCACGACCACCAACTTGCGCGCGCCGTCAAACTCGGACTGCAAGCGGCGGCGTAGCAAAGCAGCCTTTTCGCGACTGACCAGGATTGGTTGCAACGTGGCCCAACTGGCGCGAAGGCGAAGTTCTTGCGGTGTGCGGGCACCGAACGTGCGGCGGCCGAGTGCTCCCTGAGTCGGCCACAAGACGGTCGCAAATGCGTTGCTCCACGCATTGTTGGACAGCGCGTACCAGTTCCAATCGCCGAAGCCGAACTCGACGTATTGGTCGGGGTTGCCGGATGACCCGGGATCTGGTGGCAACACGATGCCGGTGTGCATCGCTTCGGACAGCACGAAGACTTCGACCGGATCGATAGGATTGGTGGGCGGCGTCACCGTGGAGGTGCAGCCGAACGTCAAGAACATCAGCGCCCAAGCGGCGAGCAAACCTGCCACCACGCGTCGCCGCCGACGTCGCTTGCGCAACTTCTCGGCAGGCGGGTTATCAGCTTGGACTGCGGCCGCGGCTTCACTCATACAGCAGTACTCTAGCGCGAGTCGGGCGGACCAACCAACGACGGTTCCGATGGCCGCTCGGGTGACCCATTGGCTCCAGGGGGCCCAGCATCCTCGGCCGAGTCCTCGGGTTGCGACTCGTCTGCTCCAGTCCACCAGCGGCCCGTAATCAAACGTGCGCCGCGTGAGAACGCGAAGTACTGCCACGCCCAGCCCATCATGACCGCAATGCGATTGCGGTAGCCGACCAGGTAGGCGATGTGCACGACCCACCAGACCCACCACGCAAACCAACCCGAGAACTCCATGCGACCGATCGAGCCAACGGCCTTGGCCCGACCGATGGTCGCGAGCGACCCCTTGTCCAGGTAGCGAAACGGTTTGGTTTCCCGCCCGGCGACCAGCGCTTCGATGTTGCGCGCCGCAGCACGGCCAGCTTGGATC
>CAXBFC010000384.1:0-8093 GCA_963974725.1 uncultured bacterium | reverse complement strand
TGGTTGATTCGCGGGCCGCGATCCTGCGGGGGACGGCGACGGGGGTCCGCTAGAAGCTGCGCAGAGGGGCAATCTCGGCCCGCGTTTCTTCATTCGCTGGCCCAGTGGCGCCGATACGCCGTTGCGGTGGGGGCGGAAGCCAAATAGCCTTCGTGCCCTCGGCAACCCCAGCGCGCATGCGTTAGCCGGGAATTTCCAAGAGTCGTACCCACAGGAGTCAGTATCCACGTGCAGCAGATGAAGAGGCCAAATGGCCGGTAAGCCGGACCCCCGTCGCCGTCCCCCGCAGGATCGCGGCCCGCGAATCAACCATCAGATTCGTATCCGTCAGGTCCGCGTCATTGACGAAGACAACGAGCAGCTAGGCGTCATGGAGACGGCCGATGCGCTTGCGGTCGCCGTTAAGAAGAACCTCGACCTCGTTGAGATTGCCCCAAACCAGCGGCCCCCCGTGGTCCGCATCATGGACTTCGGCAAGTTCAAGTATGAGGAGAAGAAGAAGGAACAGGCCAGTCGCCGGAAGCAGCACCAAGTTCAGGTGAAAGAGCTTCGGGTGCGTCCCGGCACCGGCGAGCACGACTTGATGACCAAGGTCAAGCATGCGCGCGAGTTCCTCGAGGGTGGCGACAAGGTACTGGTCTGCTGCTTGTTCCGCGGCCGCCAGATGGCCCACCGGGATGTCGGTGAGCAGGTCATCCGGGAAGTCGTCAAGCATCTATCTGACATCGCCAAGGTCGAATCGGGTGTGCGCCAAGAAGGGCGCCGCATGGTTCTGCTGTTGTCGAAGAAGTAACTCGGCGTGACCGTGTGCGCGCCGCAACGGTGGCCGCGCACGTGCCGCGATGGTGACTGTGCGTGTGCCGCGTCCGCAAGCGACCGGGCACGAAGTTGTCGTCGCATTCCGTGACCTGCGTTTCGATTCTGCCCTGCGTCCTCATGGACCGCGTGCCGCGGCGATTACCTCGCCGGAGGCCAAATCACTGTCATGCCCCAGCCCGATTTTGAAGAAGTGTTCGGCCTCAACGCGGCATACGCGGAGAAGGTCTACGGCGACTACTTGGCGGCACCGGAGTCCGTGCCCGAAGAATGGCGCACCTGGTTTGAGACCGAGTTGCCGCCCGAGCAACGTGCGGTCGCAAAGCCGAAGCCTGCGCCGGTCGCGACCCCGGCCGAGATCAACGACGAGCTGACGCCGCTGACGGGCATCGCCGGCAAGATCGTCAAGAACATGACCGAGAGCCTGACCGTACCGACGGCGACGTCGGCTCGTGAAGTGCCGGTCAAGGTCATGATCGAGAACCGCTATTCGATCAACCGCCACCAGGTCGGCCAGTACCTGCCGAAGGTCAGCTTCACGCATCTGATTGGCTGGGCCATGGTGCAAGCCATCCGGCGCGTGCCGGCGATGGCGGCGCAGTACGTGCAACAAGACAGCGGCAAGTCGTTTCGACGGATGGGCAAGTCGCTCAACATCGGCATCGCCGTCGACCTGCCGGGTAAGGATGGTCGACGCAGTCTGGTCGTGCCGAGCATCAAGGACTGTCAGGACCTCGACTTCGCCGGGTTCTTCGGCGGCTTCAACGATCAAATCAGCAAGTCGCGCAAGGGCAAGCTGACGCCGGCGGACTTCGCCGGCACGACGTGCACACTCACCAACCCGGGCACGATCGGCACGGTCAGTTCGTTGCCGCGCCTGATGGTGGGGCAGAGCTTCATCATGGCCACCGGTGCGATCAACGTGCCCGGTGCGTTCCAGGGAGCCGCCGCCGAAACGATCACCGAGCTCGGTGTCTCGCAGGTGATGATGCTGACCAGCACCTATGACCACCGGGTCATCCAAGGTGCCGAGTCGGGGCAGTTCCTCGACTGGATCCACAAGCTGCTGCTCGGCGAAGAGAATTTCTACGAAGACATCTTCGCTTCGTTGAAGGTGCCGTATCGACCGGTGCACAACAGCATCGACCGCCGTCCGCCACTCGGTTCGAGCCTGCGTGAGTCGGAGAACCTCGAGCGAGCAGCTGGTGTGATGACCTACATCCGCAGCTACCGCGTGCGCGGCCACGTGCTCGCGAAGCTCGACCCGTTGACGTTTGAGCCCAAGGACCTGCCCGAACTCGACATGGCCAGCTACGGCCTGTCGATGTGGGACAAGGAGCGCACGTTCTTTGCCAATGGCGTGACGCCGAAGCCGTTTGCGACGCTGCGGGAAATCCAGGAAACGCTGCACCTGACGTACTGCCGCAACATCGGGGTGGAGTACATGCACATCGCCGACCAGGAGCAGCGCCGTTGGTTGCGCACGCGCATGGAAGGCAACCGCAACGAAGAAGAACTGTCGAAGGAATCGCAACTGCGCATTCTCGACAAGCTGGTCGAAGCCGAGGCGTTTGAGCAGTTCTTGCACACGCGCTTTGTCGGCCACAAGCGCTTCTCGCTCGAAGGCGGCGAGACGTTGGTGCCGACGATCGATGCACTGCTCGAGCGCGCCTCCGAAGGCGGCGTCACGCGGGCCGTGATCGGCATGGCGCACCGCGGTCGCTTGAACGTGCTCGCGCACGTGATGCACAAGCCACTGACCAAGATCTTCGGTGAGTTCGAAGGCTACCTCGATCCGTCGATGGCGCAGGGCTCCGGCGACGTCAAGTACCACCTCGGCGCGAGCGCGGACTACGAGACCGCGTCTGGTCGCAAGATCGCGATCGAATTGGCCTGCAACCCAAGCCACCTCGAAGCCGCCGATCCAGTCGTGCAAGGCATGGCGCGGGCGCGCCAGGAACAGTCCAAGAACGCTCCCGGCCACGAGATCTGGGATGAGGTCATGCCAATCCTGGTGCACGGCGACGCCGCGTTTGCCGGCCAGGGCGTCGTGTTCGAGACCCTGCAGATGTCGCAACTGCACGGCTACCGCACGGGTGGCACGGTGCACATCGTGGTCAACAACCAGATCGGCTACACGACGTCGCCAAAGGATTCGCGCAGCACGCCGTTCTGCACCGATGTTGCCAAGGCGATCCAAGTGCCGATCTGGCACGTCAACGGCGACGATCCACTCGCCGCCGTGCGCATGATCCGCCTCGCGTTTGACTACCGCGCGCAGTTCCATACCGATGTGGTGCTCGACATCACCTGCTATCGACGCCACGGACACAATGAAGGCGATGAGCCGAGCTACACCCAGCCGCAGCTCTACCGCGCGATCGAAGCGCACCCGACGGTGCGTTCGATCTACCAGGACTACTTGGTGCGAGCCGCGGTGCTGCCGATCGAAGAGGTCGCGAGCTACGACGAAAAGGTGCAGTCGCGCCTGAAGGAATCGTTGGATGCCGTGCGCGCGACGGAGCCACCGAAGGTGACGCTGCGGGCCGCAACCGAGGACAAGGAGTGGCAGCCGAAGGCTAAGGCCGCGACTGCCGAACAGTTGCAGCAATGGAGCGATCGACTGTTGGCTTGGCCGGAGGACTTCACGGCCCACACCAAACTCAAGGGCGTGCTCGGTCGTCGCGCCGACATGATCGCGGGCAAGGAACCGATCGACTTCGCGACCGCCGAGACCTTGGCGTTCGCAAGTTTGGTGACCGCCGGTGTGCCGATTCGGTTAGCTGGACAGGACAGTGGCCGCGGCACGTTTAGCCAGCGTCACTCGACCCTCTACGATGCCCAAGACGGGCGCCGTTTTGTGCCGCTTAATCACCTTGCAGACTCGCAGGCGCCGTTCGTGGTCGTCGATTCGCTACTCAGCGAAGAGGCGGCGCTCGGTTTCGAATACGGCTACAGCGTCGTCACGCCCGCTGGCCTGACGTTGTGGGAAGCGCAGTTCGGCGACTTCGTCAACGGCGCGCAGATCCAGATCGACCAGTTCTTGGCCGCCGGCGAAGCCAAGTGGCAGCAGCAATCCGCTGTCGGCCTGCTGTTGCCGCACGGTTACGACGGCCAGGGCCCGGAACACAGCTCGGCGCGCCTCGAACGCTTCCTGCAGCTGTGTGCCGAGAACAACATGCGTGTGGCGATGCCGTCTTGCGCCGGGAGCTACCACCACCTGCTGCGCGCGCAAGCGCTCGACCCGGATCGTAAGCCGCTCGTAGTGATGACGACCAAGAGTCTGCTGCGGCAGAAGATGGCCGGCTCGACGGTGGCCGACCTGACCGATCACGCGTTCCGCGCGGTGTTGGACGACGACGACATTGCCAAGCCTGACAAGGTCAAGCGCGTCGTCGTGTGCTCCGGCAAGGTCTACTACGACCTGGTGGCAGCGCGTGGTGAAGATCGCTCGGTGGCATTGGTGCGCTGCGAACTACTCTACCCGTGGCCGAAGTCGCTGCTGTTGGCACTGCAAGCGCGCTACTCGAAGGCGAAGTTTGTCTGGTGTCAGGAAGAGCCCGAGAACATGGGGTCGTGGCAGTTCGTTCGCGACCGCTTCGCGTGGCATAGCCACTCGACCCGTCGCGCTGCGGCCAGTCCGGCAACCGGTTCCTTGCAGCGCCACAAGGCTGAGCAGGCCGCATTGGTTGCGACTGCGCTCGGCAAATCCTAGGCATTGCCGCTGCGGCAATGCACGCACGGCCTCTGCATGAGGCCTCGAACGCAACTCACGAAAGGCATCATGCGCTACCTGTCATTGTCGTTGGTTCTCTTGCTGGCAGCCAGTTGTGGCACCGTGCGCTCCGCCGGCACCGTCGGCAACGAGTTGGCGGAGGCGAGCCAAGGCTTTTTGGCAGCCCTGGACAGCGAACAGCGAAGCGCCGCGTTGCGCGAGCTTGCCGACCCGGAGGCCGTCAACTGGCACTTCGTTCCGGGCCGCTACGCCGGCGTCGAAATGGGGGCACTCGACACGCGGCAGAAGGCATTGGCGCACCACGTGCTGCGCACCATGTTGAGCGCGACGGGATTCGCCAAGACGATGGCGATCGCCGACCTCGAGAACGTTCTACACGAACTCGAATCCAAGCCAGACAAGCCGGCCGTGCATCGTGATCCCAACCGCTACGCGATGCTCATCTGCGGCACACCGGAGCCCGGAGGCACGTTCGTCGTTCGCTATCAAGGTCATCATGTCTCGCTGCGCATGGCAGTTGTCGACGGGCTTTTGGTCGCGCATACACCGCACTTCCTCGGCACCAACCCGCATCGCGTGCCCGAGAAGTTTGGCCGCGCGATCGTGCTGCGACAGGAAGAGAGCCTCGGTCGCGAGCTGCTAGCGTTGTTCGACGACGAACAACGGAAACGCGCCATTATCAACGAGCAGGCGCCGCCGGATGTGTTGCTGGGGCCCGGCAAGAGGCCTGTTGCTCTTGGTGAACGGCGTGGGGTTGCCTGGTCCACGATGTCCAAGACGCAACAAGACGCGTTATGGCACTTGCTCGAAGTGCACGTGCACGTGCTGCGGCCGGACGTCGCCAAGCACGAACTCGATCGCATCCGCAGCGACGGCCTCGCCGAGATGTCGTTCGCGTGGGCGGGCAGCACCGAGCCAGGCAAGGGCCACTACTACCGCATCCACGGCAATCACTTCGCGATCGAATACGACTGCACCCAAAACGACGCGAACCACGTGCACGTAGTGTGGCGCGACTTCGAGCACGACTTCGGCGGCGATGGGCTACGGCAGCACCGCGAACAGCAGCACGGGCGTTAGCCGGCACAGCTCACCAGCCACGGCGGCACGTGCGTCAGGATGGCCCGTAAAAGAGGAAGACTAGAAGAGGAAGACTACCGAGGTCCGCGCAGGCGGGTCTGTTGCCAAGTTGCTGGCGAGCTATGTGGGCTAATGCTCCGCGAGGAACGCGATGGCTCGATCGAGTGCCGTCGCGACGTTCTGTTCGTAAGTGAATCCACTGCGCTTGCGAGGCGTCAACGAATGGTCGCCGTCCGGCAACCACAATAGCTCGATGCGATCCGACAACGGGTAGCTCGCGACTTCGCATGGCGTGCCGAAAGGGTCGCGTTCGCCCTGCACAATCAGAGTCGGCGTCTGCAAGTTTTCGAGGTGCGCCGTGCGCAGGTTCTCCGGTTTGCGCGGTGGGTGGAACGGGTAGCCAAACGCAATCACCGCCTTGGGCTTCACCTCGTCGGCGATCATCGTCGCAACCCGACCACCCATGGACCGACCGGCGAGCACCAGCGGGCCCTGCTGGCTTGCGATCACCTCGTGGAAGCAGGCCTGCAGCTTGGGCATGCGATCTGGACCGGGGCGCCGACCTTCACGGCGTGCGTGCATGAACGGAAACTCGAAGCGCACTACCCGCAAGCCGCGCGCGACAAAACCATCGGCAAGCGACTGCATGCCGGCATGATCCATTGGGGCCCCGGCACCATGCGCCAACAGGATCGTGGTTGCATTGCTAGACGGATGCGCTGGTTCATCAATCCGCAACGGCGTCATCGTTGGCCCTGCAGCAAGAAGGTGAACGTGCCTTTCGCCACCAAACGATCGCCTTGCAGCACGGTACTCTCGCAGACCGCGACTGTACGGCCGATGCGCAGCGGCACGGCGACGGCACGCAACGGCTCAGGGCCCGGAATGGCGGCCGATAGGAACTGCATGCTGACCGTCGTGCCAGTCATGGTGCGCGCGTTGCCGAGGTCGGGCCAGATCAGGTAGACCGCGGCGGTATCAGCCAATGCCGTCAGCAGACCTCCCTGCACGACCCCGGTCTCTTGCAGCATCTCGGCCCGGACCGGCTGGTGAACCTCGACGCGTTGTTCACTGCGGGCAATCAACTCGAACCCGAGCCAGCGGTTGCACGGGGTTGCCGCAAAGTCTGCGCTCATGTGTCGAGCTCCGGGAGCGGTAGGGCGTGCGTCGTGATGCAGTGTTCAGTGACGATCTCGCCCCCGATCAGATGCTTTTGGATGATCTCTTCGAGCACCACAGGATCGCAGCCGCGATACCACGTGCCTTCGGGGTAAACGACCGCAATCGGGCCGTTGGTGCAGATGCGCAGGCAGTGCGACTTGTTGCGTTGCACGCCGCCGCTCTCGGACAGTCCCAGCTCTTTCAGTCGCGCCTTCAGGAAGTTCCAGGCGAGCAAACTGCGGTCACGATCACAGCACTTCGGCTTGGCCTGGTCGCAACACAGGAAGATGTGGCGGCGGGTCTTGTTGATCCCGAGCTTATCGACGATCTTGGCCTCGTCTGCCGGTACCACGCGGTGCTCCATGGCCTGACAATCGCCAAATGCTGCCACCCGTGCCAGCACAATCACGAGCCTTACGGACCGCTGACGTTACGGCCGCGGATGTCGCCGATACTGAACAACATGAATCCCGTGACGACCCGCAATCGTGGCATGCTGTTGACCTGCATCTCGCTAGCAGTCGGGCTACACGCCCAGGCGCCGGCGCAGCCGGCAAAAGCCTGGCTCGCTCCGGATCGGCAGGTGCTTTGGCACCTCGCACTGGGCGCCGGTTACGGCGTGTTCAGTTGACAAATCCTTCATTTCAGCGTCCGTGAGATGCTGGAGAAGGAGGATGAGATCCTGCTGGTGGTGTCCCACAGTCACACCTTCGCTCGCGTGTTGGCGCCGGCCAACTACGACTGGGCGAAGCTCAAGAAGTCCACCAGCTCGACCCCGGGCCGTGGCTTCACTGCGTACCGAGCGGATGACGTCACCATCAACTTGAAGCCCTTGTTGACGGCCGCGCCGAATGCATCGCCTAACGCCTCGCCGAACGCCGGGACCGGCCAAGCACCCGCCCGGCAGCGCGACTGGCAGGAGTATGCGCAGACCGACGGTCATGCCAAGAGCGAGTTGTTGCTGTTGCGGGCGATTCGTGAGTTGCACGACCTGCGCAAGCGCACGCCCGGCCTCTCAGAACTGCACCGCCCAGGATTCGTCGAAATCGCACGCATCGCGTCGGTGCTGGAACAGTTGTGGCAGCAACGCCTGACGGCCAAGGTGTTCTCTGAACTGGAGAAGCGCCGCATCTTGCCGGTGCGCGTGGCATCCGTGCATGACCAGGTTGTGCTGTGGACCGCGACGGTGCGCATCACGGCTGAGCCTGCGGTGTTGCAGTCGATCTACCAGAGAGTGGATTGGCCGCGACAGGCGATTGCACGACAGCTGGCCTGGCAGCGAGTTGCGGCCGTATTGACC
>CAXBFC010000383.1:0-8124 GCA_963974725.1 uncultured bacterium | reverse complement strand
GTCCGCTGCAGAGGCGCGCTTGCGCGCGTCTGCAGCGACCACCAGCGCCGCGCCGCCCGCGCCTCGCGCGGGTGACCGCCCCTAGGCGGTCATCTGAGGCAGCTCAGGACGCCTCCCTGGCGCCCCAACCCGTCAGCTACACCCACTCGTACCTCCGCAGGAGATGCACTTTAGGCACGTGCCATTGCGGACTAGGGTGAAGGCGCCGCAGCTGCCGCATGGATCGCCTTCATAGCCCTTGAGTCGCGCTTCGGCGACTTGCAGGCGGGCTTGGCGCCGGTCGTCGGTGCGACTGTCGGCGAGGGCGGTGCGGGTTTCGGCGCGCATCAGGGCGACGTTTTCGCCTGCGGCTGCCGTCGGCGTGTGGGCATCGGCGCCGCGTTGGATGCCGTGGCTGGGCGGATGCAGGTGCGTGTTGTCGTGCACCGGCGTCGGGGCTTGGTCCTCTGCTTCATAGACCGTCTCCGAGACGATCTCTTCCCCGATGAACTCCGGGTCGGCGACCTTTGCGCCCATCGTGGTGTTGCTGAGGTCTTCGCTGGAAACCTGGGCGAGCTCTTCGCGGCCGAGGTAGCTGATTGCCAGTTCGCGGAACACGTAGTCGATGACCGACGTGACCATCTTGATCTGGTCGTGACCCTGCACCATGCCGTTAGGTTCGAAGCGCGTGAACACGAACGCGTCGGTGAACTCGTCGAGCGGCACCCCGTGCTGCAGGCCGAGCGACACCGAGATCGCGAAGCAGTTCATCAAGCTTCGGAAGGCAGCTCCTTCCTTGTGCATGTCGAGGAAGATCTCGCCGAGCGAGCCATCTTCGTATTCGCCAGTTCGCAGATAGATCTTGTGACCACCGACGTTGGCTTTCTGCGTGTAGCCGGCCCGGCGTCCGGGTAGGCGACGACGCTTGGCGATGTAGCGGTGCACGACGCGCTCGGTGATGCGGGCGGCCAATGCTTGCACATCCGGCGATGCCGACGTCGTGGAGCTGGCGTCGAACTCTTCTTCGTCATCGACGATCGAGCTGAGCGGCTGGCTGAGCTTGGAACCGTCGCGGTAGAGCGCGACAGCCTTCAGCATCAGTTCGCTGCCGAGGCGGTAGGCCCGCTTGACGTCGTGGATCTCGGCATCGACCGGCATGTTGATGGTCTTGCTGATCGCACCGCTGATGAACGGTTGCGCCGCGGCCATCATGTAGAGGTGCGCCTCGTACGGGATGTAGCGCTTGCCCTTGCGGCCGCACCGGTTGGCGCAGTCGAACACGGGCAGGTGCTTGTCCTTGAGGTGCGGCGCACCTTCGACAGTCATCGAGCCGCAGACGTAGTCCGTGACGGCTTGGATCTGGGCCTTGCTGTAGCCGAGATGCTCAAGCAGGTTGAAGCTCCAGTCTTCGATTTGGGCGTCGGTCAGGCCGAGCTTCGTCTTCAGGAACTCGTCGCCGAGGATGCCCTTGTTGAACGCGAACGTGATGTCGAAGGCGCTCTCGAGCGCGCCTTCGATCTTCTGCAACGCAGCGTCGTCAAAGCCCTTCTTGGCCAGCGACTCGTGGTTGATCTCCGGGGCGCCGGCAAGCGTCTTGCGGCCGACGACGTAGGTGACGATCTCGTCAATCTGCGCCGGGTCGTAGCCGAGGTTCTTGAGCGCCGGAGCGATGCTCTGGTTGGCGATCTTGAAGTAACCACCACCGGCAAGTTTCTTGAACTTGACCAGGGCGAAGTCAGGCTCAACCCCAGTCGTGTCGCAATCCATCAACAAGCCGATGGTGCCGGTCGGGGCAATGCACGTGACCTGGGCGTTGCGGTAACCGTGCTTCTCGCCGAGCACCAAGGCCCGATCCCAGCACTCGCGTGCCGACTCGAGCAACTGGCTCGGGCACAGCTGCGGATCGATACCACGCGGCGTGATCGACAGCTCTTCGTATTCGGTCTCGCTGGCGTGGTAGGCGGCGCGACGGTGGTTGCGGACCACGCGCATCATCGCTTCCTCGTTCTGCGGGAACTTCGCGAACGTGCCGAGTTCCTTGGCCATCTCCGCGGACGTGGCGTAGGCCTCTCCGCTGAGCACCGCCGACAGGGCGCCGGCAATCGAGTAGGCCTTCTCGCTGGCATACGGGATGCCGAGGCGCATCAAGATCGTGCCGAGGTTGGCGTAACCGAGGCCGAGCGTGCGGAAGTCGTAGGACCTCTGCGCGATCTCCTGGCTCGGGAAGCTGGCCATCAGAACACTGATCTCAAGCACGATCGTCCACAGACGAATCGCGTGCTTGTAACCCTCGAGATCGAACGTGCCGTCCTCGTTGAGGAAGTTGGTCAGGTTGATCGACGCCAGGTTGCAGGCCGTGTCGTCGAGGAACATGTACTCGGAGCACGGGTTGCTCGCGTTGATGCGGCCATCGGTGGGGCAGGTGTGCCACTCGTTGATGGTCGTGTCGTATTGCACGCCCGGATCGGCGCACGCCCATGCCGAGTAGGAAATCTTGTCCCACAGATCGTTGGCGTCGATCTCCTTGGCAACCCCGCGGTCGGTGCGGCGAATCAGACGCCACTTGCCGTTCTCGTCGAGGGCCCGGAAGAACTCGTTCGGGATGCGAATCGAGTTGTTCGAGTTTTGGCCGGAGACGGTGCCGTAGGCTTCGCCGTCCCAGTCGGTCGTGTATTCGGTGATGTCGACGGCACGCAAGCCTTGCGCACCGAGCTGCAGGCAACGATGCAAGTAGCTCTCGGGCACCTGCACCGCGCGCGCTTGTTGCAGCGCGGTTTGCAGGGCCGGGTTTCTCTTCGGCTTGATGACGGCCTTCATGCTGCCGTCTTCTTGCTCGACGTGGCACGCGTTGATGACACCGTTGAGATGATGCTTGATCATCTTGCTGCCGGTCACCAACGCAGCAACCTTCTGCTCTTCGTTCACCTTCCAGCTGACGAACGTTTCGATGTCGGGGTGGTCGAGATCGAGGCAGACCATCTTGGCGGCGCGGCGCGTGGTGCCACCCGACTTGATCGCGCCAGCGGCGCGGTCCCCGATGCGCAAGAAGCTCATCAGGCCGGAACTCTTGCCGCCACCGGAGAGCGGCTCATTCTCGCCGCGCAACTGGGAGAAGTTGCTGCCGGTGCCGGAGCCATACTTGAACAGGCGGGCTTCGCGCGTCCACAGGTCCATGATGCCGCCGTCGCCGACGAGATCATCGCTGACCGATTGGATGAAGCAGGCGTGCGGTTGCGGGCGCTCGTAGGCGCTACTGCTCTTCTTCAGTTGCGAAGTAGCAGCGGCGTTCTTGGCAGCCTGCGCGACCTGAGCCTTGTTGCCCTTGGTCTTCTTGGGGCTGTTGCTGCCGCCAACCGTCTGGTTCTGGTCGTCGACGAACCAGTGGCCCTGGGCTGGACCGCTGATGTCGTATTTGAAGTGCAGGCCAGTGTTGAACCACTGTGGCGAGTTCGGCGCGGCGTGCTGCGCAGCCAACATGTGGCTGAGTTCATCCTCAAACGACTGGGCGTCATCGCCGCTGTCGAAGTAGCCATGCTTCTCACCCCAATGACGCCAGCAACCGGCGAGCCGGTGGAACACCTGGCGCGCATCGGACTCACCGCCGAGCACGGGCTTGCCGTCGTCGTCGTTGAGTGGTTTGCCATCGCTGCCAACCTGCGGAACACCTGCCTTGCGGAAGTACTTCTGCGCCAGGATATCGACGGCTACCTGGCTCCAGTGGCCAGGAACTTGGATGTCGCGCGCTTCAAAAACGAGCGAGCCATCGGGGTTGCGGATCTCTGAGTTCCGCTGCGTAAATGGGATGCCTTCGTAGGGCGACTTGCCCTTGACCGTGAACCGCCGACTAATCTTCACGTGAGTTCCTCCTGAACCACAAAGGCCGGCGACCAAACCGACCTCATCGTGACAGCCCCGCCTGCTACGGGACCTGCTTCTGTGTGCCTGAAAATCAGGGTGTCTGATAATCAGGGCTGACCGGGAACGCGGAGAGTTGCTGCTCGACTGGTGACCGGCTCCGGCTGCATGGGGCCGGAGTCAAGACCGTGTGAAGATGAACGGACACGCGCCGCCTGGGACAGCGGAGTGAGGGCGTCGGCAACTCCCAGCGGAACAGGTCCATGGGAAAGACCAGCTCGATGAGAGTTCGGGGCACCGTATGGCCAAATGACCACACACAGTTCGGGAGCCACACGGCTCGGGAAGCAACTTTCTGCGATAGAACAAACCGACTCGCGACCAAACGAATCGGGTCCTACAAAGTAGCCGGATCGCCCTCCTGCCAAGCTTCCCTGAGCACCGATTCCCCCGAGAGGGTGACCGCTGGATCTGGGCTTAGTGGCAGTGAAACGAAACCGGCTTACGCCGTAGGGAGCCACTATCTATTGGGTGTAGCTGCCACTGGCAACCCACTAGCTTGTGAAATCTCCCTTATGCGAGGTAAGGCTCTGAGGCCCGGCGGAATGCTTGGGTTTCGCAAATACGCCGGTTTTGAGAAGCCCCGATCGACCTCCCATCGGCGACCGGAATCGTTAGCGATTTCCCGCAAAGACCTTCCGCCAACTCCACCGCAAACGCGCCCAACCCATACAAGCCCGCCCCTAGTCCGACCGGGCCACCATCACCCATCCAAAAGCCTTTCGCACCCCCGAACACATGGTTCGCTCTACCGGCATGCGAAACAGGACCCTGGCCACAAAACCTGCGTACTGTACCCGGTTCACACGACCGGTTTTGGTTGGCGGCGTAGGCGGTGCCGATGGCCCGATCCCAACTCGGCCGAACTCAACGGAGCCGAACCCAACGGACCCGGAACCCACGGAGCCGAACCCAACGGACCCAAACGGGCCCGATTCCAGCTCGCCCGAAGTCAACGTGGCCGACCCCAACTGGCCCGATCCCAGCTGAGTCGAACCTCAATGGGCCAAGCCACGGAATCGAAGCCGCAACCCCCTGGGTCGAAGCCAACGCGCAGCCGGCTGCAACCTCGATGCTCGTTCTACTTGCGGGCGCCGGAGGCGGCCTTGGCCGTCTTCTTCTTGTCGTCGAACTCGATCTTGAACACGTTCTTGAAGGCCGCGATGTCGCGGATGTCGTCGCCGCGTTCCTTCATCAGCTGACGAATCGCCTCTTGCAGCTGCGCGTCTTCCTGCGCATCGCCGAGTGCCCGTTGGCCGGGGTAAACGGCGCCACGCAGGTCGCTGATCTGGTCGCGCACTTCGTAGCGCACCCAACGACGCACGTCGTCCTTGCTGAGCTTGGTGTCGAGGCTCGTGTAGAACTCGTCGAAGCCGGGGTAGCGGCTCGGATCGCCATCGTCACCTTCGGCGAGCTTGCGGAACAGTGCCTCGTTGAGGCCGATCTGCTTCTTGACGTATTCACGGAACGAACCGTTCTTGAGGATCGCGAACACGGCCGAGTTCTTCCAAGCGTCTTCCGGCTTGTTCTCAAGCAACTCGAGTTCGATGTCCGGCTTGACGCCCCATGCCGGGTCGACGATGCGGCCTTCCTTGTCGAACTCGCGGTGCGGACAGCGTCCGCTCGGCAGGTAATACTTGGCGACCGTCAACTTGATGTGTGCGCCCGGGTCGTAGATGCCGTTGCCGTTGCGATCGACGTAGGGCTCGCCTTCCTGCCAGGCGCGGTCGCCATTGAGGTCGGTGAACTCTTCTTGGGGGCTCGTGTTCAGCGGGAACAGGTTCTGCACGCTGCCCTTGCCGAACGAACGCTTGCCGATGATCTTGGCGCGACCGAGGTCCTGGAAGGCGCCGGCGGTGATCTCACTGGCCGAGGCCGACAGACGATTGGTCAACACGGCGAGCGGCAACTTGCAGACGTTGCGGCGGCGGGGGTCGGTCGAGTAGGAGCGCCTCGGCTCGTTCGGGCCTTCGGTGTAGACGACCAGCTCGCGGCCTTCGATGAATTGCTCGACCACATCGCGCGCCTGCGTCAAGAAGCCGCCGGTGTTGTTGCGCACGTCGAGCACGATGCCTTTGGCGCCCTTCGACTTCAGGTCGCGCAGCGCAACCTGCAGTTCCGCTGAGATGTTGGCGCTGAAGTTGATCAGTTCGATGTAGCCGATGTCGCCGGGCACCATCGTCCAGTTGACCGCCGGAACCGAGATTTGACGGCGCGTGATCGACACGTCCTGGGCTTCTTGGAAGCCAGGGCGGAAGAACTTCAACACGACCTCGGACTCGGGGCGACCCTTCAGTCGCTTGATGATTTCTTCGGTGGTGTGGCCGCCAGTTTCCCAGCCGTCGACTTCGAGGATCTTGTCGCCGCTGCGCAGACCGGACTCGTAAGCCGGTCCCGAGTAGATCGGACGCACGATCGAGAAGTCGCCGTCTTGGTCGAAGTTGACGAACGCGCCGATGCCGCCGTACTCGCGATTGAGGTCGAAGTAGAACCGCTGGAACTCTTGACTGGTGAAGAACGTGCTGTGCGGGTCGAGGCCCTGCAGCATGCCCTTGGCAGCGTATTCGACCATTTCCTCGTTGGTGATGTCCGCGCCGCGAATGTGCTGGACGCGGATGCGGTGCCTCAGTTCGTCGAGCACCTTGTAGTCATCGTTGCCGCCACTGGCTTCCGGGCCGCGAGCCTTGATGACTTCGCGCAGCTGCGCTTCCCATTCGCGGCGTTGTTCTTCTTGCTTCAAGAACATCGCGGCACGGCGACCGGCATCGGTCGGTTGGTCGCGAATCTCGCGCAGGATCTGCCAGGCGCGACCGCCTTGGGTGTTGATCTCGGCGAGCGCCAGGGCACCGCGCTGCTGCAGGTCGCGATCACTCGACTGCAAGAACTGCTCGAGCACGTTCTTGGCGGTTTCGAGTTGCCGGTTGCTACCGATCTTCCACAACGAAAGCGCCGCTTCGATGCGCACCTTCGGCTGCACCAATTCGTTTTCACACTGCGCCAACACGAGCTTGCGCACGTCGGGCAGGATGCGAATGTTGAACAACCGCTCTTCGCCGAGCAGCGACAGCGCTGCCGAGCGCAGGAACTCGTTGCCGTCCTTGGCGATCGGCTCCACCAGAGCCAACAAGTCCTTGCCGAACGTCGCGTCTTCCTTCAGTTGGGCGAGCGCCAGAGCCGCACACAGACGCTGGCTGTGGCTGTCGCTCGCGCCGGCGGTCGCCATGATCGCCGTCAGGTAGCCGTCGAGATTCCGTTCGGGAGCGACGTCAGCGAGCTGGTCGGCGAGAGGATAGATTTCGCTGCCAGTGGCTGCGTCGGCTTGCGCCAAGACTGCCGCGACCTGCGCGGTGAGTTCTTGGGCCCTGGCAGAACCGATCAAGACAGTCAGAGAAAGGGCCGCGAGGATGGCCGTCGGCCGCGTGAAGACGTTTCGCATGTTGTGCTTCCAGTTGCGTTTGGGTCCAGTCACTCAGACTAGACCCAGCCCATAAATCGGCGTTCGCCACCGCGCGAGGCAATGGAAAACATGTTGCGCAGTTGTTCGACACATCCGCTTCGGTGGATCTCAAAATTGGGCTCGATTTGTGGGCCAGCTGTCTGGCAGGTAGTCCAGACGTCTTTGTCTATACGTTGCATTCCGGTTGTTGCCGAACGGATTTCCAACCCAATGACATCCGCCAGCTCCGCAACGCTCGCTGCCACCGGCAGTTTGCGACGATCGCGGGGCCGCGTCGGGCCAGAACGGGTGGTCATCTGCAGCCTTCCGTCAGACCATCTTTCCAGGTCCTAAACTCCCACGAGAGCTTGGGATCCAACAAGTACTAACAGTTGCTCCCCAATGCCCGTTCGGCAAACGCAACTTCAGCCTCGGGCCGCCAGCGTTAGGCTCAGCGATGTGAGCACGCAGCAGCATCAAGGTAGTAGCCCCGACGAGGGCGCCAATGGCTTGACCCACGTCGATGACCGCGGCCAAGCCAACATGGTGGACGTTGGCCAGAAGGCTCTAACGGCACGCCGCGCCGTCGCCGAAGCCGTGATTCGCCTCGACGCCGAAACCTGCCGGTTGCTGTTCGCAGGCGAATTGCCCAAAGGCGAAGCGTTGGCAGTCGCCAGAATCGCCGGCATCCAGGCAGCCAAAGAAACGTCGCGCCTGATCCCCTTGTGCCACTCGTTGGCACTCAGCCATGCGGGGGTCGAGTTCACCGCGATCGAAGGGGACGCGGTGCGGAT
>CAXBFC010000382.1:0-8180 GCA_963974725.1 uncultured bacterium | reverse complement strand
GGACTCGGAAAGCCTGCAACACCCCGAGGAATACCAGCAGATGCTCGACAACTCGATCGCCGTCAGCGAGCAGCTCGACCAAGCAGTCCGGAATGGCAACGGCATCCAGGCCGCGCAACTGCTGTCCACGCTTCAGACGAGTTGCAAGACCTGCCACCGATCGTACCGCAACAAGTGAGTCGCGGCGCAAGCTGCCGAAGCGCGTTTACGCCACGACCAGTGAGCGTGACATGGCTCGTTGCGGATCGACGCACACAATGCGGTGGCCTTGCGAAGACATTTGCTATTCATTTGTCAACGCAGTGCCAGTTGCACATTGACGCGCAATGGTTCTTGTGATGTTGTCATAGCAGTGAGTTCTGCCGAATCATCGCAGCCTTTCGGGCGCACCCTTCCCTGGCTCACAGGGATCCTGGTGGCGGTGGTTTTTGCTGTTTCCGCCCTGGCATTGGCCTTTGGCGCGGCGCAGTCGAGCACGCGGACTAGTTCGGGCAGAGCGCTCGAAGTCAGGTTGCTGGGCGTGGAAGTCGCTGGGCAACTGGTTGCGAACGTTCCGGACACCGCCGGCCCAGCTCGCACCTGCGATAGGTTTGCAGGTGAGGAGCTCCTGGCCAGCGAGGGCGAGGAAGAGGAGTCGGAGCTGGGCGAACAGCACGATGGTTGTGACGCCATCGGCTCATCGCTCTCGGGGCCGTATCCGTCGCCCAAGCAACTGATCGCATGGGGTGTCATTGCATCCCTCGTTAGGACGAGTGCGCCGCGGACGCTTTGTGCGCGTGGCCCGCCTCCGGCTTGCTGAACTAGCCGGATAGCTGCAGACGGGCGGATTCCATTGCCACCGTTCTGCTAGCGATCACTGCTGGATTTGCACGCCCGGTTTGGCCCGTCGGAAGCGAACAGCTGCGACGTGTCGACTCTGGGCACCTCACGCCCGCATGTTTTCTCCTCTTGCAGAAGAGGTTCGCGCTATGAGTCTAATCAGGGTTTTCCTGCCCGTTGCCGCCGTTCTGCTGTTCCCTGTCGCGTCCTGTACCCCCCTGCTTGGCGATGCCGCAGCTCGGGCAGTCGATCGCAGCTTGCCTGAGGATTATCCCGTGGTCCCCGATGGCGAGAACTCGGCGGGCTTGCTCATCGACAGCTTCTTCGACGATCCAAAGCTGCTGGCGTTGGTCGACGAGGCGCTCAGCAACAACCAGGAACTCAACATTGTCCGGCAGGAGTTCGTGATCGCGCAGAGCGAGATCCTTGCCCGCCGCGGTGAGTACTTGCCATTCGTTGGCGCTGGCGCGGGCGCTGAAATCGAGAAGGTCGGCGAGTACACGAGCCAAGGGGCGAGCGACGCGTCGGATGAAATCCGTCCGGGACGGCGAGTGCCCGAGCATCTCCAGAACTACGTCCTGGGGCTTTCGGCCTCATGGGAAATCGACATCTGGAACAAGCTGCGCGACGCAACCAAGTCCGCGGTGATGCGATACCTATCGACGGTCGAAGGGCGCAACGTCCTGATCACCCAGCTGGTCGCCGAAATCGCGCACACCTACTACGAGCTGCTCGCGTTGGACAGCCAGCTGGACGTTCTCAACCGCAATATCCAGATCCAGAGCGACGCTCTCCGCATCGTGCGCGCCGAAAAGAACGCGGGCCGCGTGACCGAACTCGCTGTCCAGCGGTTCGAGGCCGAGGTG
The DNA here is from genome assembly GCA_963974725.1 of uncultured bacterium. Lineage (GTDB taxonomy): Bacteria > Planctomycetota > UBA1135 > UBA1135 > UBA2386. The sequence goes on along the minus strand of CAXBFC010000382.1, from coordinate 6,495 downwards.
CTGGATACACGCAGCCGCGTGTTTGAGATCCGCCAGGCGATGGTGAAGTCAGAGAACTACCTGAACTTCCTGGTCGGACGCTTTCCCCAATCCATTGCCCGCGAGAACGCGGCCTGGTTAGCCGGCACTCCACCCGTAGTTCGTACTGGCGTGCCAGTCCAGCTGCTTGAGAACCGGCCGGACATCCGTCGTGCCGAGCTCGAACTCAAGGCCGCAAAACTCGATGTCGATGTCGCGCGCAAGAGCTTCTACCCGTCGCTCAGCCTCGAGGCTGCTGTTGGCGTCGAGGCGTTCCGACCGGAGAGCCTGACGGTGCTGCCGGAGTCGATTCTATACAACGCGGCGAGCAACCTGACGGCGCCGCTGATCAACCGACGCGCGTTGACAGCCGGCTACTACTCCGCGAACTCGCGCCAGATGCAGGCTGTGCTGTCCTTCGAACGCACCCTGCGCGAGGCGTACATGGAGACCGTCAATCTGCTGGCTGCAATATCGAATCTCACCAGCACCTACCAACTGAAGGCACAGCAGGTCGCGACCCTTGAGTCTGCCGTCGCCATTTCCAATCAGCTCTTCGTCTCGGCCCGCGCGGACTACATGGAAGTTCTGCTGACGCGACGCGATGCACTCAACTCGCAGATGGAACTCATCGAGACCAAGAAGCAGCAGTTCTCCGCAATTATCGACATGTACAAGGCGCTCGGCGGCGGCTGGCGTCGAGCTTCCACACCGGAACCAGAAGGCAATCCCGACCTTCCGGTCAAGTGACCTCACCAGTGACCCAATGCACACCCAAATGATCGTTCCAACTCTGCGAGCAACCCTTTTGTTGTCGGCCTTCCTGGCGCTGTCATCCTGTGACCAACTTCGCGGCACGGAGCAGGGCGAGGAGCACGAAAAGCATTCCAAAGCTGCCACCGGCAACGAAGGCCACGAGCATGCGGCAAAGATCGTCACGACCCGGCCGATGGCCAAGGACGTGGAGGTTACGGCGAAATACGTCTGCCTGATCAACTCCCGCAAGCACATCGCCATCCGCGCTCAGCACAAGGAAGCTGGCTACCTCGACGAGATCCAAGTTCGCGAAGGGCAAATGGTGAAGGCGGGTGATGTGTTGTTCCGCATCAACCCAACCCTCTACGAAGCCAGGTACCAGGCGGAACTGGCCGAGGCCAACTTCGCGCAGCAGGAATACAACAACGCCAAACAGCTGTTTGAGGCGCCCGACAATCCAATCATCTCAGAGCGTGAACTGGCGCTGTACGGAGCCAAGCTGGCACAGGCGGAGGCGAACGCAGCGAAAGCCAAGGCGGAGCTAGACTTCACGACGATCCGCGCGCCGTTCGACGGCATCATCGACCGCCAGGAAGAGCAACAGGGCAGTCTGATCAAGGAAGGCGACAAGCTGACAACCTTGTCAGACAACTCGACGATGTGGGTCTACTTCAACGTCCCAGAGGCCCGCTACTTGGACTACAAGATGCGATTCGCTGGGGCTCCCGACTCACCGTCGCAACTGGATTTGCCAAACTCGCGGATGGAACTGGTGCTGGCCAATGGCGTCAAGTTCCCGCACCAGGCGGAGAAGACACTCACCATCGAGGCAGAGTTCAAACGTGAGACGGGAAGCATCTCGTTCCGCGCAGACTTCCCCAATCCAGACCGGATTCTTCGGCATGGCCAGACAGGAACCCTGCTCATCCATGAATTGGTGGGCAATGCGCTAGTCATCCCGAGCCGGGCAACCTTTGAGATCCTGGACAAGATCTATGTGTTCGTGGTCGGCGAGGACCACGTCGTGCGGCAACAAGCGATCGGCATCGAACACGAGCTGGGAGACATCCTCGTCGTCAACGCGGGAGTGACGTCCAAAGACCAGATCGTGCTCGAAGGCATCAGCTTGATTCACGACGGCCAGACGGTGGCCACACCAGAGTTCCGAGAACCCGCTGAGGTCCTGAAGCACCTCAAGTTCCGCGCCGAGTAACCGAGTCGACCGTCACCAAAACTCCGTCCAGGAATCCGATCTCAGATGTTCAGCAAGATCCTCCGTCGCCCGGCCATGGCGATCGTTGTCTCGATCCTACTCCTGTTCTTGGGAGTCATTGGTGTCAGGTCCTTGCCAATCGCGCAGTTCCCAGACATCGCGCCGCCGACCGTCATGGTGTCGATCGCCTACCCTGGTGCGAGCGCCAACGTGCTCGTCGACTCGGTGCTCATCCCACTGGAGCAGTCGATCAACGGCGTCCAGAACATGCGCTACATGGTGTCGTCAGCCACCAGCGCGGGGGAAGCGGTCATCACGATCTACTTCGAGCCCGGAACGGACCCGAACATCAATGTCGTGAACGTTCAGAACCGGGTCAACATCATGCTGAACAGGCTACCACCACTCGTGGTGCGCGAAGGCATCCTGGTAAGCCAGGTCGTGCCGAGCATGTTGATGTATGTCAACCTCTACAGCACGGACCCCGGCGCCGACCAAAAGACCCTCTACAACTACGCCAACGTCTACCTGATGCCGGAGCTGAAGCGCATCCAGGGCATGGGGCTTCCCCGCAACCTTGGCAACCGCTCGTTTGCGATGCGCATCTGGCTCAATCCGGAGCGCATGCGTGCCTACAACGTGTCCGTCGATGACGTGATGGAGGCGCTCGCGGAGCAGAGCATCATTGGCTCTCCCGGCCGACTGGGACAAGCCACCGGCATGGTCTCGCAGTCAAAAGAGTATGTGCTGACCTACGTCGGGCGATTCAACAAGGCCGAGCAGTATGCAGACATCATTCTGAAACGCACGCCAGAGGGGCAACTGCTGCGGCTCAGGGACGTTTGCGTGCCTCCCCCGGAGGTCTTGCAACAGGTTGCAACCAGCCAGGACGGTAGCACGGCACACGCTGCCAAGACCGCACAACCCAAAGGTATTGAGCTCGGCTCGGAGTTCTTCGACATCTACTCCGACATCTTCATGGCGGAGGAGAACAAGACCTACCCGACGTGCTCGATCATCCTCAAGCAGGCGCCTGGATCCAACGCCATGGAGGTGATCGAAAACGTCAAGTTGAAGCTCGACGAGATGGAGAAGTCGTTCCCTCCGGGGATGAAGTACACGCTCGCGTACGACGTGTCCCACTTCCTTGACGCTTCGATCGAGAAGGTGCTGCACACCTTGCTCGAGGCCTTCATCCTGGTCTCGTTGGTTGTCTTCATGTTTCTCGGCAACCTGCGCTCCACGGTGATCCCCATCTTGGCGGTGCCGGTCTCGCTCGTAGGAACGTTCTTCTTTCTGCAGTTGCTGGGGTTGTCGATCAATCTCATCACGCTGTTTGCCATGGTGCTGGCGATTGGGGTGGTCGTCGACAACGCGATCGTCTTAGTCGAGGCCGTGCACGCCAAGATCCACGAGAAGCACCTTTCGCCATTCGCCGCCACCCACGAAGTGCTGCACGAGATTGGCGGAGCGATCATCGCGATCACCTTGGTGATGACCGCGGTCTTCGTCCCGATCACGTTTATTCCCGGACCGGCCGGACAGTTCTATGGGCAGTTCGGCATCACCATGGCGATCGCGATCGTGATCTCGGGCGTGATCGCACTCACCTTGACGCCCGTGCTCTGCGCCATGATCCTGCAGCCGCACGATCACGGTGTCGGGGAACTCAACGGCGGGGGAATCAATGGCGGGGGAATCGGCGCCAAGAAGAAGCGTCGACTTCTGCGCATGCTCGCCGTCGTCTTCGTCGGCTTGCCGGTCCTAGCCGGAATCACCTACGTTGCCTATGTGCTGTGGGGATGGGTCGGCTTCTTGCTGTTGCTGGCTCCGCTGTTGCAACGGCCTTTCGACAAGCTCGTCGAAGCGATCACCGCTGGCTATACGGCGATCGTGCGTCGGAGCCTCAGAGTTGCCTTCCTGAGCCTCGTCATCGTGGCTGGGTTCCTCTTCGGCATCGGCTCAGTCGGCGCGATCCTGCCCAGCGGTTTTATCCCCGGTGAGGACCAAGGCATCATCTATGCGGTGCTGCAAACGCCGCCCGGATCAACCCTCGAGTACACCAACGCCAAGTCGAATCAGCTCGAGAAGCTCATTGCAGACGGCTTTAAAGAAGAGGTTCACTCGATCACGGCGCTCGCTGGCTACGAGGTCTTGACCGAAGGGCGAGGTTCGAATGCGGGAACCTGCATCATCAACCTTAAAGACTGGAAGGACCGCAAGCTGACGGCCCGCCAGATCATCGAAGAACTGGAGGTCAAGTGCAGCGTGCTGACCGACGTCAAGCTGGAGTTCTTCGAGCCGCCAGCAGTGCCAGGGTTCGGCGCAGCAGGTGGATTCTCGCTGGTCTTGCTCGACGAGTCGCAATCGAGCACGGTCGACTACCAACGACTCGGCGAGGTGACGGACGAGTTCATGGCTGCACTGAAGAAGCGGCAAGAGGTCAAGAACCTCTTCACCTTCTTCACGTCCAACTACCCGCAATACGAATTGGAGATCAACACCGACATTCTCTACCAGAAGGGCCTGACGACCGAGGAAGTGTTGAACAACCTGAACATCCAAGTCGGCAGCACCTACGAGCAGGGGTTCATCCTCTTTAATCAGTTCTACAAGGTGTATGTGCAGGCGTGGCCCCAGTTCCGCGCAACCCCTGACGACCTTGAGAACATGTTCGTCACGAATGACGAGCGAGAGCAGGTTCCCTACTCGGCATTCATGAAGATGAAGAAGAAGCAGGGGCTCAACGAGATCGACAGATTCAACCTATACCCATGCGCCGTGATCCAGGGCGCGCCCGCTGTTGGATTCAGCTCGGCGCAGGCGATTCGCGCGGTTGAGGAGGTCGCGCGGGAGACACTGCCGCGTGGCTACGACATCGACTGGTCCGGCTTGTCCTACGACGAATCGCGCAAGGGCAACGAGGCTCTCTACATCTTCCTCGTCGTGATAGCCCTGGTGTATCTGCTCCTGGTTGCTCAATACGAGAGCTTCGTACTTCCCCTCGCCGTCATCCTGTCGCTGCCAGTCGGCGTGTTCGGTTCGATGGCTTGCCTTCAGATGATGGGATTGGCAAACGACGTCTATGCGCAGATCGGACTGGTCATGTTGGTCGGCCTGCTGGGCAAGAACGCGATCCTGATCGTCGAGTTTGCCGTGCAGCGCAGGCACGAAGGCATGTCGCTGTCCGACGCCGTCATCGAAGGCGCACGATCACGCTTCCGCCCGATCCAGATGACCTCGTTCGCCTTCATCGCCGGCCTCATCCCGCTCATCATCGCCACCGGTGCGGGAGCCCTCGCAAGCCGCACCATCGGCGCAGCCGGAATCGGCGGCATGCTGCTCGGCACCACGGTCGGAGTCCTGTTGATCCCGGCGTTGCACCTGGTATTTGCGAAGTTGGTGGATGGCAAGAAGCTGCTCAAGAGCGAAGTCGACGTGCCGCTAAGCGAGCTTCTTGAGCCCGACCTACCGCCGGCACTGCCAGACCCTGACGGTTCCCCAGGCTAGTGGTGTGCCAACAGGCAGGTCCTACTCGGGGGAGCTGAGCACGCAGCCTGACTTGTGCCCGGCGTTAGCGAACCGAGGCGAGTTTCACGCGTTGGTGCGCATGGCGACCTCGCGGGTTGTCTTGTTGGCGGTCGGCCCCTCGGCACCAACTGCTGCTGCCGACTCCACATCGCTACCGTTGATCAGTTCCTTCGCCGTGCCGCGCGCATTGCTCAGCGTAGCGTCCTGCACACCCGCATGCCGACGTCCCCGCTGCGGCCGTCCATCGTGAAGCTCAGGCGGCGAGCCGAACGGGCATAGGAAGCCGCCATCTGGGCCGAGCCGCCGCGCGTCGTGACGTAGGACTGTCCGACGCGGTAGCTGGTCAGGATGAACTCGGCCACGTTGCCGTGTACATCAAATAGCCCGAACGGGTTGGCAAGGTAGGTGCCGACCGGGGCATGCTCCTGATAGCCGTCGTGGAAGTCGGCGCGCTCACCTGGCCACGTCGTCAGCTGCACAGTCGACGCGTCCAGGACATTGGCATAACCCTCGAGGCTCGCGGCATCGCTACCGCAGGAATAGTCCAACGGCTGCCCAGCGCGGCATGCGTGTTCCCACTGCCACGCGGTCGGCAGCGTGAGCCCATGGGGAGTCAGCATGCTCATGCAGTCGAGCCAATCGAAGCCCTCGGCCGGGTGACGCCCAGAGATCCAGCGGCCGTGAGCGATCGTGCCGGCACGACACGAGAACGGCATCTCGATCTGGCTGAGTGGATCCTGCGAGCTAAAGAGCCGACGCGCCTGCTCCTGGGTCAGCTCGTGCCGGGCCAGGAAGTACGGCTCCACCTGGCTCGTCATCATCGTTTCGTTGCGATCCCGCGAGGCCGAGTAGTTGGGTCCGTTCGGGTCGCGGTCCTGGCTGCCGATCGTGGTCATGCCGCCGGGAACGAGCACGAAGACGATGCCGGTCTCGGCTCCCATCGCGATGCTGCCGTCGCCTCGATGACGCGGGATCTC
>CAXBFC010000381.1:0-8195 GCA_963974725.1 uncultured bacterium | reverse complement strand
CCTCACCGCAGCATGTGTGTGCCTTGGCCCCGCCTCGATTGCCGCGCAATCCGCCAAGCCCGCCGAGAACAAAAAGGGCTACACCTACGTCATCCCGCTCGATGAAATCCCGCCGGCGCCAGCGCTCCGTGCGGCCCAGGCACTCGAGACCTTCCAACTGCACGAGGACTTCGAGATCTCCATCGCGGCCAGCGACCCGATGATCGAAAGCCCCGTCGCCATCCGCTTCGACGGCGACGGCCGCATGTGGGTCGTCGAAATGCGCGCCTACATGCTCGATGCCGAAGCCAATGGCGAACAGGATCCGATCGGCCGCATCTCCATTCTGACCGACACGGATCACGACGGAGTCTTTGACGACTACAAGGTGTTCCTCGACGACCTGGTCCTGCCGCGCGCAATCGCGCTCTACAAACAGGGCATTCTGTACGGCGGACATCGCAAGCTCTACTACGTCGAGAACGTCAACGATGCGGCCGGTGAGATGACGGTCATCGACGAACACTACACACAGAACCAGAACGTCGAACACCGAACCAACGGGCTGTTGCGCGGACTCGACAACTGGATCTACAACGTCAAGTCCGATGCTCGCTATCGTGAGATCGACGGCGAGTGGGTCAAAGAACTCACCACGTATCGCGGCCAATGGGGCATGTCGCAGGACGACTACGGCCGGCTCTACTACAACGAGAATTGGTTCGGCATGAAGGCCGATCAGTTGCTGCCCAACACCCTGATGCGCAACGACAACTCGTTCTTGAAGATGGGCGACACGGCGATGCTGTCGTACCGCGACAAGGTGTTCCCGGCCCGCCCCACGCCGGGCGTGAATCGCGGCGGTGAGGGCGCCATCGACGACAAGGGCTACCTGACTGCGGTGACGGCTGCGTGCGGCCCGGTGGTCTACCGCGGCGATCAGTTTGCCGAGAAGTATCGCGACATGGCGTTCTTTTGTGAACCGTCGGCGCACTTCGTTCGCATGCTCAAATTGAACGAGCAGCACGGCCTGACCACCGGCAAGCACGCGCTGCAGAACCGCGAGTTCCTGGCGTCCACGGACGAGCGGTTTCGCCCCGTCAACCTGTGCAATGCGCCGGATGGCAGCCTGTTCTTGGTCGACCTCTACCACGGCATCGTGCAGCACAAGACGTATCTGACCCGCTACCTGCGCGAACACATCGAGCACCGGGATCTGGCGAGTCACCCGCGGCTGGGGCGCGTCTACCGGATCCGCTACCGACACAACCCGCTCGGCCCGCAACCGCGCATGTTGCACAAACAAGCCACCGAGCTGGTTGCCGATCTCGCGCATCCGAATGGTTGGTGGCGCGACACGGCGCAGCAGTTGCTGATCGATCGCCAGGATCGCTCAATCGTCCCGGCACTGAACGCACTGGTCGCCGATCCACAGCAACCGCTCGGCCAGATTCACGCGCTGTGGACCTTGGAGGGATTGCATGCCGTCAACATTACCGCCATCGAGGCCGCCCTGAAGTCGGACAACCCGCGGGTCGTCGAGATGGCGATCCGGTTGTCGGAGTTGCTGACCGAACCGGCAGACGTCTCGCGCCTGCTACCAAGGTTCGGAGAACTCGCGACGCGCAACCAGATCGTGGTCTTGCGACAACTGGCCGCCAGCCTCGGCCGCGTCCCCGGTGACGAACCGCTCAAGCTGCTCGCGAACATCCTGAAGCAGAACATCCAACACAAGTTCTTCCGTGAAGTCGCGATCCACAGTCTCGAAGGTCGAGAGGCGAGATTCGAGCAGTTGCTCGGCAAGAACTTTCGCGACCAGAAGTTTCTCGGCTACCTGCGGCACTGCCTGAGCATCAAGACCACGGCCGCGGCCCATGCGATGCCGCGCGACCAGAACCACCTCGCGTCGTTCCAACGCGGAGAGCAAGTGTTCCTCACCAACTGCATGGCGTGCCACGGCATCGACGGCAAAGGCCTGCCAATGCTGGGCCCACCCCTGGTCGGTTCCGAATGGACCACCGGCTCGCCCTCACGCCTGGCGGCGATCCTGCTGCAAGGCATGATGGGACCGATCCAAGTTGGCGGAAAGCAGTATGTGCCCGCTGCGGCGATGCCAGGATTGAAGCACACTCAATCCATCAGCGACGCGCAACTGGCCGACGTCGCCACGTTCGTGCGCTTCGCCTGGGGCAACAAGAAGGGCGCCGTGCAACCCGAGCACTTCGCAAACATCCGCACGTTGTTGAAGGATCGGGACACTGCATTCTCCGGCCCGGAACTGCGCAAGCTCTTCCCCAAGTAGCGGTGTTACTTCTGTGCCTGGCACCGTACCGGTATTCGGCTATTGTCTGACACAAGCCACCGAAACCGTCTCGCCGACGTGACACATGACACTCAAGAAGAACCTTTGGCTCGTCGCTGTGACGATGCTCGCGACACCCGCCGTTGCCCAGCTCCCGAACATCGAGATCCAGGAAGTGCTGGCCGATCCCGTCGGCCCCAACGCCGCAGCACAGCTGATCGAACTCGCCAACCGAAGCGGCAACCCGGTCGACCTGACGGGCATCTATCTAGTCAGCGGCGCCAACCAGATCGCCTTGCCGATGCACCTGATGCCAGTCGACGGAATCGTCGTGCTGCACCTTGGCGCGTCCGGCACCACGAATCCTACCGACGTCTACCTCCCCCAAGCGGCTCCGCTCGCGCCGTCGGACACGATCTCCATCTTCGCGAGCGCCGCATTCACCGACCCGACCGAACTCATTGACTTCGTCTCGTTCGGCGGCGGCATGACGGGAATCCAACTGGCGGTCACTGCCGGCCAGTGGCCCTCGATCGTGGACAGCGTAGTGGCACCAACAGTCCAAGGCGAAACGATCGCGCACTACGGCGACTACGTGCTCGGTTCGCGGCACGCAGCGAGCGCGTGGTTCGTCGATGGCACCCCAACGATCGGTACGAACAACGACCCCGCCGCGTTCTTTGGGGTTGCACCGGGCTGTCTTGGAACCTTTGCGCCAACGTTCCACCTCAACGGCCTCGACAATCGCCCATGGATTGGTCACACGTGGCAGCTCGAGTTGTTCCTGCTATCGCCAAACCCGAGCACAGTTTGGCTGGCGCTCGGAACCCAGGGCCCCTGGAGCAGCCTCGGCGCAATCGGCATGACCAACTGCTATACCGCGCTCGTTCCGTTCGCGATCACCCCCTACCAAATGCCGGCGAACGCAGGCCTGATTCAAGTGCCCGTACCCAACCTGGCGGCACTCGTCGGCGCGGAACTCCGCATGCAAGCGCTCGCCAGCGGTTTCCCCACCGCCAACTCAGCTGGTGCGCTCGCCAGCCAGCCGATGCTCGTGGTGATCGGCTCACGCTGATCGTGTCGCAGCGACCACGCCGGTCACAACTTGTCCAGTGCATCATCACAACATCCTCGATCACCTCGCAGCCAAACTCATCGGTAGCGCGTGACTGCGTAGACGAACACTTCGTGCGCCGCACTCGTCGGCTTCGAAGTGCGCAAACGCAATATGTCGCAGTCGATCGACCGACATCACTGTGGCGATGGCGGCGCCGATCAAGGGGAACAACTTGCGCGGACCGGTGTGAACAGCAGTGGCTCATGGTCGACCAGCAACTGGTTGAACGTGAAGCCGGCGCATACGACAGACGGTGGAATTGCGGTGCTGATCCGGTGCATGCCGCCGGCAATCACGGCCACGCGCATGATGGCAGCAGACTGTTCGGGCACAGGATCGACTCTCAGTCTGTGTAAGGTACGCACCCAGGCACCGAAGTAACGAGTTCACCGCCCCCTCGCCGAACGTGTTACTTCTGTGCCTGGCACCGTACATTCAGTCTGCACCAGCGCCGACGAGGCTGCTACGCTGGCTGGCCATGCAATCGTTCTTGCGATGTCCGCGGGCTCTGTGTTGGCTGGCTGTGGCGATGCCGTCCGTGGCGGTTGCGCAGGGCGGCGGCCACTGGGCCTACTCGCCGCCGGCCGAGGTCAGCCCGCCGGCGGTCGAGAATGCGGATTGGCTGCGCAGTCCTGTCGATGCGTTCGTGCTGGCCGGTATCGAACGCAATGGACAACGACCTTCAGGGGAGGCCGACGTCAGGACGCTGGTGCGCCGGCTGTTCTTTGACCTGGTCGGGTTGCCGCCGAGCATGGCGGACATCGAGGCACTGGCCAGCAAGGCTCTGGCGACAGACTCGTCGGACGAGGGCTATCAACGACTGGTCGATCAGCTGCTGGCGTCGCCGCACTTCGCCGAGCGCATGGCGATGCACTGGCTCGACCTGGTGCGGTTCGCCGACACCACCGGCGTGCATGCGGATAACCCGTGGGATGCCCACCCGTATCGCGATTGGGTCATCCGCGCGTTCGACGACAACATGCCGTTCGATCAGTTTACGCGTGAACAGCTCGCCGGCGATCTGCTGCCCAACGCGACGTTGCAGCAGCGGGTCGCGGCGGCCTACAACCGACTCAACCTGATCACCCGCGAAGGTGGCTCGCAGCCGAAGGAGTTTCTGGCGCGCTACACCGCCGATCGGGTGCGCAACGTCTCGACGGTTTGGATGGCGGCGACGGTCGGGTGCGCCGAGTGCCACGACCACAAGTTTGATCCGATCGCGGCGCGCGACTTCTATCGGCTCGGGGCGTTCTTCGCGGACATCGAGCAGGTCGGGGTGTATTCGCAGGGCGCGGCGAACGGGCGCTACTTTGGGCCCTATCTGACGGTGCCGCCGGCAGCGCAGCGCGACCAGTTGGCGAAGATCGACGCGCGCATCGCAATGGTGCGCGACACGCTCGCGACGCCGACGGATACACTTCGCGCGGCACAGCATGACTGGGAGCGCGAGGTGCTTGTGGCTCCCCCAGTTGCGCCGCAGTTTGGAGCGTGGTATGCGGCGGGGCCATACACGGGCGGCAGCTTCGCCGAAGTGCATCGGCGCGCGTTCGGACCCGAGAAGGGCGTCGATCTCGCAGAGCAACAAGAAGGCCGTCCGCGATGGATGAAGCACGCGGAGTGGCTAGATGGCAAGGTGCACAAACTGTCTGGCGATCGCTCCGCGTTCTATCTGTTTCGCACCATCACGGTGACGCGTGCCCAGCAGTTGACACTGAGTTTTGGCAGCGATGACTCGATCCGGGTGTGGCTCGACGGCGCGAGTGTTCTCAACCATCAGGTGTCGCGCGGCGTGGCGCCGGACCAAGAGCAGCTCGAGGTCGACCTCGATACCGGACGGCACGAGTTGTTGGTCAAGATCACCAACGGCAGCGGCGGCTTCGGCTTCTACTTCCGACCGGAGTTTGCCAAGCTTCCCGAAGGGCTACTGGCGCAGATGAAGGTTCCTGCGGCCATTCGAACGGCCGAGCAAGCGGCAGCGGTGGCGACACACTTCCGTACGATCACGCCGCTGCTCGCCGACGCGCGGCGGCAACTGCGCGAACTCGAAGCTGAACGCACGGCGTTCGTCGCCTCGCTTCCGGTCGTGATGGCCACCGTGGCGACCGAGCCGATGACCACGCGGATACTGCGGCGCGGCGACTGGATGGATGACTCCGGCGAAGTCGTGCAACCGGGCGTGCCAGCTGCGTTCGGCGAACTCGCCGAGCAGCCGAAACGCGCGACGCGGCTCGATCTAGGCAACTGGCTCGTGCAGCCCGACAACCCGCTGGTCGCACGCGTGTTCGTCAACCGACTCTGGAAGCTGTTCTTTGGCCGCGGGATCGTGCGGTCACTCGACGATTTTGGAACGCAAGGAGAACGGCCGACGCACCCCGAACTGCTCGACTACCTCGCGCAGCGGTTCGTCGCGTCCGGCTGGGACGTCAAGGCAACGATCCGGCTGATGGTGACGAGCGCCACCTATCGGCAGTCGTCACGATGCGATCCGGCCACGGCGCAACAAGATCCCTACAACCAGTGGTTCTCGCGGCAGGCGCGCTATCGCCACGACGCCGAAATCGTGCGCGACAACGCGCTCGCAGTCAGCGGTCTACTGGTCAAAAAGATCGGCGGCCGCAGCGTGCGGCCGTACCAGCCCGCCGGCTTCTACCAGCACCTCAACTTCCCCAAGCGCCGCTATCAGCAAGACACCGGCGACGATCTGTGGCGCCGCAGCATCTACACGCATTGGCAGCGTCAGTACCTGCACCCGGCACTGGCCGCGTTCGATGCCCCATCGCGCGAAGAGTGCACTGTGCAACGTGCGCAATCCAACACGCCACTGCAGGCGTTGGTGCTGCTCAACGATCCGATCATGATCGAGACGGCACGCGCGCTGGCCACCCGCATGGTGCGCGAGGGTGGCAACGAGGTGCGCGCGCAAATCGCCTTTGCATGCACGACGGTGCTGAACCGCGCGCCGACTTCCGCCGAGTTTGGCGTGCTGCTAAACCATCACGAACGGCTGCGCGGGCAGTATGCCAACGATGTCGACGCGGCCAAGTCGCTGCTTGCGATTGGCGAACGCCCCGTGCCGAACGACATCGACCCAATGCAACTGGCCGCGTTGACCGGGGTCGCGCGCGTGATCTTGAGCTTGCACGAAACCCTGACCAGGTGCTGATTGCTGATGCACACTTTCGACGCGCTCAACCGACGCACATTCCTGACTCATGGACTGGGCGCAATCGCGGCCAACCAGCTGTTGGCCGGCATGCTGCCGCGAGCTGCAGGAGCACCAGGCAAGGGGCCGCATACCACGCCGCCGCACACGCCATGGAACGGCGTCGTCGACCCGCGGCACCACGCGCCGCGCGCGAAGCGCGTGATCCATCTCTACATGGCCGGCGGTCCGTCGCACCTCGAGACGTTCGACTACAAGCCAAAGCTTGCCGAACTCCATGGGCAGCCGATGCCGGAGTCGTTCACGCGCGGCCAGCCCATCGCGCAACTTCAGGGCAGCCGACTAACCTGCATGGCGCCGCAGTATGCGTTCGCGCGCTACGGACAAAGTGGGCAACAGATCTGCACGAAGTTTCCGCACATCGGTTCGGTCGCCGACGAGATCAGCATCATCCGTTCGATGCAGACCGACCAGATCAACCACGATCCGGCGCACACGTTGTTCAACACCGGCAACACCCAGCCGGGCCGGCCGTCGATGGGTTCGTGGATCAACTACGGACTCGGCAGTGAATGCGACGACCTACCCGGCTTCGTTGTGCTGGCATCGGTCGGCAAGGGCGGGCAGGCGCAACCGATCGCGGCGCGGCAGTGGAGTGCGGGCTTTCTGCCATCGCGCTTCCAAGGAGTTGAGTTCCGCAGCAAGGGCGACCCGGTGCTCTACGTGCAGAACCCGGATGGTGTCACCCGTCAGCAGCAGCGCGAAGCGGTCGATGCAATCAAGCAGCTCAACCAATTGCACGACCAAGACGTCGGCGACCCCGAGATCGCGACCCGTATCGCGCAGTTTGAGATGGCCTTCCGCATGCAGGCTTCGGTACCCGAGTTGTCGGATCTGTCCGACGAACCACAAGAAGTGCTCGACCTCTATGGCGTCGAAGGCCAGGACGGTTCGTTCGCATCCAACTGCTTGTTGGCGCGTCGACTCGCAGAACGCGGCGTGCGCTTCATCCAGGTCTACCACCGCGCGTGGGATCACCACGGCGGCATCAAGCGCGCCATCGACATCACCGCCGACGAAGTCGACCGCGCCAGCGCCGCGTTGATCCTCGACCTGAAACGGCGCGGCATGCTCGACGACACGCTGGTGTTGTGGGGCGGCGAGTTTGGCCGCACGCCGATGGCCCAAGGCATCGGCCGCGACCATCACATTCGCGGGTTCTCGTATTTTCTGGCCGGTGGCGGCATCCGCGGCGGCATCAGCCATGGCTCGACCGACGAACTCGGCTACCACGCCGTCGAGGACATCGTGCACGTCCGCGACCTGCACGCGACGATTCTGCACCAGCTCGGCATCGATCACAGCAAACTGAGCCAGCGCTTCCAGGGCCTCGACATGCGCCTGACCGGAGTCGAGTCGGCAAATCCGATCCGCGCAATCCTGACCTAGAGCGATGCTGCAAGCCGCCGCTTCGCCCGCTGCGACCCGTCTGACAGCCTCGTTGCCGCGAAGACCTACCCGGTAACAACCAGTTCTGCGTGACAAGCTGATTTGCAACTTCGAGTTGTTACCGCGCAGCCGACCCTGCCGAAATCCCTGCCAGTCGGTAGCCTTGGCGACACGATGAACGAGCA
>CAXBFC010000380.1:0-8266 GCA_963974725.1 uncultured bacterium | reverse complement strand
GATGGCTGGGTTGAGGGCGGTGTCGCCAAACCAAAACGTGCACAACACAGCCGTTGCCGGAACGTTCGAGGCCATCAGGTCCCACGAGCTACCAAGCATCGGGGCATTGCTCGCGAGGCCCATCGGCTGCACCGACGGGCACCCCTGGCCGAAGGTCGTGACACTCGCAGTGCCCGCATCAATCGTGAACAGGCTCAGCGCACCATCGCCTTCGCTGGTGACGGCTAGCAGGTCGCGGCCCGTCGCGTTGTCTGCGGCCGGGATGAACGCCAGACCCTCCGGAGCTCCGGCGCCGATGCCGCTTTCGGTCGCGACGTCAATGACGTCGACGAGCACGGCGGCCATCGGGTTGCTGACGTCGTAGACCATGATGGCGTCGGTGCGCTCGAGCCCGACGAACAGCATCGGCGTGCCGTTGACGATGCCGAACACGATCGACTCAGGCTCAGGCCCCTTGTCGTCCGACCGACCTTCTTGCCACAGACCGCGAGCGAGCATCTCGCGCTCGAACTCGTCACCCGAGTCGAAGACCGGAACACCGGCGGTCGTCCAGATCGTGAACGATCGTGCACCGAACGAATAGAGCTGGTCGACATCCCCGTCGTTGTCGGTGTCGCCACGGGCGATGTCATAGTCACTCGTCACGAACTTGAGGCGACCAAGGATCGCGTTATCGTTGAGTTGCGCTGACGTGTAGAGACTGGTCTCCGGGGTGGGGTCTTCGGTATCGAGCGTGAAGTCGGCTTCTAGATCGACGCCGCGCGTTTCGTCGCCGAAGCCAGCGAAGTCCTCGCGGCCATCGCCTTCATTGGCAGTCGCGATGTATTCGACTCCGCCGACCGTGAACGTCGTCAGCGCGTCGGGCATGTAAAGACCGAGGATCGGCAAGTTCTGGAAGTTGCCGTTTATGCCGTCCTGGTTGGAGGGGTCGAACTCGTTACCCGGCAGGTTGTGATCCTTCTCGCCGAGCGGCAGGATCGCCGTGACACTGGCGGCAGCGATGTCGACGACTGCAATCGCGTTGTTTTCCTGCAACGTGACGTAGGCGATCGTGCCAGCAGCGTTGATCGTCACGTATTCGGGCTCGACGTCCTGCGCGAGCGTGATGTTGTTGACGTCTGAAAGGCGCACGCCCGCGGCCTGCAATGACGCTTTCTGGCCGTTCCACGGTGCGAAGCTGGCAGTCGCGACGGTGCGTGAGGCGACGTCGACGATGCTTACCGATCCTTCCGGGTTGTTGAGACCCGTCGCTTCATCGGCTTCGCCTTCATTGGCCGTCAGGACCTTCTGGCCGTTCGGCGTGAACACGACCATGTCAGGCAGCGCCCCCACGGTGACCGAGAAGCCGCTCGCGGCACCGGTTGCGGCATCGAAGAACTGGACGCGCCCCGGATCCTGCTTGGTGGCACCTTCGACGGCCACAGCGACCAAGCCGTTGTGCACGGCGACGCTGTTCGGCGTTCCGGCGAGCGGAATCGAAATCTCGTAGGCGAGCGCGCCGGTAACCGACGCCGTAAACACGTCGATCTCGTCGCTGCCCGGGTTGGTGATGAAGTAACGGCCACTGGCAGAGTCGAACGCGACGATCTCGCCTTCCTGGTTGGCAGTCTGGATCGTGCCGAGGTGAGTGTGAGAGATCTGCGCCGTGAGTGAACTGGCGGTGGCGAGTACGGCGGCCAAGGCCGCGAATCGGATAGTCATGCGCGGCACTACAACCAACTATCGACAAGTAGCGGCGCAGACAGCGTGAGGATTCGAAGCGCACCAACGCCGCCTCCTGCCGTCGCTTGTAGTTACCAAGTCCATATCGACGCATGAAGGGTCGCACCTTGGTCAAGCTCTCACGATGCGTTGCTGATCACTTGGTCGACCGCTCTAGGAACGGGTGCGCTTGGTCAGCGGCTTTGGGTGTCGCGGCCATGCTAGAACCAAATGCAAACGTCAATCAGTCCCCTCATCGCGGTCGCCGCGATCTCCGCTTCCCA
The DNA here is from genome assembly GCA_963974725.1 of uncultured bacterium. Lineage (GTDB taxonomy): Bacteria > Planctomycetota > UBA1135 > UBA1135 > UBA2386. The sequence continues at coordinate 6,281 of CAXBFC010000380.1, read as the reverse complement.
CAAGGCGCAGAGCTTGCCATTGCCCGAAAATGCCACGAGCAGTGTCGCGCGGCCCGTGCGGCGATAGCTGCGTAGCAGTCCGCCAAGTCGCTCATCAACGACCACGTTGTCACCATCGGGCTAGTAGGGACGTGCCTTCGCCAACTCCCAGGCTGTTTTTGCTTCCGCAATCTCCCGATTCTCCGGTTTGGACAAATCAAACCAGAACATAGCTGAGACTCGCTCGTCGCCGATGAAACCAACACCAATCTGCCCCAGCATCACATGGTTGTCCGGCGGTATAGCTGAAAGTGAGTCGTTCATGGGCAATGTGATGTACCGACCTCTTCGCGCACGCTCTTCAGCCTGCAAGACCTTGAGGTAGGAGTATTTCTCTTTCAGGTAGGCCACGTAGTCGCTGCGCTTCCCGCTTTCCGCAGCGGTCTGGGCAGTTGCCAACGCGACAGCCGATGGGCGAACCCCGATGGCTTGCAGAAGTCGGCCGAGCTGCGCTGACGGAAGCGGACCAAGGTCTCTTGGCTTCTCCTCTAGGTCTTTACCAACCTCATCATCCGCTCGTGTGGCCGCCCGCCGCCCAACGGGTTCAACCCGCTCATGCAGCACAGTGTTGCTGGCTAGTGCAGGTTTCGCGGCAACATCAGTCATCACTGCTTGTTCCGGCGGCACCGATCCTTGCTGGCTCAACTGCCACAGGACTAGCGCCGCAACTCCCGCGAATGCAAGTAGCCAGAGACCTCGAAGTCCGGTCATCACCTGTCCTCAAGTAGCAGTCGGAGCCCGATGACCGAAGCCAAGGGCCAAGTGAAGTATGTGTCCAACGAATGAGATTCTATCTCGGATGAACTCGTCACCAGTGCTCGACATACTAAAAGAACGTCACCGGGCGTTTGGTGACCAGCCATAGCGTGTCGTCAACGTAGGCCGACAGCGCCGCATCATCTGCACAATCACACGACTCCTTGGTTGGCAAGTAGCGGGCTGCTCTACACAATTCGAACCATGCGCAACATGATTCGAATGGCAGTCACACTGGTCGTCGTTGTTTTGGCCGGTTGCGGAACTGCTGACGACCTCGTCAAGGACGAGTCAGGCAAGAACCAGGCCACCGATGCTGGCCAACCAATCGTCAACGCCACCCCGGTCGCCGAAGCTGGCGACGCCGACCAGCCAGGAGTTGCCGCCAAACCGGCCGTCAAGGGCAGCGGCTGGACGGCCGGTAACAAGATTCCGTCTGGCAAGGCGGGTGTCCCCGACATCGAAGTCCTCACGGTTCGCATGAACGGCAGCGGTGGTGTTTGCGGTAGAGGCAAGACCGCGACAGTCGCCTACAAGGCGATGCTGGCGGACGGCACTGTGCTTGATCCGGGAACTCGACCGTTCACATTCAAGGTGGGTGCGGGGCGAGTGATTGCCGGCTGGGACATCGTCGTCGCGAAGATGAAGCTCGGCGACAGCTTCACGGTCTTGCTGCCAGGGGAACTGGCCTACGGCCCTTCGAAGGGCGACCTGAAGTTCGACATGGAACTGCTGTCCTTCAAGTAGCAGTAACAACGTCGGCGAGTTTCGAAGGACAGCGCCTACTCGTGCTGCCACGTTGTGCCCGGGTCCATTGCACACTCGCACCCGCCAACGCTCAACACCGCCAATAGACCCCACAGAACGGCACTATAGGTGGTAGGCCCTGCAGGACTCGAAGACGCAGCGCCCGATTGTGCCAGGCTGTGCCACGTTGTGTCAGGTTGTGCCTAGGTGTGCCACACGTCGGCGGTTGCGCGAGCATTTGCGCCGCGCGATTGTGTCAGGTTGTGCCAGGTTGTGACCGAAGGCATTGCACACTCCGTTGCACACTCGGGTTGAGCCGCGCTGAGGCTCGCGCTCCGCCAGCTCCCCAAGGCTCCAGAAGCGATGGTGGAAAATGCACCCATGGACCGGTTTGATGGTGACATTTTCCACCATGCCGCCCAAAGAGCTACTCACGCCCAGCAAGGCAAAGCGCGCCGGCATCGGCACGTTCTTTCGGCCCAAGGACCTCGAACCACTGGGCATCAGCGAACCCATACTTCGCACCCTCATTCGGCGCGGCACGGTTGAGAAGGTCGCTCGCGGCCTCTACCGACTAACAGCCGCCGAGATCTCCGAGCACTACACCATCGCGGCGACATGCGCTCGCGTTCCGCAAGGCATCGTCTGCCTGCTTACCGCCCTCCAGATCCACGGTATCGGAACACGCCTCTCGCCAGAGGTTTGGCTGGCGATTCCCCACGGATCACGATCACCACGATTGACGATTGCTCGCGTGCGGACGGTCAAGTTCTCCGGCTCCATGCTGACGACTGGCGTGGAACGCACCCGCATCGACGGAGTGCCAACCAAGATCACCAACCCAGCTCGGACCATCGTCGATTGCGTTCGCCTGTCACGCATCATTGACCGCGAGACGGCCATCGAGGCCATGCGCGAAGGATTGCATGATCGACATGTCACAACCAACGCCCTGCTGCGCATGGCCAAGGCTTGCGGAGTCTTCGACCTCATGCGCCGCGACATCGAACTGCTCAGTTCATGACCAAGCCCACGCAAGACCTGGCAGCCTCGATTCATCGCCGGCTTCTCAATGGTGCTCGCGAACGTGGCGAGGACTTCCAACTCACGCTTCTTCGGTACGGAGCCGAACGCCTACTGTTTCGATTGAGCCAGTCACCGCATGCAGAACAGTTCATCCTGAAAGGTGCGCTGCTACTTTTGCTTTGGGAAGACCAACTGTACCGGCCAACGCGCGATGTGGACCTTGAAGGCTTCGGCGAAACGGATCCAAGCCACCTAGAGATGATCTTTCGGTCGGTCTGTGAGCAATCATGCTCAGAGGACGCATTGCGATTTGATGCCGCTTCCGTGACCGCTAAGGAGATCCGCACGACCCACGAATACGGCGGTGTGCGCGTGACGTTTGCCGCCTACCTTGGCAAGGCGCGCATCCCGATGCAGGTCGACGTCGGTTATGGCGACGCCATCACGCCTAAACCGACCACTCGGAACTTTCCAACGCTGCTAGATCACCCCGCGCCACGGATGCGGATGTATCCGCTTGAAACGGTCGTTGCCGAGAAGTTCGAGGCCATGACTCGCCTGGGGCGAGGCAACAGCCGAATGAAGGACTTCCGCGACTTGCTGACCTTCGCAAGGCGATGCGAGTTCGACGGCCCGCTCCTCGCCAAGGCTGTCCGTGCCACATTCACGCAACGCGACGCAAACCTAGCCGACCTCGACGAAGTCCTCGATGCCGACTTCTATCGAGATGACACGCTTACTCAGAGATGGCGCGCCTATCTGCGATCACAACCGTCGACTGGTGACTCACCGCCAAGCTTCGCCGACGTCGGCAGTGAACTCGTGCCGTTCCTGAAGCCGATCGCAGCAGCTCTGCGCGGAGCACCATTGTCGAGCAAGTGGTCTGGCGTCGACGGCTGGGAGTAGCCGCGTGTTCGATAGGGATAGAGTTCCCAACAGATATTCGGAAGTGTGGGGCTTTCTATACCACGCCTCGGATCGTCAACGGGCTGCACGAGAGTGGTTGTTAGGCGTCGCATTCCAGCGGTGATGCGACTCTCACCGCCGGCAACTGGACGCTCCACAGCAAGTCCCCCTTGGCATCCGAGCCACAGCCACGTTGTGCCACGTTGTGCCCGAGAGCATTGCACACTCCGTTGCACACTCGTGGCTAGCGACCAGCCACGATGCCCCCGTCACCAGAGGACGCCCCCGTGGAAGACGCACCCACGAGCAAGCCTGATGGTGACGTTTCCCACCACAACCGACAGCCACTGCGCCGAGTTCGACCCCGGATCCGACGGCTTCGGCTGACCGGATAGAGTTCTTGACAGTTACGCACAACTGTGGGTATTTCTATCCAAGTGTCTGAACCCCGGCAATCCGCAGATCAGCTAGCCATCAAGGCGATCAGAGCCCTCGGCGGCACCATCCGCACAAGCCAAGCCGTGCGAGAGGGAATCCACCCCCGGACCCTCTACCACCTGCGCGACACCGGACAGATCGAGCCCATCAGCCGCGGGGTCTTCCGGCTGAGCACCCTGCCACCACCATCGCTACCCGACCTCCTTGTGGTCGCATCACGCCTGCCCAAAGCCGTGCTGTGCCTGATCTCCGCCCTCTCGTTCCACGAACTGACCGAAGAGATCCCGCACAGGGTGCATATCGCCCTGCCCCGCGACACCGAACAGCCGCGGCTCGATCATCCACCGCTGCACGTCGTGCGCATGAGCCAGCCGTGCTTCGTTGCCGGCGTCGAACTGCACGACATCGACGGCCTCAAGCTACGCGTCTTCGGCCCTGCCAAGACGATCGTGGACTGCTTCAAGTTCCGCAACCTCATAGGAGTCGACGTCGCCATCGCCGGCCTAAGAGCCCTCCGGAGTCGCCGCGAATTTAACGTTGAAGAACTACTCAGCCTCGCCCGCATCTGCCGCGTCGAACGCATCATGCGCCCCTACGTCGAGGCCATCCTGTGAACCGCGACCTCCGCAACGTTGCGGCGTCCGTTCGCCAACGCCTTAACAACCTCGCCAAGCAGCGCGCAAGGCCGTTCCAAGAAGTGCTGCAGTACTTCGCCATCGAACGATTCCTCTATCGCCTCAGCGAGTCAACTCACCGAGATCGCTTCATCCTCAAGGGCGCTATGATGCTGGCCGCGTGGCGGGCGCCGGCAACTAGGTCAACGATGGACATCGACCTCCTGGGCCGCGGCGAAGATCCCACCGGCAGGATGCTGGACATCGTGCGCGAGCTCTGCGACCTCCAACCAACGCAAGAAGACGGATTGGTGTTCGACGCCACCACCGTCGTCAGCGAGCCAATCACGGTCGATTCAGAATACGTCGGCATGCGAGTCACGTTCTGGGGCACGCTTGGAACCGCGCGTATCCCCATGCAGATTGACCTCGGCATCGGAGATGCCGTCATCGATGCCCAATCACAAGTAGAACTCCCCACCCTGCTCGACTTCCCGCCAGCACGGCTACGTGGATACAGCCGCGAATCTGCCGTCGCCGAGAAGCTGCACGCCATGTTTCAGCATGGTCGCCTCAACAGCCGACTGAAGGACTACTTCGACATCTGGCTGCTATCGCGAAGCTTCCCGTTCGATGGGGAGAAGCTGAGTCGCGCCATTCGCGAGACCTTCGCTCGTCGCGAGACCGAAGTGAAGGCGGAGACGATAGGGTTGACCCAGGAGTTCGCCACGCAGTCGGGCAAGCAGGTGCAGTGGACGGCGTTCCTGCGCAAGTTGGGGATCGCTGACGCGCCTTCGAAGCTTGTCGATGTAGTCACGCAACTGCATTCGTTCTTGCACCCGGCACTGCGCGCATTGGCCGAGAACCAGGCGCTTGAAGAGCAATGGCTGCCCGAGGGAGGGTGGCGGCCACGAGCATGACCCGCACTGCGATAGCGACTGTCGCATTCCAGCGGTGATGTGACTTGGCTTAGGCTTAGCCAGTGGGGCGGAAGTGACGGTCGATGAGCAACTCGGCAGACGCTCCAGTCGTCAGCGTGACAACAACCAGGCGACAGCAGCCAACATCACCACGAGGGCAAGAATCACGAGCGCGTTGATTCGTTTAGTCTTTCGACTTGGCTGCTTGTTCGGATCCAAGCCGCTTGTGAGTTGGTTCTGTTCCCAGGTATTCATTGCGCGTTCCCGAGAGTGGACGGTGCTAGTGCATTCTAGTCGCTTGAATTGCCCAACGACTGCGTGCCGAATGGAAGGTCTGAAGGTCTCGACAACGGGCAATAGCGCTGGCCCCTGTTCCTAAGATTCGATCGCGCCACCTCTCTGACAGACACTCGATGCCGATAATCAGGTCAGATGGCCGCCGACTTCCCCCTGAAGCTGCTACTGATCACGTTCGCGGGCTTCGTCAACCGTGACCAGTCACGACTGATCGCTTACCTGCTCGAAGAGAACCGCGTCTTCCGAGAGCTTCAAGGCAGCAAGCGGCCTCGACTGACGGATGACCAACGCCGACGCCTCGCAGCCAAAGGCAAGCCGCTCGGTCGGCGACTACTCGACAAAGTCGCGGGGATCGTCACGCCAGACACGATCCTCAGATGGCATCGCAAGCTGATCGCCGAGTTCCACACCTACCCGCACAAGAAGCGCGTTGGTCGTCCTGGACTGATGAAGGCCATCCGTGAGCTGATCGTGCGCATGGCGACGGACAACTCGAGCTGGGGCTACCTGCGCATCCGTGGCGAACTGAAGAAGGTCG
>CAXBFC010000379.1:0-8291 GCA_963974725.1 uncultured bacterium | reverse complement strand
CAAACGGCGGCCGCCGATGTTTTGGGTGTTGGACCAGGTGCCGGTCGCTGGGTTGAATATTTCGGCCGACTGCAGGGTGCCGGTGATGGCCGCGGTGACATCGGGGGTCAGCGTTGACGTTCCGCCGGCAACCATGACGCGGCCATCGGCGAGGATGCTCGCGCCGTGCAGGATGCGTGGCGTGCCCATGTTGCCGGTTGCCGTGAAGCTGTTGCTCGCCGGGTCGTAGATTTCGCAGCTGGACAGCACCGTGCCGAGTTGGTCGGCGCCGCCAATCAGCAGCACGCGGCCGTCATTGAGTCGCACGGTCGAGTGCAGCGCGCGCGCCGTGGTCATGTTCGGGCCGGCCGTCACCGCCATGCGGCGGAAGTCCCAGCGTTCGGTGGAAGCCAGGCCCGTCGCGGCAGTCAGCGTGCCGGCGCCGCCACCGGTGACCAGCACGTCACCCGCACTGTTGTTGTTGTCGGCGTCGACGAGGCTGGCCGATAGCGCGCGTGCAAATTGCAGTGTGTTCGGCGCGACCACTCCGGTATCCGGAGAACCGGTCAAGGTGACCACGTCGTTGGACAGTTCGCCGACCAGCGTCGCCCCAAACAGCAGCGAAGCGGTTTGCCAATGCAGTTCGTAGCCGCTGATGCTCGGGTTGTTCGGCAGTGCCACCGAGTAGCTGGCGTTGCCGGTAGCGTCGGTGATCAATACACTCATCACGCCCAGCAGTTCGACGCCGACGGCAAGGACGCGCGGGTCCACCGGATCGACGAGGCTCAGTGGCGTCGGGCCATTGGTTGCCGATGGGATGACGAGCACGAAGGACGTCGCGGGAGCGTTGGCGACGTCGAGCACGAGGTTTTGTCCCAAGCGCGCCGCGGTGCGCTTCTCCAGGTCGTAGTCGAATTGTGCGGCCAGAGGTGCCGTCGTCAGGCAGGCGGCCAGAAGGCCAGCTGCGCGCAGGTTGCGGGCGAGTAGGTGGTTGTTTGCCATGGAGTTGTGTTGCTCGCGCGTCCGCGAGACTGCTCAGAGTGTTGCATAATCATAGTGACTGGCCAGCTGTTCGCCGGGTTTCACGCTCAAGTTCGGGCTGCTCTGTCCGAGAATGAGAATCGGAGGCCCTACGCATGGCAGATTCGCTGAGTAACGCAGCTCCGATCGGTCCCCTTGGCGGATTCCCGAGCCGAGCACCGCCGAACCAGGACGCCCGGAAGGGTCCTGGCCAGGCACCAGAAGAAGAGGCACCGCGACCACAACTTGGTCGCGATGGTGTCGACCTTCATACTGGTGCGTTCTTGGCGCGCCGTCTGCTTCGGGAACGAGTGTTGTTTCAGACGCGGGCGCGGCTGGAACTACAGGCCGGCGAGTTCGTGCCGTCGTTTGCCGAGGCCGTCGAAGCCGAGCCGATGCAAGCGTTCTTGGGACGGTTGTTGGGCGCGCAGAATCAGCTCGCGGCACTGCGCGTCAAGGTCCTGACCCAGACTGAGATTCGTTCGCGTCTGGATTCCGCGTTGCGCGAAGGCATCGCCGAAGTGATGGAGATGCTGGCCGCCGATCCGGTCGACGGTGCGGTTGGGTGCGCGGTGGTTGCGGATGTGTTGGTCGAGTACGGACGGCGGTTGGCTGAGTTGGCGCACGAGTAGGCGGGCGATCGTGTCGGCCACCAGCGGTGGAGCCATGCGGGCGGCGTCGCCAGGTGCTGGTCGGCCGAGGAGTGCGAGAAGGTCGGCATCTGCCGCAACAGCATTCATGGCGTCGATACCGGCTCGGCGTGGGGCCGCAACGACCCGCATCAGGGGCGCTGTTCTGCTCCGGTCGCCAGTCGCGATCGTCCTTGCTGGTCTCGCAATACCTCAGCGCCTTCGGGGTAAGGGGCGCATGATTCCAACCCTCTCATGGGCGCGCACACAGCGTGTGGTTCTTGCCTTGCTGACGGCCGCTCCTGTGCTGCTCGCACAGGTTGATCCTGCGAAGGATGATCTTGCGCGGAAGGAGCAAGCTGCGGCCAAACTCCTGAGGGCTGCGTACGAGCGCGTCTACTCTGCGGAGGCGCGCGGGCTCGCTTTGTTCAAGGCCGGTGACATTGAGATTGTTGTCATGCACGACGGCGGCGAGACCGAGTGGGAAGACGGCATGCTCTGGAAATCAGGCTTTGCCCCGGTGATCGAGCACGAACGGCCGCTGGCGACGCCGTTGCGGCCAGCGAGCGAAGAGCTGTTGATGAGCATGCTTGGGTGGGGCATGGGCTTCGAGGCATGGCAGCGCCGCTTCGCCAAGGCACGCTTTCTTCAGGTCGGTAAGGCGACAAAGGAGAAGGCGACGATTCGAGTCCGCTATGAGGATGGCTCGCACATTGACGAGGTGTTCTCGATCGAGAAGGGGCGCATCGTGACGGTCAGCAACGGCGCGTTCCGAACCAGTTTTGAATACGCAGAGAACGGCGGTTCGCTTCGGCTCGAGCGGGTGAGGCGTCTCGCGATTGCGGTCGGCGATCCAGCGATTCCCGATGAGATCGATATGCAGTTCACCGTGTTTCGCGAAATAGCGGGTGTGGTGGTGGCGACGCAGGCGAAGTTCAAGGTTGTCGAAGGCAAAGAAGCGATTGAGTTCCGCAGCCGGCTAACGAAGACGCGCGGCAACGATCGCGTGCCGGTTGCCGATGTGGCGGCGTGCTACGCGGCCTGGGCCGAGCGCGCCCTGCAGCGCGCGTATGCGTCCGTCTACTCGGCCGAAGAGAATGGGTTGCAGACGCTCAGCGCCGAACTGCACGTCGCCACGACAGTGGCTGGCCAGAAGACCGAGGCGACGACGCTTGTCAGTTGGAGTGCCGGTGAGTTCCAGTTTGCTGGGGATGCGTTGCATGATGGCATCGCCGAATCGATGTCGCGCATGCTGCCGTTCGCACTCGGTTTTGCCGCGTGGGATCGCCACTTCAATGCCGCGACGTTTGAGTTGCAGCCAACACCCGATCCGCAGCGTCGCATGCGCATTGCGGTTGGTTCAGGGAGTTGGTTACGTGGCGCGGTTGCGACGGTCGAAGCGCGACGGTTGACGAGTTTTGCTAGCGCCGGGCGTTCGATGGAGGTGCGGTATGAAGCTACCGAGGGTGGGCTGCGCGTGGTGGGGGTTCGTGAGCGGCAACAGGGGAAGGTGGAGTGCCACGTTGCGTTCTCGGGGTTTCGGGTTGTTAACGGGGTTTGGCTGCCGTCGAAGATGCGGGTGGTATTGTTGGGGACTGGGGTTGAGGCGGATGTGGTTTTGCGGGGGTGTGTTGTTAATGGGTGAGGGGGTGACTGGGTGACTGGGTGACTGGGTGACTGGGGTGATTGGGGTGATTGGGTGACCGGTGACTGGGGTGATTGGGTGGGGAGGTTGCTGGGGTAGAGCGTTGGGGCGCCCGCGGCCGCAAGCGGCCGCTACACGCCTGCCCGCTAGCTTCGCTAGCGAGCTAGCTACCCTCCATCAACGTGATCTGGGTCTTCCAACACCAGATCATCATCATCCGCTTCCAAGAACCCTTCCGGCAGCGATACTGTCTGCGTCTTGCCGTGCTTGCAGCGGCGCGCGCGCAGGCCGGCAATCGGATACGGAAGGTCGCGGGGCAGATCGGCGAGTAGTTCTTGTAGCTCGTCGAGCGTCTTGACCATGTGCAGCATCGGGAGCTTGCGTTTGGCGCCGGCGAAGCCCTTCAGATACCAGCCGGTGAACTTGCGGATCTGCATCAGGCCGTGCTTCTCACCGAAGAAGTCGGCGAGCAGCGCGGCGTGGTTGAGGATGGTGTCGACGACGCCGCCGAGGTTGGGCGGCGCCGGTGGTTCTTGGCCAGTGAGGGCGGCGCACAGTTCGGCGAACAGCCATGGCCGGCCGAGGCAGCCGCGGCCGACGACGACGCCATCGCAACCCGTTTCGCGGATCATGCGCAGCGCATCCCACGGTTCGAAGATGTCGCCGTTGCCAAGCACCGGGATGGTCTTGACGTGCTGCTTCAGGGTGGTGATCGCGGACCAATCCGCTTCCCCCGAGTAGAGCTGCGCCGCGGTGCGCGCATGCAGTGCGACCGCGCGCGCGCCTTCGCCTTCGCCGATGCGGCCGGCGTCGAGGTAGGTCAGTAGCGAGTCGTCGATGCCCTTGCGGAACTTGATCGTGACCGGCACGTCGCCGGCACTGGCGACGACGCTGCGCACGATCTTTTGCAACAGGCGCGGCTTGACCGGAATGGCTGAGCCACCGCCGGCTGCCGTGACCTTGCGCACCGGGCAGCCGAAGTTCATGTCGATGTGGTGCACACCCCACTCTTCGACCAGTGTCTTGGTTGCTTCGGCCAGCGTCTCGGGGTTGGTGCCGTAGAGCTGGATGCTGCGGCGGTTGGTCTCGTCCTTGCCGAACGATGCCAGTTGCAGGGTGCGTTCGTGCCGTTCGATGAAGGCGCGCGCGGTGATCATCTCGCTGACGTAGAGGCAGCGGTCGTCAGAGAACTTGCGGCACAGAGACCGGAACGGTGCGTTGGTGATGCCGGCCATCGGCGCCAGCACGACCGGCGGATAGATCTCCATCGGGCCGATCGTCAGCGGCTTGATCTCACCCGGCTTTGGCAGTGCGACGTCGGCGTTCTCTTCGCTACGCAGGGACATCGGACTCTTGGGTGGGGCGGCGGGGGAACCGGCTAGAACGGGCGGCCCGGCGGGCGGCTTGCATGCCGACGAATCTTGTCTGCCCACGAATGTGGGGGAATCTTGTCTGCCCACGAATGTGGGGGAGGTGGATAAGACCAGCTTTCGTCCTGCTCGCGCGATTGCTGCGGAGGAGAAAGATGGTGCCCAGGAGAGGACTTGAACCTCCATGGGATTTTACTCCCGCTAGGACCTGAACCTAGTGCGTCTGCCAATTCCGCCACCTGGGCATCCAGTGGGGACGAAGGAAGCTAGCGGGCAGGGGCCGCGATGCAAGTGCTGATCAGCCCGTTTCCGGGTTCGCTGCGAACGGCGAGCTTGCGCCTTCGTGTCGGATGCCGTAGCTGGAGGGGGTCGAAATGGCAAAGTCCTCGAGTAGCAACAGCAGCCAGAAGCTCAAGACCAAGGAAGTCTTGGTGGGCGAGAACCGCAAAGCCCGCCACGAGTACGAGATCACCGATACGTTCGAGGCAGGCATGGTGTTGCGTGGCACCGAGGTCAAGGTTCTCCGGCAAGGCCAAATCAGCCTCGGCGAGGCGTATGCGGGCTTCAAGGACGATCAGCTGTTCCTGATCAATGCCAACATCCCCGAATACAACCACGGCAACCTGCAGAACCACGACCCCAAGCGTTGGCGCAAACTACTGCTCAAACGCAAGGAACTCGAAAAGCTCAAAGAGCACACCCAGATGAAGGGGTTGACGCTGGTGCCGTTGCGGGTGTTCTTCGGCGAAAAGGGCTACGCCAAGTGCCTGATCGGTGTCGGCCGCGGTCGCAAGCTCCACGACAAGCGCAGTCACCTCAAAGAGAAGGATCTGAAGCGCGAAATGCGCGGCGAGTGATCCAGCGCGGCAAGTGGCTCGCAGCAGGCCTGCAGGTTCGTCCTGAGCATGGGGACCAGCAAGCGCCGCGGGTGCGCTACTTGCTGGTGGCCAGCTCCGTCAGTTGCTGCTTCAGCGGTTGCCACGCTGGCTCATCCAGGTGGCGGTGCACCGATGGATGTTCGCGCCACAGCGTGACGATGTGCTCGACTTCTTTTTGGGTGTAGAGGCCATGATGCAACTCGATCGCCACGACGGATGCGGCGTCGACCAGTAGTTGGCAGCGCGTGAGCGGGTCGACTTGCACGAAGTCGAGGATCACGCCACCCCATTCTCGAACACGCTCGACGACCACTTCGACGGCGGCACCGATCGCGTTGTCGGACGATTGCCAGGTTAGCGAGTGATGGAGTCCGGAGCGTGCGTCGCCCAGGTAGGCGGAGCACAGCACGACCGCCGCCTTGGCAGCATCGATGTCGTATGGGTCCATGCCGCGCTTGCCGTTCGCCAGCGCTAGCACGCGGTGGGCGCGTTCGAGTGCGACGGCAGCAGCGGTCGGTAGGTCGCCGAAGGCGTCGAGCGGTGGTTGTCCCGGGTCATCCTTTTCGAGCAGCTCCAGGGCGGTGAGACCCGCGACCTGCAAGGCGAAGGATGCGAGCGCCTGCGGCGAATCATAGCGGGCGCCGCGATCTAGCAGTGGCCGCGCGAGTCGCCATTGGCCGAGTTCGATGTGGCATTCGGCCGCGATGGTCAGCGCATCGGCGCGCAAATCGACCGGCAATTCCAGCAGCTCGCAGCGCGTCAGCAGCAGTTCGGCTCGCGTCGCCAGTTGTTGCAGTTCGCGATCGATCTCCTCGGAGGACATCGTGCCGTCGAAGTTGTCGAGGATGCGCATCAAGCGGCGCCAATCCACATGGCACATGCCGACATCGAGGCCGGCACTCATGCGCTTGCTGGGCGCGAACGACTTGCCTTGCTCGAAATGCGCTCGCGCATCGGTCAGGTCTTCGAGCGTTTCGGCGGTGTCGGCGCGCACGTAGCCGGCCAATCGCCAATAGTGCGGCAACTTGCGAATGCGCTTGGGAGCGCCTTCCCAATGCAGCCAGAACCTGTTCACGTCGAGGATTGACAGGACTTGCAGCTCGGATGGATAGGCAAGGTCGCGCAGTAGGGGGTCGGCTGACGAGACCTTGATGGCGTCTTCCAGGTGCTGCTTGGCGGCATCGTAGTCACCGAGTGAGGTCGCGAGTCGCGCCACACTCCACCTCGCCACGGCGCCGATCACTGGGTGGTCGACCAGCAGCAGCGACATCTCGTAGGCCTCCTTCAGTCGACTCTGCGCTTCGAGTGAAATTGCCAGTGCATGGTTGAGCAGCGGCGAACGGTTGGTGCGGTCGGCTCGCCGTAGTTCGCGCTCCACCAACAACTCCGGCACTTCCGCGGCGCGCATCGCGATCGCGGTCAGTAAGTAGTCGTTGTCGGTGCTCGCACCCTTCAGTTGCTTCGCCGCCGGTTGGATCCTGTCCGTCGTTGGCGCTTCCAATAGCAGCGAGGCCAACCGTGGCATCTGTTCGTTGACGAGCTTCGGCACCAGGTTGAGCGCTCGGCGATTCTGGATCCAGCGGCCGATCGCGAACGCGGCTTCGCTGGTCGCGTTGCGCGTCGCCTTGGGTTGACTCGATGCGACGCGGTCCTGCAGGTCTGCCAGGTAGTCGCCGTAGGTGCGCGTCATTGGATTGAGCAGCGCATCCAAGAACAGCTGCAAGTCGAACGCGCGGCGCCACTCGTCCTGTAGCGTGCCAACCACCTGGTCGCCGAACGGGTGGTCTGCGAGGCCATCGATCTCGGCTTGCGCAGCGGGCAGGTCGCCGCGTTCGAGTGCGGCACGTGCGGCTAGGGTTTGCGACTTGAGCGAGCGTTGGTCTTCGTTGTGCTTCAAGAACGTCTGCACCAGCAACGTGGTCGCCAACACCAGGATGACGGTCAGCAGCGCGCTGACTGCTGGGTGGCGCTGAACCAGTCGCCAACCACGAGCCAACAGGTTTGGCGGCCGCGTCAGGATTGGCAGGCCGTCGCGATAGCGCTGCAGCTCATCGACCAGTTCTTGGGCACTCTGGTAGCGCCGATTCGGCGACTTGTCCATCGCGTGCAGCACGATGGTTTCGAGGTCGCGTTGGCGGCCCTTGAGCTGCAGTGGCTTCGGTTGGTCGTTGAGGATTTGCTGCAGCGCGCGCACCGGGTTGCTCGGGTCGAACGGTGGGTGACCGGCCAGCAATGAGCGTGCCTGGCGTCGCGTTGGGCTGCGTCAGCACGCTGGCCCGGTCGGCGAACGCGGCTAGTCCGAAGTCGACGACAAACGCGTGGCCGTGCTCAAGCACGATGTTCGCCGGTTTGATGTCGCGGTGCACGACGCCAACTTCGTGTGCAGCGCCGAGGGCAGAAGCTACCTCGATGCCGATGCGGGCGACCTGATCGGGGGCGAATACCCCGTCCTGGCGATCGAGCGAGCGGCCGCGCAGCAGCTTCATCGCCAGGTAGACGTGATCTCCCGATTCGCCGGCGGCGTAGACCGGCACGATGTTGGGGTGCTCGAGGGACGCGGTGATCGACGCTTCGCGGGTGAAGCGCAGTCTGCCGGTGGTGTCGGCAACCAAGTCATCACGCAGCACCTTGAGCGCGACTTCTCGACCGAGCGATTCCTGGCGGGCCCGGTAGACGTGGCTCATGCCACCGATGCCGATCGGCTCGATGATGACGAACTCGCCGATGCGATCCGGCACAGTCGGGAGCCGCGGGCGATCGTGTTGCGCTT
>CAXBFC010000378.1:0-8300 GCA_963974725.1 uncultured bacterium | reverse complement strand
TCCGGATCTGTGCGGGGGGTCTTCGTGAGAGGATTCCTACCGCGACCACCGTACGTACATCCTCGGGATCGTGGACTACGGCAGGTAGAAATTCGTGCAGTTGCTGAGTGCCGCGGTTGCCGGGATTCCCGTTGCCGTGACCGCTTGGCCGAGGATGCGTAGACCGCTTAGAACGGGATTGGTCGGGATTGGCAGCGATATCGTGAGTGCGTCGAACGGCCACGACGGCAAGACCAACATCTGGTGTGCTTGTGGCAAGCAGAACTCACCGGAGATGCCTGGCAACAGCACGGCCACGGGATCGCCGAGGCTGAGGTAGAGACCGACCGCGTCCGATTGTGTCATCAGGATTCGATAGGTCACCTGCTGTCCGCCCAGAACGGGCTCGAGCGTTGTCACCATGCTCGGAGTGCGGTGGAACGCGGCGACTTGCTGGTCGCTACCGAGGTTGTTCGTGATCACGACGTCCTTCGGGCCGGTCTCGTCGACCGGCGCGACGCACGTTAGCGTCGTGCGGTTCACGACCTGCACGTTGCTGGCAGGCAACCCGCCGAACGTGAGTGACGGTGCCCCGCCGAGATCAAAAAAGTTGCCGTGAACTGTCAGCGCCACCGGCCCCGCGTCGAATCGTGCGCGACTCGGCATCACTTCACCGACTACCGGACCGACCAGCGTCGTCAGGCCACAGACCGTGTTGCCGAGCATGGCAAGTGCAACCGACTCGGTCGGATCGACCCAGAGATCGATGACGTTGAGCGGCCAAGTGCCCGGCGCGCATGCCATCGGTTCGCTGCCGAGCGCGGCCTGCGTTGCCGCGTCGAACACCGTCAGGAGGTCGCTCTGCGTCATCGCGAAGATCTTGCTTGAGTCCGCGTTGTATTGACTGACACCGACGGTCACGGTGCCGACCTGCGCAAACGTCGCAGTGTCGAGAATCTGACCGCTGGAAAGCGCGATGCGGGAGCCGTCATGGCTGACGTCCGCGCGTTGCGAACCGCTGACCGCTCCATGGTTGTCTTCGAGCACGATCGGAACGGTCGCAGCCG
Organism: uncultured bacterium; assembly: GCA_963974725.1. GTDB lineage: Bacteria > Planctomycetota > UBA1135 > UBA1135 > UBA2386. The sequence continues at coordinate 7,254 of CAXBFC010000378.1, read as the reverse complement.
ACAGGTCGAGCTTGTAGAGCGAGTTGGGCGAGAACCCTTCGCCAACGTACGCGAACGCTGCGGTCGGATCGCGATGGAAACGTGGTGCCGCGCGAATGATCCGGTTGCTGGCAACGCGGGTCGCGGCGTTGCCGATGTCGCGCCGAATCAAAACGATATAGGCAAAACCAGCGCTGCCGGGGTTCGCGGATACCAGAATCCAATCGGGGCGCGCTTCGAGAATGTCCCACGTCGCGGAGTGCCCAAGTTCGGTCCCGATATCAATGGTGTCCGTGACGGTGCGGGTCGTCAGATCAACGTATGCGACCCTGCCAGCTTGGTTCAGCGCCACGAACAGCGTCGATCCATCGTGGCTGAGATCGAGCCCGGATGGCCGCGGCGACACGGTGATCGTGTCGACGATGCTGTAGTCGTGGCTTGAGATGACGACGACCTCGTCCGAATCGGGCACCGACACGTAGAAGAGTTCGCGCGCGGCGTCATGCACGAAGTCCTGAGCCGTCGCCGACAACGTCACGGAGACTGGCTCCGGCGGGACAACGAGGATCTGGGCGGGGCTGGAGATCGCGACCCATGCGAGGGCCGCGCAGAATGCGAGTGTGCGAATCATTGGCTGGGGGTCGTCGCGCGCCGTTCGGTCGCGCATGGTCTGGCTTTGGTGACAGGTAGGCTGGCGGGAATCGCCGGCGACGTCAAGGCATCGAGCTCGCGCCACTCGTTGGGTTGCGGGTTTCGGACACGGATCCAACAGCCCGCCCACAAATCCAACCAACCGACTCCGCCCCTTCATCCTTCACCAGCCGAAACCCGCACCACACTGCGCAAGACCATCGAAGTCGGTGCCCAGCGGAAACCGCCTGGCTTGCCTGCACCACCGATATCTACAGTCCGATCGTACAGGAGAGACCGTTGGTAAACACGACCCCGCCAGGGTTGAACCCAAGCACCAACACGCCACCCTGTAAGAAAAAGGGCGAGCCATCGAGTGCCGGAACGAACGGCACGGACACACCCCAGCTGAGGGTTCCCGTGACGGTCGTGCCTATGCCAACACCAATTTCCGGCGCCATGTGCGCGAAGCAACCGGGAAACACCGGGTCAAGCGAGGCAGGTAGTGGAATGCCGTTCCAGCTCTGGCTATCGAACCCGATCCACACGAACGCGAGGTTGATCGGACCCGTTGGCACATTCGTCAGCTGCACCGGCATGAACGCCCCCATGCTCGGTGTGCCGCCCGCCTGCAGTACCGTCTGGCCATTCGGCCCAGGACAACCTGCGCCTTGGCTTGCCGCCGACGCTGTCGCCGACGCAACGCCATAGCCAAACGTCGCGGTCGGCCCTGTCATGAGCGCAAAATTGGAGCCGCCGAACATCACCACCCGTCGACGGCTCGAGTCGTAAACGGCCTTCATGTTTGAGCGGGCCAACTGCGTCGCGGACATCAGCGTCCAGCCGGCCATCGCATCCCACTCCCAGGTCTCCGAGGTGCTACCCGAGTAGTTGCCCATCAGCACGAGGCGTGAACGAGCCTCGTCGTAGACCAGATCGTGGAACGTGCGAATGCCAGGGCCGGCGGCGTTCGGCGTCGGCTGCCAGAAGTTGCCGTTCCAATCCCACATGTCGGAGTACTGAGAGCTGCCGCGCCCGCCGTACATCACGACCACACTGCGATCGGAGTCCCAGGCCATCGCATGGCCCCAGCGCGCCGGCGGCGCCCCGACAATGCGCTGCACCACGGTCGTGCCATCGTATTCCCACGTGTCGCTGTAGTGCACGCCGCCGTTGGTGCCGCCGAACAGCACACCAACGCCTCGGATCGGGTCGTAGCAGACTTCGAAGTCGTAACGCCAAGTGAACGGCGGTTGCGTCAACGACTGTGCCAGTGTCCACGACGCACCATCCCATTCCCAGAACCGCGTCGGGCCGTTCTGCGTCGACTCAATCGCAACCGTGAGTTGCCTCTGCGAATCGTAGTATGCCGCAATGTTGGTGGTGTCGTTGTAGCCGACCACCGCGGCGGGGCCGACCGGCCCCGCAAGCACCCACTCACCACCGTCGAACTCCCACGTCTCTTGCGGCAACACGTTCGAACCGTTCTGGTTGATGCGCCCACCGACCATGACGATCACATCGCGCGCACTGTCATATGCCATGGCAGGCGAACGGCGCACACCAGGTTGCGGCGTCAGAGGAGAGGCCGGTAGTAGCGCTTGCCAAACAGTGGACTGCGCGGCGAGCCCTGAAACCGCGACACACGCAAACAGAGCAAAGCGAATGAGGTCGACATGGAACGGGCGGGCGTTCTGGCTATCAATGGACATGAGTCGAAGGGGTTGCGACCAGGTGTAAGAACTGCAACTGCGGTTCGGACTAGCCCGCACCGCAACCAAGAATCCTGCGCCAACACCGCCCTGTCAACCTGCCACGCCGCACCTGGCTCGGCGGCCTTTGGGGCACGGGACAGGGCATCTACGCACATCGCCGGAGTCGGAACCGATAGAAACGACAGCGTCGAAGCGAACCACAGAATGATCCGGTACCGGTCGCCCAACGACCAACGTCGACAGTCGGCAGCCGAGGACAAGCCACTCGGCCGAGGAACTCGAGCGCAGCAGATCACCTGCCTCATTGCCGAGCGTTGCCGCGGCGTCCAAACGTGCCCGTCATCGATGCTGCATAGGCAATCGCCAACACGAGTCCGACACTGACGGCGACCTTACCGGCAAACGCGGGGCCGCCGGCGGCCAGAGCCGTTGCCGGTTTCGCCGAGAGGCCGAGGGTGTGCGCCAAGGCGCCGCCAACGAGCAGGCCCATGGCCGCTACGAACGCATCGCCGTTGCCTTCGCCTGTGAGCACGACCAAGCGCACCGGGCAACCGCCACACAACGCGCCACATAGCCCGACGAGCGCCAGTCCCAGCGTGTTCCACAGCCACTCATTGTGGGCGATAGGCTGGCCGTCGAAGCCCAACGAGAACTTGCCGCCGATCGCAAGGACCAGCGCATAAGCAAGGATCAGCACGCCGGCGCTGAGCAACATCAGCCGCGGGCCCCCAAACACCTGGCGGCCGGCACTGATTGCGCAGAAGCCGGTCGCCGAGAGTAGGGCGCCAGCGCTCGCGCCGACTGCCAGCGCGACCAGCCAATTGGCGTGGCTGGGACTGTCGGCGACGCCGGGGCCCGGCCCGGCGAGCACGCCGCCGACGGCGAAGACGAGCAGCAGGATGGCCACGATCAGTGGCCCGATGAGGCCAATGGTGAATGGTACTTCGTGGGTCTTGCCGATCGAGTAGCCGCGCCGTTCGAACAATCGAGCAATACCGACGCCGGCTAGGAATCCAGGCAGTGCGAGCCACGCCGTCATGTCGCCACCACCGAGTCGCTGCAGCATGCGGAAGGGACAACCGAGAAACACCAAGGCACCGATGGCCATGGCGACGCCAAGCATGAAGCGCGCGACCGCGTTGGAGCCAGATCGGCCAACGTGGCGACCACTCGCCAGCGACCAGACCAGTGCGCCAATGACGATGCCCGCGACTTCGGGGCGGAAGATCGATGGTCCGGCATGTAGGCGCAGCGACCCGGCGATGTCGCGGACGAAGCACGCACCGCACAATCCCATGTTGCCCGGGTTGCCAAGCAACACCAGCAGGGCGGCCAACGCGCCAACGATTGCGACCAGTGCGATTCCGAGCCGACGCAGAGAGGGAGAAGTTTGGTTGCGAAGCATGCGACGCCTAGTTTGCCGCCATGCGCTACGGCTGTCACCAGCTCGTTGCCGATGACGCATCTCGCGCAACCACCGGGGCGTTGTCGCTCACTTCCTCTTCACGGTGATCACGTCCTCAGCATGGTCAACCGGCCAGCGGTATCTTACATCGCTGCAGGCACCCGGTCATCGCAGGCAACGTCGCCAGTTGCGACGAAGTTACTGCACCTGATCGCCGTGCTTCGTCTCGATGCAGCACGATACGGCATCGTGCATCGCACCACCTCGCAACGGCTTCTTCAGCGAACACGCAAAAGCTCGGATCTGCCAGTCGACGTGGCGCTCGAACTGACGCCGCCCCTACTTCAGGTGTCGCTTCAGGAATGACGTCGTCAATGGCCACGATTGCTGCGTCGCACGCAAGTTGTTCCCGCCCGCTCGATCCTGGCGCCCCACGAAGCCGTGGCCCGCGCCTTCGAATGTGTGGAACTCGTATGTCTTGGCCTTCGCCATCATCGCAGTGATCGTTGCCGGCAAGGTTGCATTGATGCGCGCATCGCTGCCCGCGTAGAGACCTAGCACGGGCGCTTCGATCTTGGCGACGGCTTCCAGGGGCGCGGTCTTGGCCGTTACGCCCGGCAGACTGCCGTAGTAGACGACTGCGGCGTTGAGCTTCGGTTGTGACAGTGCATAGAGAAAGCTCTTCGAACCGCCCCAGCAGAATCCAATCACGCCGAGCTTACCATTCGCCGCCGGTAGCTTGCTGCCGTAGGCCTTCGCGGCGTTGAGGCGAGTGACAACGTCTTCGTCGGTGAGCTTGCGGATGGCCTGACCGACCTCGCGAGACGCAAGCGACGACGTGCCGCCGCCCTCGGGCCCCTTGCCAGAAAGGAAGTCCGGCACCACGGCGATGAATCCATCCTGTGCGAGCTGATCACCAACGGCGCGAATCCAGTCGCTCATGCCGCGGATGTCGTGCACAACGATGACGACACCCGCCTTGTCTGGGCGCTCGGGATAGACCACCCAGGTATTGAGCTTACCGCCACCTGGAATCTCGATGTCGACCCACTCACCGTGTCGAGTTGAGTCGGCGAGCGCGCGCTCGATGTGCGTCGAAGTGCCTGGCGGAATCGCATCGTGCCACGGAACCTCAAGGTTCTCCTGCGCACTCAAACTGCCAACTGTGATGAGTAGGAAGAGGGCGGCCGGCATTTCCAGTAGTAGCTTCATCCGAGCATGCTAGCCGCCAACGTTCTATCGTACGGTGGTCGCGGTAGGAATCTCCTCGCGCCCCCCCCCGCACAGATCCGGACTGGAGCAACTACCTCATCCGACTCCTGCTTCGAGTCAGACGCGCAAACGTTGGCGAGGATGAGCAGGTTGGATGCGAGGCGTGGGAATCAAGAGCACCGCCAAACGATGCATGCGCCCCCACGTCACCGTGGTGCGCGGACTTCGTCGACGAAGTGTCCGGAACCACAGCCGAGTGACTGCATCTCGCAACTGAGCAAGGCAGCGCAAGTTGAACGGCACCGCATGGTAATTGTTGTGACCTCGTGCCACGCTCCGGCAGCCGCGGAATCCCTCACGCCCAGCAGTTCGATCGGGCTACCACCAATAGCCTGCACCAGGGCTGTTTTGGTAGTACGGGATGAACGCCTGCGTCCACGTCCAATGCTGATAGCCGCCCTCGCTAAAGTACACGTCGACGTGCCCGCACTGCTCGTAGGCCATGGCCCAGCCAGCCGGCTGGCCAAACCTCTCGATCAGGCAGAAGTACTCGCGCACGCCATCCACTTCATCGACCCAAAACGCAAACAGCATCGCCATCGGGTCGTCGTCGCCAATGAACCCCGGATTGTGGATCCACACCTTCGAATCCAACAGCGGCGGGCACTGGGCCTCGGCCGACTCGACAACGAACAGCAGGGTGAAAACGAGCAAGAACTTTCGAATCATCGTCATCTCCGGTGAGGGATCGGAACGTGTCGGGCGAGGACACAACGTCTCGCGCCGGGGCCGTCAACGCGTCCGAGACGCCGCCATCGTCCGGGGAATTCTCGGCGCTGGTGCACAGAGCCAGAGTCCGCAATACCGCGGCCAGCAGAACTCGAACTCACATCCGGGCCGCGTGCGAAATCGGCATTCCGGGTTCGGTCATTCGGTTGAGATGTTGCGGGCGATCCGGGCCTCAACGACCTGCGCATCCCCATCACCCGCAGGCAGGCAATCGCCCAAGGATCCGCTGGTAGCTCATCCACGTGTTCTCGGCGCGGACCTGCTGGTGGTAGCCAGTTTCCTGGCGCCACTGCCTACGGCCACATCGCGCCAACGCATCAACGCACCGACCTTACCGTGCGCCCCCCCCCACTACGGCCCCCAGCTGTATGCGGCATGACGCACGCATCGTCGCACGGGCCCGGGTAAGAAGGCCGCCGCAACTCCCAACAAGCATGCCTGACAGCGTCTCGACGGGATTTCCTGCGTTCCGTTAAGGTCGCAACATACCACTGATAGCAAAGGCCCCGAGGCCTTGAGAATGTCCCAGAGCGCCAGCAGCCTACCAGACGGCGATGCAGAGATCGTCCGCCTCCTAGCGGAGCGGCAGAGCATCGGTCTGCGATCCCTGCTGGATCGCTATGGCGCAATCACGCAAAGTGCTATCAAGAAGGCACTCGGAAACAGCTTGGATGACGCGGAGATCGACGAAGCAATGAGTACGGCGAGCTACCACGCATGGCGTGCAATCGACACCTACGAACCCGACAAGGGCAGCTTGCGGGCGTGGTTCTTCGTCATTGCACGCAACGCCGGCAGAGCCATTCTGCGCGATCGACAACGACGCCAATGGGAGCCACGCGGCGACGCAATGGCCATGATGGCGGCAACCAGCAGCCAAGATACGGACGACGAGCCAGTGCACAGCGTCAAGCAGCGCACGTTCTTGAATGCTCTGCGAACTTGCATCAGTCGACTGCCGCGCCTGCAGCGCAGCGTGATCGAAGCCGACCTCAAGACGGGCGACATCGCCGACGCCGGCCAGCTGGCGCTCGAATTGAACACAAGCAAGAACTCGATCTACGTTTCGCGCAGCACCGCGCGCAAGACGCTTTCACGAACACTGACTGAGCTCGGCTTCGGCATCGACGGGAGCGACCAATCATGGAAGTAAGCCCCGAAGATGAGTTCTGGCAGGCTTTCCTGAAAAAGGTGAAGCCCGAACAAATCGCCGCAGAGGAGGTGCGCTTGCGCCGCGAGCTGGAGCAGGCAGAAGATCTCCTTTGCGAGATCGAAACCGAAGGCAATGCAGACGATGATCTGGACACGATCCAACAGAGCCAGATCGACCGATGGGTAGCGCGCGCCATCTCAGCGACTCCCGAGGCGACTCCCGAGGCGGCTCCCGAGGCGACGGCGGATCATGATCATGCGGATCATGAGCATGCAGATCATGAGGATGACGGGCCCGCGGCTTTGCGGGCGACTCCTCCTCCAGAGCAACCCAAGGCCAGGCCTTGGCAGGCATGGCTCGCCGCCGCCGCC
>CAXBFC010000377.1:0-8370 GCA_963974725.1 uncultured bacterium | reverse complement strand
CGTGGTTGCCATGCAGTCGCTGTCCCTGCTGCCACGCGGTCGCCTTCCCGCTCTCGATGCAAGCCTGGCATCCAGCAACAAAGGCGTGCGCATGGCTGCCATGGCAGTGCTCGGACTCCATCGAGCCGCGAACTCGGTGGTCGCCAAGCCGCTGCATCGCATTGCCTTGGAAGATCCCGAACTTGGGGCGCGTTGGCGGGCGCTGCTGGCGCTCGGAATGGTGCCCGACCTCAACGAGCAAGGACTGGATGTTCTCGTCAAGGCGCTCGGCGACGAAGACAAGGTCATTCGCGCTACCGCGACGTGGTCGTTGATGCGGCAGGGAGTCCGCGGCATTCCGGGGTTGGTGCAGGCGATAGGCGATGCGGATGTGCGCTCGGAAGCGAGCGCGCGCCTGGCTTTGTTGGGCGATCTTGCGAGGCAGCCGGCGATCGATGCGCTCGCGGTTACGAAGGATCCCGCCGAAATGCAAGCCTACCTTCGCATTCTTGCCATCGTCAGTCAGGGCGATGCTGCGTGCCGCGAGACACTGCGCAAGTATGCTCGTCACAAGCAGTCGATTGCGCGCAGCGAAGCGCTGCTCGCCTTGCCGGGAAGCGGCGAACCGGTCGCGGATATCTTGCCGCTGCTGCGATCGGCATTGCGTTCGCAAGACGCCGGCGTGCGCGCTGCCGCGGCGGAGGCTGTTGGCGTCCTCGGCGAAAAGGCGAAGCCATTGGTCGGCGAAGTCATCAAGGCGTGGGCCAAGACCGTGAGCGGGAGGGGCGCGGCGCGCGATGCGGGCAAACCGTTTGCGCACGCCGTTCTGCAGGCCAAGGCCCACTCGCGCAGCCTCGTCGAGTCGCTGCTCAAGTTGGGTGAGGACAACACGAGCGCGGCTAGTCAGGTAAGTGTCTGTCTGATGGTGATGCCGGAAACGGTAGACGTGCTCAACGCCAAGCTGTTGCGGGCGTCGCGCGGGCAACTGCTGGAGAACTTGCTGATACTCGGTGGCGCTGGTGAGCGCGGCGTGCCGATCTTGCTCGACTACGTGGCGCACGATGATCGCCGCGTGCGCACGTTCGCGATCCGCGGTTTGGGCATGACGGCCAGCAAGAGTCCCGAAGTTGCCAAGGCGTTTCGCATCGCGTGGCAGGATGAGGCGTTGCAGCTTGAGGTGGCCAAAGCCATCCGGTGGGCCGGCGGCGCCCACACGACCTTGTTGCGCAAGGCGTGGCGCGACCGGAGCAAGTTGTCGGCCAGCGTGCAAGTAGCCTTGATCAATGCGTTTGCTGCCCAAGACCCAGATGCACCTGGCGTGGTCCGGCAGTTCGCCAAGCTTGCGGTCTCTGATAAGTCCAAAGCCGTACAGGAAGCGGCGATCGCCGCATTGGGCCGTGGCAAGGATTCGAAGGCGGCGCGGGAACGAGCGTTGCACCTCGTGTTGACGAAGCAGGCCAAGATCCGCTCCAGTAGGGCGCGTGACGAACGCGTGCAAGGCATGGCGTTGCTCGCCTTGTCGAAGTTGGGCGAACCGTCTCGCAAGACGGTCGACGTTGTCGAGGGATACCTGTTGCACCGTTCTATTCGTTTGCAGCGATTGGCGGCAGCAATCCTCACGGGCTTTGGTCCGAGCGCCTCGAGTGCTGCGGTAACCCTGAGCCGTCTCTTTCAGGTTCGCGACGAAACGCTGAAGGCTGCGGTCATGCATGCGACGGCTGCGCTTGGCGCGGACATCGAAGAAATCGTGACCTCGCTTGGCGTTCGCCTCTACTCGACCAACCCGACCAAGGTTGCGCTGGTGGCAACTGCGCTGTCGAACATGACGAGCGATCGCCGCATCATCCTGCCGGACTTGTTGTTGGCCTTGCGTTATGAGTCGCGTGGCAATGTTGGTTGGGAACGCGACTTCGTCAAAGGCGCAGTGGCCGCCGGCGCGTGGCAAGTCCGAAACCCCGAGGTGGGCTACTCGACCGCGAGGGTCATGATTGCGCAGATGCTCAGCGAGCTCGCGGCCAAGAATGCGGAGGACGCGAAGCTGATCCGGCCGTTCTTGGAGGAGGCGGCTGCCGACCCGGATGCGACGGTTGCCGAAGCTGCCAAGAAGGATCTCGCCAGCTTTTAGACGGTCGCTAGGATGTGGCCGCCGCAACTCGCTCCGCGGCGTCGCCATATGACTCGCATCACGGAATCGATCGTTCGCTTTCTCCTGCTCTCGATCACGTTCGTGGCGTGCGCCGGGACTCTGCTGGTCGAGCCAATGCTGGCGCAGACACAGGCCGGCGAAGGCAACGCTGGTGGTGAGAACTGGCCGTTTGGCGTCGCGCCTGGCGCCAGTCGCATGGCGAAGAAGTTCGACTTGTTCAACCTGGGGTTGCTCGGGGCCAAGGCCTGGGATGCAGATCGTGCGGAGCCGTCGGCGGAGATGACGCAAGGCAAGCGGCGCACCGAGAGTTCGCCGTTTGACGGCAAGGACGACGGGCCGTCACGGTTGGTGGTGCGGGCGCTGTTGGGCGGTGGTCCGGCACAGCAGGCGGGCATCAAGTTGGGCGACGTGATCCTCGGTGCCGGCAAGAAGAAATTCAGCAAGGGAAGCTTCGCGCCGTTGGCGGCGGCGTTGGTCGCCGCCGAAAGCAAGCGCGGCACGGTCGAGGTCACTGTCGAACGCGATGGCAAGACGCAGAAGATCGTGGTCACGATTCCCGTCACCTCCGCGGCTGCGAAGAAGCCGGCATACGGCGAGCAGCGTCGCAAGATTGTCGATGATGCACTCGCGTTCTTGGCGCAGCAACAACAGGGCGATGGCGGCTTCGCGCCGACGCTCGGCGGTGTCAACGGGCAGTCCGTCAACGCGTGCTTGGCGGGCCTCGCTTGGCTTGCCGGCGGCAGCTCGCTCACAGACGGCCCCTACAAGGAGAACCTGGCCAAGGCGCGTGACTTCGTCGTCAAGTCAGGATCGCCTCGGCACGAGTGGGGGTGCCAACTGGGATCAGACCAACTGGAAGTATGCCTATGCCGGCATCTTCCTTGGCGAGCTGCAACTGCGCAGTCCCGCGGACGACCTCAAGCCGGTGCTCAGTGACATCGCGACCAAGTTGTGCGCGCGCCAGGAAGCGAGCGGCGGCTTTGCGCACGGGCCGGGTGGCCCGAACGCACTCGGCTATCTCGAACTGAACATCGTCGGCGGCTTCGTCGTATCGGCGCTCGGGCAGGTCAAGCAGGCGGGAGCGCAGTTCGATCAAAAGGTCGTGGCACAGCTCAACGCCTACCTTGAGAAGTCGTCCTCGGGATCGGGTGGCGTTGCCTATTCGACCAAGGCGGGCCAGATCGGACACGGCAACGTTGGGCGCACGGCGATCGCATGGCTCGGCAATGTCGGACTGGGTCTGCGCAGCAAGCCGTTCCCCAAGAAGATGGAGAAATGGCTGAAGCGGGAAATTGCTTCGGTGATGAGTGGCCACGCATCGTTGATGCAACACATCATGTTGGCCGGTGTCGCCGCCAAGGCACTCGGCAGCAAGTCGACCAAGGCCTACTGGAAGGTGTTGGAACGCGACCTGACGCTGTGCCGCTGCCCCGATGGATCGATCCAGATGCGGCCGTGGCACGAGTCGCTCAATATGGGGAGCAACTCGGATGTCACCATGGGGCAGATCTGGAGCACGGCGTCGTGGGCGATTGTGCTGGCTGCCGATGGCTTTGCGAACCAGGGTGAGGTCGCGGGCGGGTTGCCTGGCTGGATCGGCACGCGGGCGAAGTAGCCGGATTCGGCGCGCGCCGCTGACCGCTGATGCTGCGCATCCGCTATGGTGCGGGGCATGAGTTTCGGAAGATTGGCTCGCTGCTTCGGCGAGATTGGCGTCGCGGCCTTTGGGTTTGCGTTCGTTTGCTTGGCTGATGGTGCCACTACCCAGGCCGGTGGGGCTGGGCAGGTCGGCGAGCCAGCTACCGCGGCGCAAGACGCGCGCGTGCTATGGAAATACGCGCCCAAAGGCAGCAGCTTCAATGGCGTGACCGTGCACAACGGCACGGTGTTCGCTCTCGATCGTCAAGGCAAGGTGCACGCGATCGATGCGAAGTCCGGCGAGGCGCAGTGGACGAGCGGCGACGATATCCCGATGGCTTCCGGGTTCGGGTTGGCGGTATCGCCGAACCCGGCCTTCCCGGCGATTCTCGTCAGCTGCGACAAGGGCTTCTATGCACTTGCTCGCGACACCGGCAAGAAGCTCTGGCACACCGAGATCGCGTTGGGCGTTGCCGGCCCGGCTTGCACCATGGATGCGGTGATTGCCGGCAGCTCCGACGGCAAGGTCTATGCCTGTTCATTGACCACGGGCAAGATCCTGTGGGAACACGAATACCTGGAAGATGCGCCGGATGATCCACCGGGGTTCGATGGCAACAGCGCCCGTTTCGGGGGCCGTCCGGCCCGGCCACGGACCGCGACGACAGACGGCAAGATGGTCGTTCTGTCGATCTTTGATCAATGTCGCGCGTTGGCGCTCGATGTGAAGACCGGCAAGCGGCTCTGGTCCTATAACACGTTGGGTTGGATGTATGGCACGCCGTCGATCGGTCCGCGCAACGTCTTCGTTGGCAGCCAAGACAAGCACATCTATGCGATCGACAAGGAGATGGGCAAGCTGATGTGGCAGGTCAAGACCGGCGCGCGGGTCGAAGGCGGCGCAACGTCGACGGAGCGCTTTGCCTACTTCGGGTCGTGTGACGCGAACCTCTATGCCGTCGATCAAACCGTCGGTCGGGTCGTTTGGAAGTTCGAGACCGAGCGCGAGGGCCGGCGTGGGGGACCGATCTACAGCCGTCCCTTGGTGATTGGCGATACGGTCTACCTCGCGTCGTTGCGCGGCAAGATCTACGCCGTCGATCGCAAGACCGGTACGTTGCAATGGAAGTTCCAGCCGTTGGCCAAGTCCGAGATCAACAGCGACCTCGTGCTCGAAGGCGACCGCATGTTCCTGACGACTCGCAAAGACGGCAAGTTGGGCGAGAGCGCCGTGGTCGCGGTCCGCGCGAAGTGATGGTGTTGTGCGAGTCGACGAGTGGGTTTGCATCGTGAGCGCCCGCTCGATCCTCGTCATGGTCGCCTGCCTGACCGCTGGTCTGTGGTGGCTGCTGTGGCAGCCGGCAACGGTGATACCTGCGGCGCCGGACGCATCATCAGGCTCGCAGCCTGCCGGCCGAACCGTTGCGTTGCAGGCTTCGCCGCAGCTACAGAAGTCGTCCGCGTTGCCGGGTGTTGAGCAACCGGTTCTGCGTTCGCTGGTTGCGAGGACGCTGACCATTACTGGACGTTGTGTCACGGCGGCCAAGCAGCCGCTCGCGGGAGTCCAGCTGCGCCTTCGTGCCCGCCGCTACGAGATGGATGAAGAATGCTGGCGTTCGCCTGGCGCTCCGCATCTGCCAGAGCCAGTGCCTTGGGATGCGCCCGAACCGGTCATCAGTGCGGGGGATGGCACGTTCTCGTTCGAGTTACCGGAAACCAGGTTGCCGCTGCGCGTCGATGCTGGGGGTCCCTTCGCGGTCGATCCGAAGTGCACGCGCCTCTTTACCGAGTTGCGTCAAGAACCGGTCTACGACGCGGGCGACGTGATGGTGCACGAGGGATACGTCGTGCGCGGCACGGTCGTCGACAACCACGGAAATCCGGTTCCCGATACTCTGGTGTCGCTCGGATCCATTCATGGCTACCCGATCGCGATGGTGCGTGGGGGGCGTGTCGACTTTGGAGCTGTCCCCGCTGGGGACTACGCTGTCGAATGCCTGTGCGGCAAAGCGGTCCCGGGCTCAGTCGTCGTCGGGCCGGAGCACGATACGAGCGAACTGCGATGGGTCGTGACCAGAGTGCCAGTGCTGACGTGTTTGGTTGTGGACGATCGCACGGGCGAACCTGTGCCGGGGCAGCAGTTCGAACCGACGCTTCGTGACGGTCCGATCCTCCGCGGTCAGCCGTGGACCGTTCGCGCCAATGCCGATGGGCGGATTTGGATTCACGGCTATTCCGATAGCGGCAACGCAGTGCAGTTTGCGGACGACGAAGATGATCCGGAGCCGAGCCATTACGTGCTCGCACCGGACCGGTGGTACGAGTTTGAAGCTGGGCAGGCCGTGATTCGCGTGCGCGCATGGCCGAAGTTCCTGGTACGGGTGCAGGATGCCAACGGCGAACCGGTGTCTGCGTTTTCCATCGTGACGACCAATGGCAGCCCACGACGAATCGCCGAGATCGAGCCAGGAGTGTGGTCGATGTCGGATGTCTATCCCGGCAAGCACTTCGTGTATGCGTGCGGCGATGAATCGCCGTTCGCGGTTTCGCGAGTGCACGCCTTTGACCCGATGGACTTTGCGCGCTCGCCGTTGGTGCTGACCATTGTGCCGCCGAAGCCGTTCCAGGTGCAGTTGCGGACGTCAGAGGGTGTCGCTCTCGCGGCGAAGATCACCTTGCGCCGCAAGCATCCAGACGCCGAGGCCGAAGTCGAGTGGCGGGGTGGAGATCGTTGGTCGGACCATGCTGAGACTGCATCCGTATCGAGTGCCACTGCGCAAGCTGGCTCAGCCACGTTGCTCGCGCCGGCCAACCTTGAGGGTTGGCAGTTGCATGTGTGGAAGACTGCGACGACCGATTACACATCCGTCGTGCTCACCGACCGGCATCGAGCCGCTGGGCTCATCGAAGTGCGATTGCAGACTCGGTAGCTGGCCAGAGGAAGAAGTGGGGGCTGCGTCCGCAACCGCCCTGGTTTACTCTCGAGGCATGAAGGTGACGTTCAAGATGTTCCGCGGTTCGTTCAAGAGTTGGGCCAATCTGTTTCGCGAGGCTAGTGACTTTGCGAACACCCTTGACGAGGGCAAGCTGATTTCGATCTCGCACTCGGCCGATCACCGCGATGGCATCGTCACTGTTTGGTACCGGCGTTAGGCGGCTCACCCAAACCGTGTTACGTGCCGCCGGCAAAGCTGGGTAGGCGGCGAACTACAAGTTCGTCGGGTTTTGTGGCGGCTGCCGGGGCGTGCGCGCGCCCTACGTTCGAGCCTTCCTTTCGAACGACCAATCACCGTGCGCATCCTCGTCTTCGTGGCCTTACTGGCCGTTTCCGCTACCGCGCAGATTACGCCGATCCTCATCAACGGCAACATCTGGGATGGCAATGGCGGCCCGCTCGCGGCCGGCAACGTCTACCACATCACCAGTACTGGCGCCGGCTGCGGCATCAGCGTGCCGACAGGCCAGGTGTTGACGATCCAGGCGGGAGCGATCATCAAAGTGGGGGGCTGTTGGAGCGTGCAAGGCGTCGTCAATGCCCTTGGTACGGTTGCCCAGCCGATCACGATCACCTCGGTGCACGATGATACGGCCGGTGGCGATAGCAATGGCAACGGCAGTGCGACCTTCCCGGTTGCTGGGGATTGGGGCATGATTGATTGCGGTGGCCCCGGCTCTCTGTGGGATACATGCAACTTTCGCTACGGCGGGCAAGCGAACAGCGCGGCGATGGAGTTGCGGTTGCAACACCACACGCTGCGTGACTGTAAGTTCGAGGACTTGCTCGAGGACGGCTTGCAGGGGGCGACCAACGTGACCGTCGAACGCTGCCACTTCATGAACCTTGGTGGCATTCCGGTTGGCGACCTGTTCCTCCATCACCTTGCCAATTTCGTCGACAACACCGCGACGAATTGCGCCGGTGGTGAATACGCGCAAGTAGTCAGCAGCGCGGGCTTTCTCGGGAACTTGCTGGTCGATCATCGCTACTCGATCAATGGATCGGGTGTGTTCGTCTTCGATAGCACGACGAATGCGATTCGCGTCCCTGCTGGCACGACGATGACCTTGCCAGCGGGCACCGTGTTCAAGTTCCGGCGCGGCACCTTCACGTCGAATGGCAGCGTGATGGCGCTCGGAACGGCTGCGCAACCGGTCGTCTGCACCTCGATCGAAGATGACGCGTTCGGCGGCGATACCGAGAACGACGGCAGCGCGACGCAACCAGCGCCGGGTGATTGGGACCGAGTCGAGTTGGCCGTTGGTGACACTTCCCAGCTGCAGCACATGCGCATTCGTTACGCGGGGCGGTTTGGCAACGCGGCGCTGGCACTTAACGGAACGTCGGCGACGATCAGCAACTGCTACGTCGAGTTGTCGGGTGGCGATGGCATTACTGTGCAAAACCTGGGCAGCCCGCCGTTTCAGTTGCTCGACAACGTGATTCAAGACAACTGCAAGTTGCCTATTCGCAACATGCACTGGGCCGAGCTGCAGAACTGCCTTGGCAACACAGTGCTCAACAACGGCGACGGCGACTACTTCGCGATCTCAGCGGGAACGGTGAACTCGACGATTGCCATCCAGGCGGACAACTTTCCCGGTGATGT
>CAXBFC010000376.1:0-8408 GCA_963974725.1 uncultured bacterium | reverse complement strand
GTAGCGGATGGTGGACTTCAAACAGAACTTCGATGGCCGCGGGGTGCCTCAGAACCTCGACGCCGAGCGCTCTGTGCTCGGGGCCCTGCTCTTGCACCCGGACGCCGTCGTAGACGTGACGTTCCTGAAGCCGGACGACTTCTACCTACCCAAGCACGAGCAGATCTTTACATCGATCCTGTCGGCGTACAACAATCGCCACGCGACCGACCCGATTGTGGTTGGCGAAGAGCTGTCGCGGGAAGGAAGGTTGGAAGAGATTGGTGGCCACGAGCACCTGATGGACCTGATGGAGGGTGTCATCACCGCCGCCGGGGTCGTCTACCACGCCGAGATCGTTCGCGAGAAGGCGTTGGCTCGCAAGCTGCTTGAGACCTGCCTCGAAGTCGCGCGCAAGGTCTACGACAACGAGAGCGAGGCCAAGGAGCTACTCGACGAAGCCGAGCGTCAGATCTTCGAGATCTCGGGCTTGGACAAGTCTGGCGAGGCCGTCAGCATCGCTGACGTGCTGCAGTCGACGTTCGAGAAGATCGACCGGCTGCGCGAACGCGCGGGGCGCCTGACGGGTCTGCAAACCGACTACTACGACCTCGACGACATGATGGGCGGCTTGCAGCCGGGCGAATTGATCATCATCGCGGCTCGTCCGTCGATGGGTAAGACGACGTTCGCACTGAACCTGACGGAGCGCGTTTCCAATCACGGCGCCGGCATTGCGTTCTTCACGCTCGAAATGTCGAACCAGCAGGTCATCCAGAACATGCTCTGCAACCGTTCGCAAGTCGATGGCTCGGCGATGCGCAAGGGACGGATTACGGACCAGCAATACAAACGCCTGCAGGAAGAAGCGGCCAAACTCTACGAGACACCGATCTTCGTCGACGACACGCCGGGTATCTCGATCACCCAGTTGCGTGCCAAGGCGCGACGCCTGAAGCAAAAGCACAACATCTCGATGATTGCGGTTGACTACCTGCAGTTGATGACCGGTGGTGGGCGCTTCGAGAGTCGCCAGCAGGAAATTTCGGCCATTTCGCGTGGTCTCAAGAGCATCGCGCGCGAACTCTCAGTGCCAGTGATTGCGTTGTCACAGTTGAATCGTGACGTTGAAAACCGCGATGATCACCGTCCGCGCATGAGTGACTTGCGTGAGTCCGGAGCCATCGAGCAGGATGCGGACGTCATTATCCTTTTGCATCGCGAAGACTACTTCAACCCCACCGAAGACAACGCTGGACTCGCTCAGATCATCATCGCAAAGCAACGGAACGGACCCGTTGGGGAAGTCACCTTGCGGTTCTTCCGAGAGTACATGCGCTTTGAAAACTTCACGCGCAAAGCCGAGCCGATGCAGTGATCCGGCTGTGGTTCGGGTTGCGGCCGGCCTTGCGGCTGCAGCACGTCCCGCGAAGCAGTTGATGATTGCGACGTTGTTGGCGATGTCCGTGCAGGCATCGCTCGCGGCCCAGGATCCGCCGCAGGGGCAGCAGCCACCAGTAGGCCAGCAGCCACAGAACCCCGCGGGATCGATACCTTTGCCGACGATCGGCGGCGAGCTGTACTACGAAGCCGAAGTGCGAGCGCTCAACGGCAAGCTGGTGCGCTCGATCCAGGTGGTCAAGTCGAAGCAAAGCGCTGAGTCTGTTGCGCCGTTGGATGTCGCTTCCTCCGAGTCGATTGTTCGCGGACTTGAGATCCGCGTTGGCCAACCGTTTGCGCAACGCAAGGTGTCGGCAGACTGCGCCAGCTTGTGGTCCGAACGTCGCCTGGTGGTTCGGGCCTACGTCGAAGAAATCGACGGCGAAGTGGTCGTGACCTACGAGGTGGATCTTGAAGTCGAGATCTACGAAGACGTCGAGTTTGTCGGACTCGATCACCTCAACCAAGAGGTCATCAATGGCTTGATCGGTTACTACCCCGGTCGCCGCACAACGCGCACCGAAGCCGAAGCGATGCGCAAGCTGCTGCTCGCGCGTTATCACCGCGACGGCTACGCGTTCTGCAACATCGAATTGTTGGACATGCCGGTTCTCCCTGCCACGGATGCCGAGGGCGCAGTCGGGTCGGATGCCGCCAAGCCCACAGGGAACAGTGAGGCAGGAAACACTGAGGCTGGCAACACCGAGGCTGGCCAGCCGGACGCCGCGAATCCCGATGCACCCAAGCCCGCGGCTGTCAGTCGCGAGACGCTGCGGGTCCTCGTCGAAGAAGGTCCGCAGGTGACGGTGCGCAACATCGACTTTCTCGGCAACCGTTCGTTCCCGGCGCGTCCGATCCTTGGCTTGTTTGGCACCGACAGCTACCTGGTGCGCGACGCGCGCATCGAAAGTGATCCTGCCGGCATGTTGTTCGGCGGCGGGGCATTCAGCCGAGAAGTGCTCGAAGAGGACTTGGACCGACTGCGTTTGTTCTATCGCAGTCGCGGCTTCTTGGAGGCGACGGTCGACCTGGCGGACGTCAGCTTCGCAACCAATCGCACGCTGGTGGACCTGTCGATCATCGTGGTCGAAGGTCCGCGCTATCGCGTTCGTTCGATCAAGGTGGTGCACGTCACCCCGGAAGCCGCGCCGTTGCTCGGCGAGCCGCTCTATCCCGCCAGTGAAGTAGAGCAAGTCATCAAGGTGGCGCCGGGAGAGTTCTACGACAACGATCGCCTGCGCCGAGACCAAGAAGCGGTCGAAGAGTTCTACGGTCGCCGCGGCCATCCGTCTGTCAACTTCCCCGGCATGCGGCAAGCGCCTCGCCAGGGTTGCCAGGTGTTCGATCCGCTGGAAATCTACGGTGAAGGACCTGAGGTCGACATCGTCATCCGAGTCAGCGAGGGCTCACCCAAGACACTTCGTGACGTGGTCATTCGCGGCAACAGCTATACGCGCGACGCGGTCATCCGACGCCGCTTCCGGGTGTTGCCCGGCGAGCGCATCGACATGCTCGAAGTGCGGCGGGCGTTGCGGCGTATCCAGAGCACGCGGTTCTTCCAGGACCCGAGTGCTGTCGTTGGTCCGCGCTTGCAGATCGAACCGGTTGTCGGCGATCCCGAACTGGTTGACCTTGGACTCGATGTCGAAGATGGCCCGACCGGCGAGTTCCGTTGGGGGGTTGGCATCAGTACTGGCATTGGCGCGCAAGCGCAGATCACGTTCAACAAGCGCAACTTCGACTTGTGGAACCCGCCGAGCAGCGCCAACCCGATCACCGCGATCCAGGAGATTCTCGACGCCAAGGCGTTCCACGGTGGTGGCCAGAACCTGTCGATGCTGCTGGCGCCCGGTAGTCGCCAGAGCCAGTTCCAGATGACCTTCGTCGAGCCCGACGTGTTTCGTGATCATCACGACACCTATGCGTTGCGGGTGAGCGCGCGTCGGCAATTGCGACGTCTGCCGGATGGCTACACCTCAGACATCCTTGGCGGCGAAGTCGGGCTGTCGCGCAACTTCACCGAGTTCTTCAACGCCGGTTTGTCGGTCCGCCACGAAACCGTCGAAGTCGACAGCCTGGCGCAAGACGCGACCGTGCTCGCATTCGATGCCGAGGGCCAGACCGAACTGCGAGGCACACGCTTTAGCATGCGCTACCTCGACTACGATGACCTGCAGCGGCCAACGTCCGGCATTGATTTGAACCTCGGCCTCGAGGTGATTGGCGGCGCGTTCGGTGGCGATGAAAGCCTGACGAAGTTGGAACATCGTGCCGACGTCTACGTGCCGTTGACCGAGAACGAGATGGGCCACCGCACGGTGTTCCACTGGCGTCACTTCTTCGGCCTCGCCAACGAGTTTGGCGATAGCGACGACGTCTTCCTGACCGAACGCTTCCGCATGGGCGGCGCCGACTTGCGAGGCTTCGACTTCCGTGGTGCGGGGCCGACCCAGTTTGGCCGTCCGCTCGGTGGCGAAGCGGTCTACACGTCGAGCTACGAAATCTACTTTCCGTTGGTGGCGACCCGCCTAGAGGGCGAGGTGCGAGATCGCGAGCTGCTGCGCTGGGTCTTGTTTACGGACATCGGCTTCCTCGGACTAGGCCTCAACGACCCGACCTTCGGCGAAATGCGCGCGAGTTCGGGAGTCGGCTTGCGGATCGAGATCCCATACCTCGAACTGCCGATCGCGCTCGACCTCGGGTGGCCGTGGCTCTACGAAGAAACCGACGACCGCCGCCAACTCTTCTTCTCGATTAGCCGGTGAGCGACGACGACACATTTCGCCGCCTCGACCGCGAGGTGCTAGTCGACAACGCGTGGCACCGCTATTGCCGCGATCGCTACGTGCAGCGTGACGGTAGCGAGGGCACCTACTACTACGTCGACATGCCAGGCAGCTGCGCGTCGATCCCGGTCTTCGACGACGGCACCATGGTGCTGGTTCGTGTGCATCGCTACTTGCTTGGCATCGACCTGTGGGAGTTTCCAATTGGTGGCATGAAGCCAGGCGAGCAACCGCTCGAGGTAGCGCAGGCGGAGTTGCGCGAAGAAGCCGGGCTGGTCGCCGATGCTTGGACGCCGCTTGGTCACTTCGCGCCGTACAAGGGCGTGTCTAACGAACGCTGCCACTTCTTTCTGGCGAGGCAGCTGCACGAAGTGCCGCAAGAGCTGGAGCCGAGCGAGCAGATCAGCGTGCATCGTATGCCGATCGAGGAAGCACGCCGAACCCTGCTCGACCAGGAATGCGGCGATGGCCAGTCGATGGCGGGGTTGATGCTGCTCGATCGATGGCTGCAGGCAGGCAACCAGCTGTGAACCAGGCGACCGCTCGCGATATTCTGCGCGCCCAACAGGCGCTCGATGAGGCGATGGAGCTTGCCCTGTGGCATGCAAGTCGCGGCGTCCAGGCCGAACAGAAAGAGGGCGGCAGTCCGGTCACGGTTGCCGATCGTGAGATCGATCAACTGTTGCGCGCGCAGTTGCCGGAAGGCTCTGACGGATGGTTGTCGGAAGAGACCCCGGACGATGAGGCGCGCTTGTCGTGTTCTCGCGTCTGGGTCGTCGACCCGATCGACGGCACCCGTTCGTTCCTTGCTGGGCGTTCGGACTACTCGGTTTCGATCGCCCTGCTTGTGGATCGCCAGCCGGTGCTCGGGGCCGTCGGGGCGCCGGCGCAAGGCATGCAGGTCGTCGGTGGCGTTGGCCACGGTGTGCAAGTCACCGGCGAACCCGACTGGCAGTTTCCCGCCGATTCTTCGCAGCCACGCGTGCTTGGCTCGCGCAGTGAGATGCGACGCGGCGACTGGGATCATGTCGAGCAGCAGGTCTCGATGCAGCCGGTCGGTTCGATTGCCTACATGTTGGCTGCGGTCGCTGCCGGTAGTGCCGATGCGACCTGGACCAAGCATCCCAAGCATGAATGGGATGTCGCCGCAGGTGCCGCGCTGATCCGGGCGGCCAACGGAGAATGCTGGCTACCGCGGGGCGGCCACCTGCTCTGGAATCGCAACCGCCCTCGCTTCCTCAGCTTTGCGGCCGCCGGCCCGAAGCAGCGAGCTCGCGTCGCCGACTACCTCTGAGTAGTCTTGTCCCAACCACTGCAGCCAGGCGACTAGAGCAACGTCACTAGAGCAAGGCCACTCGAGTAAGGCCTTACCAGAGCTGCACGGTCGCGCGGTTGCTCAGGTATGCCGGCCCCGTCGCTGGCAAGACCACCAGCTGGCTCGACAGCGTCGTGCCCGCCAGAATGGCTGCGGCCGGTAGCTGCCACGAGAGCTGCACGACCGGGGTGTTCGTCGATGGCATCACCGGTGCCAACAGCGCGACGTTGGCGTCGAGCATCAGCGTGCCGAGGCCAGGCACCGTCATTGGCGTGATCGGTGGCGCGAACGCCGCGATCGCGAATGCGGTTGCTGGCGGTGCCGCGGCGAACGAGATCGCGGTGCCGCGCGGTTGCACCCGTCGGAAGTGGGGGAATTGCTGGTAGGAGACGATCTCCGGCAGCATCGAGCACGCGGCGATCTTGGTCGGCTGGACGATGTATGCCACTTCGCTGTTGGCAGTGACGCTCTGGCTGCCGAGGCCGATCGCGTGCGATTGCCAGGCACCTGTTTGCGCGCCGAAGCCGTGTGCCGAGGTGCCGTCTAGCGCGAGTGCCGAGGTCCGCCAGATTGCGAACACTGGCGCCCCGCCGCCGGTGCGCGGCACCTGCAGCCAGCGTTCGCTGTCCGTGTCGAATGCGAACAGGTTGCTTACGTCGTAGCCGAGCAGCGGTGCGCTGGTGGGATTGCTGACGAGCGCCGGCACCGGGTTGCCGACTGCGACGAACTGACCCGAACGTGCGGCGAACGCGAAGCAATCGCTTGGTGATTGCAGCGCGACGGTCGTCGTCGACATCGTTGCCGGGTTGCCATTGGTGGCTGCCGGCGCCGTGACCCAGCTCGACGTCAAGCTGCTGAATGCGTGCGTTTGCCCGCTGTTGCTCGTGACGAAGGCGACGCTGTTGCCTGCCCCCGATGCCTGAGTCTCGACCACAAGCGTCTGCAGGGATTGTCGCAATGGGCTGTAGCCGCGCACGGTCTTGTTGCCGTGGAGCAGGGCAACCGCAGCACCGAAGTCGATTGCGTTGGCCGGTTGCGTGATCGTCAGCAGGTCACCGGTCACCGCAGAATACGCCAACAGCCCGTTGGCCGTGTTGAGCAACGCGTAGAGGTCGGTGCTACCGGCGAGCGTGGTCACCGCCGCCACTTCGCTGAGGAACGTGCCGCGCAAGCTGCTGTAGGCCACGACGGTCGTGCTGTTGAACCACAAGGCCCAGTCATCCGCGCGCAGGAACGACGCGTTGGCGAGAGGCGCATGTCTCCGCCAGGATCGAGTGTGTGCGGAAAACGCCAGGACAGTGCCCGCGTTGCTTGCGATGGCGGTCGTGCCATTGGCGCTGATGGTCGTCGCCGTGGTGCCGCAGGCATGTTCGTGCCAGACGTTGTCGAAGGCGCTGACCGCCAGGACCTTGGCGCCGTGATGCACGACGGCTACATGACGCTGCACATCGGCAGCGAACGTCGTCGGGATGCTGAGCGAAGTCCACGTGCCGGTGAAGGCACTGAACGCGTGCAGTTGGCTGCCGCTTGTGACCAGGATGATGGAGTCGTTCTTGTGCGCCGTCGCATTGAGGATGGTGCACTGGCCGGTGGCGTTGAGGCTTGCGAACTGACCCGTGTGGGATGAGAAGGCGCGGCAAACACCAGGTTCTGTGATGATGACGCAGTCGTTGAACAACCGCACCGTGGCTCCGGGCAGCTTCGGCGCGCCATGCCATCGCCTGGTCACCGACGAGAACACGTGCAGAGTCGATCCCTGGTCGTAGGTGATCAGTTTGCCCTGGCCATGAACGGCTGAGCTGGCAACTCCCTGTGGCACGGACAAGTCTGCCCAAGCTGAGGTCTGCGCATGCGCGTCCCGGCACACGGCAAGGCAAATGGAGCTGGCCAACAGCACGCCCAGTAGTGCGCTCGTCATCTTTGGAAGGTGGCAGCTCATGGTCATCGGTCGGCACGATACTGGAATCTGCGGGCGATGGGTTGATGACACGGTTGTGTGACGTTCGTGCGCGAGTGCGCAACTCCCGCTGGTATCGGCAGCTTGCGGTGGCTTGCTGCCTGACCCCGCAAAGCGCCGATGAATGGCTCGATGGAGACCGGAACCGCAGACCTATCGCGCTCGTTCACCCGCTTGCTTGAAGAGCGTAAAGTCGAGCTACCCCCGATGCCCGCGACCGCTGCCCAAGTAATGCAGTTGTGCCAGCAGGAAGACACGGACGCGGCCAAGCTGTCGTCCGTGATCCACGGCGACCAAGCGATCGCGTCCAACGTGCTGCGGGTCGCGAACTCCCCGGCTTACATGGGGCAGATGCCGTGCTCGTCGCTGCAGCAAGCGGTGAGCCGTTTGGGCATGCAGACGATCACGGACATCGCGTTGGCAGTATCCGTTCGCACTCGCATGTTCGCCAACGAAGCCTGTGCCGACCTGCTCAGCAAGCTGTGGCGACACTCCGTCTTGACGGGGTTCTTCACCAAGGAGATTGCCCGCATGCGGCGCCGCAACGTCGAGATTGCGTTCCTGTGTGGGTTGCTGCACGACGTTGGCAAGGCGCTGCTGCTCAACAACGTCGAGAGTGCTGGTGGCCGTGAGGCATCGTCGCTGCCCGTTGCCGAACTGCATCAAGCAGTGCATGAACATCATGTGGCGGCGGGCGTGCTGCTTGCCGAGGAATGGCATCTGCCTGATCAGATCAAGGAATCGATCGCCTGCCATCACAATGTCGCCGATGCCCAGAGCTTTGCGGACATGGCGATGACCGTCTGTCTCGCCGACCAGTTGAGCCATATTTGCGCTCCGAGCGAACTCGCAGAACCGCTTTCTGAGGACGAGTTGCGAGCCCATCAGGTGCTGGTTGGGCTCAACCTGTATCGCGATCAAGTGGATGAGC
>CAXBFC010000375.1:0-8424 GCA_963974725.1 uncultured bacterium | reverse complement strand
GAGGATTCGAAGCGCACCAACGCCGCCTCCTGCCGTCGCTTGTAGTTACCAAGTCAATCGACAGCACCCTGTCACGCACGGGGCGCTGCGGAAGCCGCTGCGCAATCGTGTTGCTAGTGCAGATCTTTGATCAACATAGCGCCAACTTACAGCGCGTCGCATCAACGACGCATGAAGGGTCGCGCCTTGGTCAAGCTCTCACGATGCGTTGCTGGTCACTTGGTCGACCGCTCTAAGTTCGGGTGCGCTTGGTCAGCGGCTTTGGTTGTCGCGGCCATGCTAGAACCAAATGCAAACGTCAATCAGTACTCTCATCGCGGTCGCCGCGATTTCCGCTTCCCTCACGGCGCAGAGCTTCCCATTGCCCGAGACTGCCACGAGCAGTGTCGCAACGGAAAACACTGCCCCTTTCGATGTGCCGACGCGCATGACGCAGACGCTCATCACTAATCGCAACACCTTGATTGCGAACGGCCTGACCCCATCCCTCAACAACTGGGACATGGCGACGTTCGACCCGTCTGGCCGCTACATCTTCGTCCCGTGTGAAAACTTCGGTGGTGGCGGTGGTGTCTTCCGCTACGACACGCAGACCGGCAACCACATCGAGATCTTCACCGGCAACGGCCTTGGCGTTGCTACAAGGAACTCGGATCCGAATACCTTCGATCACACGACTGACGAGACGGCCGCCAACGACCCGTGCTCGTGGAGCCCATGGGGTACGATCGTGTTCGGCGAAGAGACCACTGGTGGTCGCTTCTTCGAGTGCACGAACCCGCTCTCGGCAAACGGTCCGTTCAACGTCATCTGGCACGCTGGCTCGATCCCTGCCGTTCGTCATGAAGGCATGCGCTTCGATAGCCAGGGCAACCTCTACTTCATCGACGAGAGCAACTCGGGCTCGATCTACAAGTTCGTGCCGACGACCTACGGCGACCTGAGCAACGGTCAAACGTTCGTTCTGAGCATCAATGCCTACGCTGCCGACCCGAACGCCGTGCCGAATGAGAACTTCGACTCGGCCAGCAACCGACTGACGACCCGTGTTGGCCAGGCGACCTGGGTCGCGATGACCGACGTCAACGGGGCGCCGCTGACTCCGACGACCCCCTACACCTACGTGACTGTGACGTCGGGTCAGGCCGCTGCGGATGAAGTCTTCGGCACGCCTTTCGGCCGCCCGGAGGATATCGATATCGGCGTTCTCGCCAACGGCAACGACGTGATCTACGCCGCTCTCACCAGTGAGAACCGTGTGATCTCGATCGAGCTGCAGTCGGCCTCGACCGCCATGGTTCGTGACTTCGTCAACTACGACACGATCAACTTCGCCACTGGCCTCGACGTCAACCCGACGCAATCGGATCCCTTCACCAGCCCCGGCTTGGACCCCGACGACAACTTCGACGATCCGGACAACATCGCAATCGGTCCGAACGGTGCCATCTACATCCTTGAGGATGAAGATCCAGGCGACATCTGGAAGGCCATCGACGCCGACAATGACGGCGTCGCCGAAGGCATCGGCATCTTCGTGTCGCTGACGGTCGCCGGCTCGGAGCCGACTGGCATGATGTTCGATCCGACGAACCCGTACCGCTTCATCTGCAACATCCAGCACCCAGCTTCAGGCAATGACGCGCTGTGGGCGTTCGAGTCGCGTCCGTACGCCGGTAGTGATCTCGACCTGCGTATGTCCAGCGGTATCGACGCGGTGCCACACTACGGAGCCGGTGAGTTCGTCCGTGACGTCGAGCCACTCGAAACGATCACGCTTCGCGTCGATTCGCTCAGCGGTTCGCTCTACGGCCAACCTTACGCGATTCTGCTGCAGCCGTTTGAGACTGCGGTTGGCCAACCGCTGTTCTTGCCGCCATTGTGGCTGAACCCGTTCGTGCAGAGCTTTGCGCTGACCGGTGGCTACGTCGGTCAGTACCAGCAGGTGCTGCCGTTCGGTCCCGCTTCGATCGCGGTCACTGCACCTGTGGGTCTCGCTGGCATCAGCATCATGGCGCAAGCCGTGTGCGTTGATCAAACCGGTGCGCTCGTCCTGACGGACGGCCACGAAGTCGTGTTCAAGTAGGCGCACTAACTGAAGGCAGCGATGAACAGTCTCATCATGGGCCGAGCCATTCGACTCGGCCTTGCCGGTCTCGTCGTTCTGTCTGCCCTTCCCGGGCAGGCAAAACCTGATGCGGTCGTACGGCACCATGCTGCATGGTGCCATCACCTCTACAAGGACGTCGAGACGCGCGCCAAGGCGCTCCAGACCGCCGTCGAGGCCCTGGTCGAAGTGCCTGATGACGAATCGCTCGCCGTAGCAAAGCATGCGTGGTTGCACGCTCGTCAGGCCTATGGGCAGACGGAAGCACTGCGCTTTCACGATGGTCCGGTCGAACAACTCGAACCCTTGCTCAACGCGTGGCCGGTCGACGAAGCGTACATCGACTACGTCGTCGGCCGCCCGGATTGCGGCATCATCCAGTCACCGCGGCAGTTTCCAAGTCTGGCCGGAGCGGTGCTCGAACTGGCCAACGAGCGGGGTGGCGAGGCGAACATCTGTGTGGGTTGGCACGCGATCGAGTTCTTGCTGTGGGGACAGGATCTCAATGTCGAAGGCCCCGGGGCGCGTCCGGTTTCCGACTTCCAGAAAGGGAAATCGAAGTACGCGATTCGTCGCTGCGAGTTCTTGCTTGCGGTGACCAGGCTCTTGGTCGGCCACCTGCACACACTTACCGATGCATGGGCGCCTGACCAGGATAACTACAGACGCAAGTTTGAGAACGATCCGGCAAAGTCCGTGCGCAAGATCCTGATCGGGGTCACGGTGCTGACGGCGTTCGAACTGGGCGGCGAACGACTCACGGTGGCCTACGACACGCGTGATCAGGAGCAAGAACACAGCTGCTTTAGTGACACGACGTGGCACGACTTCGTCGCCAACCAACAAGGCATCTGCAGTGTCGTTCTCGGCCCGAGCTTGCCCCAGAGCAAGGGGGGCGATGCCATCAAGGTCGGCCCCGGCCTCATCGACTTGCTGCCTGCCACCAACAAAGAACTCGCGCGGTCGTTGCGGCAGCGGTTGCTCGATACGACCAAGACACTGCGCGCGATACCCAAGCGTTTCGATGTCGCCGTTCGCGAACCAGATGGCGCTCCCGGTCGCAAGTCGGTGGCTGCGGCGATTGCCTCGCTCGAACAGCAGACCGAGGTCCTGTTGATTCTCGGCAAGCAACTCGGTCATGACCTTCCGCTCGCCCCCGGTGGTTAGCGCTGCCGGCCTCCCCTCATCCAAAAACTCCTCTACTTCTCAGCCATGAACTCCCTGCGATGCGTGATCGGTCTCGCACTCTTGCCGATGGCCGCCACTGGCCAAGTCTCGTCCCATGCCCTGCCCCAATTGGGAGGGGCTGCAACGGTTGTCGATGACAGTCCGAACGCATTCGGTTACCCGGCGAAAACTCTCTCTCGCAAGGAGCGGCGCCGCTTCCTCGTCGGCAACTCGTTCTTCAAACAGAACTGGGTCGAATCGCCCGCGAGTGCCTCAGATCGCGATGGGCTCGGGCCGCTGTTCAACGCGCGATCGTGCAGTGCATGTCATCTGCGGGATGGCCGCAGTGCGCCACCTACCGCTGACGGTCCTGCCAGGCATGGCTTGTTGATGCGCATTGGCATCTACCAGGATGGCCAACCCGACGCCGCTCATCCGCACTACGGTGGACAGATCCAGGACCAAGGTGTGCAGGGGGTTGCTGCCGAAGCCCGGGTAGCCATCTCATATCGTGCGGTAGCGGGTCAATATGCAGATGGCACTCCGTACGAGTTGCTAGCTCCGAGCTACATCCTCAAGCAACCGGCATACGGGGCTGTCATGGATGCAGCGACATTGGGGCCGAGAACTGCGCCACACCTGATCGGCCTTGGTTTGCTCGAAGCGGTGCCGGTGGCGCAGTTGGTGCGGATCGCCGACCCGGACGATCGTGACGGCGACGGCATTTCGGGGCGGGTGCACTTCTTGGATGCCGACCAGAAGATCGCAGGGCGGTTTGGTTGGAAGGCAACCAAAGCCACGGTGCGCGGGCAAACGGCTGCTGCCTACGTCAACGACATGGGCATCACGTCGCCCGTGCACCCGGAAGAAGCCCTGTCGGCGAGTCAGCTTGGATTGCTCCCGCAAGGATCCACAGCAACACCCGAGATCGATGCGAAGACGTTTGCCGATGTCGTCTTCTACACTCAGGCCTTGGCTGTGCCGCGGCAGCGCATTCCCGACGATAGCAAGGTGATTGCCGGGCAACAGTTGTTTGCCAACATGGGGTGCGCTGCGTGTCACCAGCCGACTCTCGCCACCGGCAGCGAGGCGTTTCATCCGAGCTACCGGAACCAGGAGTTCCATCCCTACACCGATCTACTGTTGCATGACATGGGGCCCGACCTCGCGGACCAGAAGCGTGACGTGGATGCGCGACCGCGGGAATGGCGAACGCCTCCGCTTTGGGGCCTTGGCTTGATCGAGCGCGTCAGTGGCCATACCCGGTTGCTGCACGATGGGCGTGCCCGCAATCTCGAAGAGGCGGTGCTTTGGCACGGCGGCGAGGGACAGGCTGCGCGCGATCGGTTCGTCATCGCCAATGCCCGCGAGCGCACGCAGCTGCTCGCGTTCTTGCGCTCGCTGTAGCGGCGCCCGCCGGCTGCCGGCCGTTCTTCGATCTTGATCTCGTGCCAGCCGAGCTTGCCGTCGCGGCAGATCTCGACGCGAACAGACGAGCCGATGCCATTAAGGTAGAGCTGCCGTTGGAAGTCGACGGGCGTGAAGATTCGTGTCTTGTTGAACGTGACTAGCCAGTCGTTCGGTTTGATGCCCGACAAGAACGCTGGGCTCGGATCAAACACGCCCTCGATGAGGATGCCGTTGCGGGGTTTCGGCATCTCCTGATAAGCCTTGATGCCGCGCACTTTGGCAATCTCCGGTCGACTCATGACGGCGAAGCCGAGCCACGGGCTGTGGAAGCTGCGCACGACGCGGATGGCTTCGTAGAGGTTCTTGACGATCTTGCTCGGCAGCGCGAACTCTACTCCGAAGCGGTTGGACGCGGCCCACCTTCCGGGAGACGACTGGCGCGGTGCGATGATGCCGACGACGCGCCCGCTCAGGTCGATCAGTGGCCCGCCGTAGGATTGCGGGTGGGCGATCATACCGACCTGCATGTAGAACGCGCTGAGCAGGTCTTGGTAGCAGTCGCGCGATGGTTGCGCGACAAACGTTGCTTGCTGCAGGAAGCGTGCGGGTCCCGAGGGATCACCAAAGGCCAACAGAGTGTGACCCGAAGCGCATGCCTCGCTGTTGCCCCACTGCAGAGTCGGAAGCTTCTTCGAGTGACCGTTTGGCCAGACCACGGCCTGCAGGATCGCGATGTTGACCGTCGGTTCGATACCGACCCGTTCGGCCAGGATACGTTGGTAGTCGTTGGTCTCGATTTCGATCAGGTCCGGGGCGCTGCCATCCTTCTTAAGCAGTCCATGGTTGCAGGTCAGGATCTCGCCTTCTTCGGCGACGACCCAGCCGGACAAGGCGTCGTACTCGCGGTAGCCAGGGTAGCTGATCTCAGGTTCTTGCACCCAGCCGCCTTCGGGGATGACTGGCTCTTCCTTGTCAGGAGTGAACCGCTCATAGACGCGCACCGTGACGATGCCGGGCCAGATTCTGGCCGCAATCTGCGCCCGCGCATCTTGCTGACTGCGCAGGGCGCGAAGCGCGGCGCTGTCGACGAGTGGGAATGAGGCCTCGGCCGTCGCGACGGAGGAGGCGGCTTCAGCCTCTTCTGGATCTTGCTGGGACAGCAACGAGGAGCAGAGGGCCAAGGACAGCAGCAGGTGATTCGTATTCATGGTATTCGGAAGTTCGATCTCTCGTCCGTACCGCGGCTGTGCATGCTTCATCGCCAAGAGCGTGTCAGGCTTGCATGAATGTCGGCTCAGCAGGGTGTGCGGCTCCGTCAATCAAAGGCCGCGCTGACCTTCCCCGGTTAGGTGGTCGGTCGGCCTCGGAGCGAGCGGCGCGGGACAGTTCCCTCAAACGATCGTGAGAGCAAGCGAGCAAGGGCGAGGGACGTCAACCGCACGACGTTTGGCCAAGCTTCGCGAACGGAAGTGAACCTCCTCGTGGCGCCTGAGGCGGAACGCCAAGTCGACACCATCGACTTGTAGTGGCACGAGAATCGCATCGCTGCCCCCGAGCTAGTCGAGCACGAGCTAGCGGCAGCACTGGACCTCATCGAGACGTGGCCGGGCATCGGTCGCCAACCTCGCCATCGATCGATCCCGGACTACGCCGCGTCTTGCTTCGATCGACGAGATATCACGTCTACTGCGCCCCCTCTCCGAACGGAGACACGGTCTTCGTGTTGGCGGTGTGGAGTGCTGTTCGTGGTCGCATGCCAAAGATGAACGCCCCCGAGTAGGCACCGGTTCTGATGTCGCATCACTGTGATGATTTGACTCTCGGTCTGGCAGCGACGTGACTCATGGTCCGTGGGATGCGGCAACCGTTTCGCCGATGACCTCGCTCATGCATGGTCCTCACGCGCTGCAGCTCCTACTCGCCACGTTCGCTGGCTGGGTCAACAGACAGCAGACGCAGACGATCGACTACCTGATCGAAATAGAACCGTGTGCTCAAGGAGCAACTCGGCGACAAGCGGCCACGGCTGACTGACGACCAGCGCCGACGACTCGCCGCGAAAAGCAAACCACTCGGCCGACGACTGCTCGCCAAGATCGCGACGATGGTCACGCCAGACACGATCATGAGATGGCACCGCTCCAAGCCCCGACCGACCAACGTCGTGGAGCATGTTCCTCAAGTCACATGCGGACGTCATCGCAGCCGCCGAGTTCTTCACCGTCGATCGATGCGCTGTACACCAAACGGTTCGTGCGCATCCTCAAGGACGCCGGCAGCAAGGTCGTCACACAGCCATCCAAGCACCTGACATGAACGCTATCGCGGAAAGAACACAATCGTTGGCTCACCAATGCAGTTCGTGCGTGTCAGTCGCCGTGATGGGTCTCAGCGTGCGAGGGCTCTGGGCCACGGCGAAGCCTTGAATCACGACGGAGAAACCCGGCAGCGAGACTGGCACCGGATAGGTTAGGTTGTGACCGTTCGCCGATAGCTGGGCCAGTCCGAGGATCACCGCGAGTGGCGGGGCGAGGTGCAGCTCCGGGAAGGCTGGTGTGACAGGATGCGGCGCGCCTTGTATGCCGAGCTGTGCTGCGACCAGCGCGATCGTGCCATCGAACGTGCCGCCCGGCGATTCTAGTCGTAGGTTGATGGTGTCGCCGCTTGCGATCGTCTTATGGGCACAGGCGGCAGGTGATGTGGGGGTTGCGCTGCGTAGCAGCAGGTCGTCGTCGGATCCGGGCCAGTTGCGCATGCTTGGGGACGCCGAGCGATCCGTGACGGTGGCGAGGTCGTCCCACTCCGGTTGTCCGAGTCCCCAGCTGTTGAGGCGCACGGCGAGGGCGCTGGTGCCACCGATGCCCGGATCCATGTCGCAGGCCAGGTCGCCGTAGATTGCGGTGGTCACGGCCATGGCGGCTGCGAGAGTTCC
This sequence comes from uncultured bacterium, assembly GCA_963974725.1. GTDB lineage: Bacteria > Planctomycetota > UBA1135 > UBA1135 > UBA2386. The sequence goes on along the minus strand of CAXBFC010000375.1, from coordinate 808 downwards.
TGAAGGGGTTTGGTGGCTACCATCGTTGGTGTAGAGCGCGGAGTCCCAGCCCTTCAGCATGAACGCTTCACCAGCTCGTGCCCGGCTGGATGTGCCTGGACCGAACAACGCGTCGATGTGTTGGCGCGCGTTCTCATAGCCAGCACGGATCTCGTTGTGCATGTCCACCGGGCCGCCGGGATAGGCCGGCGATGCCCCCGAGTAGTAGGAGTGCTGCGGTCCGCGCGCCCAGGTTTGGAACAGCACAGCTTTGGCGTTGGGGCTGTGAGCGCGCACGTTCTGGACGATCAAGCCTGCGTTCTGTGCCATGGCTACTGGGTCGCCGAATTGCATCGTTGCTTCCAGTGAGAAGCCCTGCATCACCACGAAGTCCCATTCTTCACCCAACGGCAACGCGCTAGTGATCGCCGCGGCCTGCGACGGATCGGTCAGGTGGTAGTAGAGATTCTGGCCGCCGGCAAGTTTGGGGAAGACCTGGGGGCGGGTGTGCCCGGCCGCTTCGGCGAGGTCGCGGACGGCGTTGTGAATACCACCGTTCCCGATCGAGTAGCTGTTGCCATAGAACAGCAGGTTGAGGGAACCGTCGTCCGCACGGACTTCGAGAGTGATGTCGATCGTTGCCGGAATGAATCCGCTAGCGGTGGCCGATAGCCGCGCCGCGTAGCTGCCAATCGCAAGCGCGGAGCTGTCGACTGTCATGGGGATCGCCGCGCCGGTTGGCGCATTCGTTGGCCAGGTCAACCATGTGGGCGCGGTGCTCGTACTCAGGTCGATGGCGCTCAACGTAGCCGTCGGGTTGCCGGTGTTC
>CAXBFC010000374.1:0-8455 GCA_963974725.1 uncultured bacterium | reverse complement strand
TGACGCAGACGCGCGCGGTCAACGGGTGCGCCGGGTCCACCAGCCACTCGGCGAGATCCATGCGGGTTCGGTGATCGTCTTGCGCAGCTGGTTTCATCGCTGGCAGAAAGCTCGGCGTGTCGCGCTCGACGCGTTCCCCGAGCTTGTCGTAGTCGCCGCGGATGAAGATGTGGGCTGGGCGGATCTCGGCCCGCTCCTTCATCACCATGGCTGCCGGCACGGTCATCAAGACGGCCGATCGCTCCCGCCGCAGCGCCTGCCACTGCTTCTTCGCGTGCTCGCTCCGGGCCTCGAGTCCCCGCTGCGCCGCCTCTCTGCCCGGACGACTGCCCTCGCCATTGCTTGCGGACGCGGACGGATCGCCGTTGTTCTTGGTCAGGCTTTGCAACTCGGCCTGCAACTCGTCGAGCAACTGCTTCGCCGCCTGCACCTTGCCATCCAGCTGCTCGAGCAAAAGCGCCTGCTGCGGGCTCGGTAGGTTCTTGTAAGGGCGTTGCAGCCCGCGCCGGAAGTCATCCGTCCCCCGCGACCCCGTCTCGGCCGCGCCGTCGAGGTTGTTGAAGAACGCCGACAACGAGAAGAAGTCGCGCTGCTTGATGGGGTCGTATTTGTGGTCGTGGCAGACCGCACACTGCACCGTCAAACCCATGAACGCGGTGCCAAACGCGGTGACCCGATCGATGACGTTGCGCGCCAGGCTCTCCTCTGGCAACGCCGTGCCGCGATCGATGATCATATGCAAGCGATGAAAGCCCGACGCGATCAACTGGTCATCGGTCGGCTCGGGATAGAGATCCCCGGCGATCTGATCGATGGCAAAGCGATCGAACGGAAGGTTCTGGTTGAACGATCGAATCACCCAGTCGCGGTATGGCGTCAGCTCACGGTAGTGATCGTGATGCACACCATTGGTGTCAGCGAAGCGCACCAGATCGAGCCAATACCTCGTCATGTGCTCGCCGTATTGAGGCTTGGCCAGCAGCCGATCGACGAGCCGTTCGTAGGCATCCTGCGAGTCGTCGGCCAGGAACTCCTGAATCTCGCTGCGGGTCGGCGGCAAGCCCGTGAGGTCGAGACCGAGACGCCGAATCAGCATTCGCTTGCTGGCCCTTGGACTCGGTGCGAGACCCGCGGCCTCGAGCTTGCGCAGCACGAAGCGATCGATGGCGTGCTCGCTCCAATTTGCGTTCTGGATCACCGGTGCAGGCGGCTTCACCGGTGCGACAAACGCCCAGTGCTTGGGCCCAAAAGGTCCATTGGCAGAACGTTCCTGGGCGAATGACTCTTTTTCGGATGGTTCTTCTGCGGCTGGCTTTTCTGCGGCTGGCTTTTCTGGGGGCCGTTCCTGCGCAGATGCAAGCTGCAGAGTCAGCAAGACAGCAAGGCTGAAGCCAATGCTTGGGCGGCTCGAGTTCGGCGCAATCATCGGCCCCAAGTGTAACCGCGTGCCACGCGATCTACCGGCCGTAGATCTCGCGGCGGCCGCAAACTCAAGCACGCAATGCGGCAGCGATCGGCGGTTCCAGCGCGCCGACGGTCAACTTGAGACTGTTGCTGGTCGCCGGTCGCGTGATGCCACTCGCTCCAGATCGATTGCGACAACCTGCGGACGCAACGGTCCGCCGATCACAACCACGGCGTGCGGGATCGTGAACGTCTTTGCCACCGAGCCATTGACGATGCGTACATCAGGCCCGCGAGCAGGGTGTGGAGCGGGGAACGAGAAGATCCCTGCTACTTCTTGCCGGTTTGCAGCTGCGCGAGCTTCTGTTCGTAGTCTGCGATGAGCTTCGCACCCCACGGAGCACCGTTGGCCGTGAGCGCGACATTCCGGCGCAAGCCGTTGAGCCCGATCACGAAGCCATCGACATCGGCCTTCGCTTCGCAGTGTTCCATGATCACGAACCAGAACCCCCGGGAAACTGCTGGGCTTGGTAGTTGGTCGGCGGCAAGCATGCGCAAGAACTTCCCCCCAAGTGCCCGCCTGCCGTTCAGGTCGCGGTGCACAGCGCGGATCTGCTCCCCGATGCGGAGATCCAAGAGCAACGCATCGATTCGCTTGCGTTCGGGTTCGAGCTCATTCTTGAGTTGCTTCCGGCGTGATTCTGCGGAGGAACGATCAAGTTGCCGTTCTTCCAATTGTGCGATCAGCAACGCCGCCGCTGCGCGGGCGTCACCTTCGTTGGCAGCAACTCGCCACGCCAGCAATTGCCGGGCCCGTGCCGCGTACCGCGTGAACTGTGCCACCGAGTGCACCGAAGGAGGCACCTTCACGATGAGGGTGCCGTCCGCAGTGAATACTGCGATGTCCGGAAGACCAGTGACGCCGAGGCGCTTGGCTAGCCCGACGTCCTTGGCTTGCGTGGCCTTGGACTCGGGGTGGCAGAACAGCACGAAATCCGCAGCGAACGTCGCAAACTCAGGTGTGGAAAGCGGACCCGCCTCCGTCAACTTGCACGGCGTTCAATAGTTGACGGTTGTGAAGTAACCAAAGATCAGCTTCTTGCTCGCAGTCGCTTCTCGGCGCGCCAACTGCCAGTCCGTGTGCCATGCAGCGTTTTTCAGGAAAGGTGACTGCAGTTTCTGTTCGAGCAGTTCGTCCTGTGACGGTCGCGGCTGCTGTGCCGACAGCAGCGATACGAAGCTGGTGAGCAGCACGAGGCGAGCAGAGGCAAAGCGCATCTTGGTGACTGTAGTGGATCTGGCCGCCCTTGCCATTCGGATACCGAAGCTGACTGCTGCGCCATTGATGGACGATGCAACAGATGGCCCCAGTCCGAAGCTTGCCCACCTGACAACTACTGGCCATGATGCCGGCATGCCCGAATTGCTGGTGACACGTGAGCAAGCGACCGCCTGCCTGACGATGCAGCGGCCGGATCGCCTGAATGCGGTCACCCAGCAACTGTATGAAGAACTGATCGCTGGCCTGGCCGACGCGAGCGCCGACCCAACGGTGCGCGCCGTGGTCCTGACCGGCGCGGGCCGCGCGTTCTGCGTTGGCGCAGATCTGAAGAACCACGGTTCGGGTGCTCCCGATGAGGCCGAACGTCGGCGCTACGCGCAGTTCGGCCAAGATGCTGCCGAAGCGATCATGCGTTGCGACAAGCCAGTCATCGCGGCAATCAACGGCCACGCGATAGGCGCGGGACTCGAACTGGCATTGGCGTGTGACCTGTCGGTCGTCGCCGAGGATGCCAAACTCCGGTTCCCAGAGCTCGGCCTCGGGACGTTTGTCGGTGGCGGCACGACCATCACGTTGCTTGAGCGCGTCGGCATGACCAGGGCAAAGCAGCTGCTGCTGCTCGGTCGATTTTTTTCCGGCCGCGACGCGCAAGCCTGGGGCATCTGCAACGAGAGCGCTGCCAGCGACAAAGTCCTGGCGCACGCCAAGACCATGGCAGAAGAAGTCGCAAACATGGCGCCACGCTCGGTAGCGTTCGCCAAGCGACTGCTCTTGCAAGCACGAGAGCAAACATTGACGCAAGCGCTCGCGGCGGAAGCCGACGCGCTCGCAGCCTGTATGGGCAGCAAAGACTGGCAGGAAGGCATCGACGCATTTCGTGACAAACGACCCCCAAACTTCACCGGTAACTGAGTCTTCAAGCTCACTCGACCGGATCTTTCGACCCCGCGGCGTCGCGATCATCGGTGCCTCCAATGATCCCCAGAAGCGCGGCTACCAAGCCGTCGCCTCGCTTCTGCAGGCCTCGTTCGCTGGCGGCATCTACCCGGTCAATCCCAAGGGCGGCGAAATCCGTGGCATCCCGGTGGCGAAGTCTGTTGCCGAAATCGAAGGCGACGTCGACCTCGCACTGATCTGCACTCCGGCCAGCACCGTCCCCGACGTGTTGCTTGAATGCGCGCAAGGCAACATCGCAGGTGCCGTCGTGCTGGCACTCGGGTTTCGCGAGATTGGTGCCGAAGGCGAAGTCCTCGAACGCAAGATCCACGAAGTCATTGAGCGCACCGGCATCCGCGTCATCGGACCGAATACTTCCGGCATCCTCGACCCGCATCGCGGGCTCAACTTGATTGGCGTGCCTGACGTTCCGGCCGGTCGCGTCGCGCTGCTGTCGCAATCGGGCAACGTCTCGCTGCAGTTCATGATCGAGTCGATGCGCCGTTCGCGCATTGGCTTCTCCATGGTCATCGGGGTCGGCAATGAAATCGACCTGCGCTTCGATGATTACCTCGACTACTTGGGCAACGACCCCAACACGACCGCGATCGCGATGTATGTCGAAGGCTTCCGCGATGGTCGAAAGTTTCTGGCCGCTGCCGAACGCGTTTCCGCCAAGAAGCCGGTGATTCTGCTGAAGGGCGGTGCAACGTTGCGCGGCCGAGCCGCGGCGCGCTCGCACACGGGAGCGCTGGCAGGTTCGTATCCAGTCTTCCGCGCAGGCCTGCGCCGCGCGGGCGTCGTGCATGTGCGCCGTTCGGACGAACTGTTTCACGTCGCTGAGACGCTGGCGTCACAACCGGCGCGCGGCGGCTATCGCGGCATCGCCGTCATCACCGACGGCGGCGGTCACGGCACGCTGGCCGCCGATGCGATCAAGAGTCATCAGGTCGACCTGACCGAACTGTCCTCGATCACTACGATCCAACTGAAGGAACTGCTCGGCGACGTCGCCGGCAATCCGATCGACCTCGCCGGCATGGCCGATGCCGACCCGATGGTTTTCGCGCGCTGTGCCGACCTGATCATGAGCGACGACCAGATCGGCACGGTGCTGATCGTCGGACTGTTTGGCGGCTACCACCGTAGGTTTGCCGCGGAGCTGCTGGCGCGCGAGGTTGCGGCAGCACAAGCACTGGTCGAATGCGCGCGCAAACACAACCGCGCCCTGATCGTTCACAGTCTCTACGCCGACACTGCGAGCGAACCGTTGGACGTGCTGCGAACGGCGGGCGTGCCAGTCATCCGATCGCTCGAAGTCGCCTGCCGCTGCGCCGCCGCGTGCTACCAGCGCGGCGCACTGCTCAGTGAGCACCGCGGCACGCCGCCACCGGTCTCCCCCAACAAGTGGGCCGGAATCTCCAAGGTCCGCGAGCAGGCGCGGACCGTGCTCTTGGAAACCGAAGCACGAGAACTCGCTTCAGGATACGGCCTCAAGATCGTGCCGGCCACCCTGTGCACCAACGGCGAAGAAACCGAACACGCCGTTGCCAACTGCGGCGGCGAAGCGGTCGTCAAGATCGTCGCGGGTGCCGTCACGCACAAGACCGATGCGGGCGGCGTCAAACTCGGCGTCACCACAGCTGAAGCACGGTCGACCTTCGATGCCATCGTGACAAGCGTTCGCGGCTACTGCGCCACGCGCGGCCAACAAGCGGACATCCGCGGTGTGCTCGTTGCGCCGATGCTGCCCAAGCCCATCGCCGAGTTGATCGTGGGCTACAAGCGAGACCCGCACTATGGCGGCGTCTTGATCGTCGGCATAGGCGGCGTCGCGGTCGAAGTTCTGAAAGACGTCTCGATGCGCCTGCTACCCGTCACGAGAGCCGACGTTCGATCCATGCTCTCGGAGATCAAGGGAGCACGGTTGCTGCGCGGTCACCGCGGCGCCAAGCGCGTGGACCGCGACGCGCTGGTCGACGCGGTGCTCGCGGTCGCCGAATGCGTACGCAGCAACGGCGAAATCGTCGAGCTCGAAGCCAACCCAGTATTCGCCTACGAACACGGATGCGTCGCGGTCGACGTGCGCGCAATGCTCTAGCGACGTACGGTGCCCACAGCGACGTACGGTGCCCACAGCGACGTACGGTGCCAGGCACAGGAGTAACACGTTCGATGGCGCCTGCAGGCGCCATCGAACGTGTTACTCCTGTGCCTGGCACCGTACGAACCTCCGCCGGCTCTAGCCGTTCGGTGACATGGGGACGATCGGGGTGGTCTTCTTAGAGGCTGTTGGTCGAGCCGAAGAGCAACCTGAGGTCCTGCCTCAGCTCGCTTCCCATCGCCTAGCACATGCTCACAGATCCCGGTGCACAGAATCGCGACGGCCGGATCTTGTTCGTCGACGATGACCAGCGAATTCTCGATGGCATCCGGCGCCGGCTGCGCGGCTCGTTCGACATCGAGACCGCCGTCGGTCCCGAACGCGGCCTCGAAGCAATGGCCGGCGACGAGCAGTTCGCCATCGTCGTCGCGGACATGAACATGCCGGGCATGAACGGTGCCCAGTTTCTCAGCATCGTACGCGATCGCCACCCCAAAAGCGTGCGGATGATGCTGACCGGCAACGCAGATGTCGACACCGCCACCGCGGCCGTCAATGACGGCAACGTGTTTCGGTATATGACCAAACCCGTCACCTCGGAAGAGCTCAGAAGGAGCCTCGATGCGGGGTTCGAGCATCGCCGCGTGATCGACGCGATGCAACGAGCAGAGGTCGCCGAACAAGCGAGCCTTGCCAAGAGCCAGTTCTTGGCAACGGTGAGCCACGAGCTGCGAACGCCATTGACGGTGATCCAATCGTCGGCCGAGCTGCTTGAGCAGTTTGGCGACGAAGAGCCGGCCGAAGTGCGTGCCGAGTTCCTGGCCACCATCAGCAAGTATTCATGCTCTCTAGAAGGCATGATCGACCAACTCCTGTTCGTGGCGGAGCTCGACGCAAGCGAAGGGCTGAGCACCGCCACCGGCTCGTTCGAGCTGATCGCGGTTCTGGAGCAAACCATCCGCGACTTCGCGCCAGAGGATGCCAACGCTCACCCTGCAACTCTGGTTGGCCCGCAGAGTCCAGTCGCGTGCCGTGGTGACGCGGTCGCAATGCAGAGGGCCATCACTGCGATTCTAAGCAACGCCTACCGCTACTCTCCATCTGACCAACCGGTGCGAATCGAGGTCGCGCACAGTGGCGAGACCGCAACGGTAGCCATCATCGATCGCGGCCCAGGCATACCCGAGGCCATCGCCGACCGGGTCTTCGAACCGTTTGTGCAGTGCTCGAACGTGTTGGTCGACAAGCCGCCGGGGCTCGGGCTTGGTCTGACCATCGCGCAGCGCATTCTAAGCGCACACGGCGGCACCATCGCATGCCAGGAGGAACCCGCGGGCGGCACACGGGTGGTGTTCACGTTGCCACTGGCACAATCCCATCGAGTCGAATCATGACGATGCGCCACGCCAACGAAGATCAACTACGCACCATGATCGAGAGCGCCGCCCATGCGGTGCTGTTCGCGGACGCGCAGGGCAAGATCCAATTCTACAACGGCGCCGCAACCGAGTTGTTTGCCTATGAAAGTGATGAGTTGTTCGGCCTCGAAGTCCAGGCATTGATTCCGGCGGCGCTGGGTCTCGACGAGGCCGAAACCCCCAACAACATGCCGGAGAACCAGATCCTCGCGTTCAGTGGACTGACGCTCGATGTGCCAGCCGTTCGCAAGGACGGCACGCAGTTTGTGACGGAGGTGACGATTGCCGAAGCCGAGACTGCCGGGGTGCCGGTCTACACCTTGGTGCTTCGGGACATCACTGCCAGGATCGCCAACGAAAGCGAGCGCCAACGCTTGCAACTACAGCTCGCCAGCGCCCACAAGCTCGAATCGGTTGGCCGTCTGGCTGCTGGCGTCGCGCACGAAATCAACACACCCACCCAGTACGTTGGCGACAACCTTGAGTTCCTTCGCGAGTCGGTAGATGCGTTGCGCAACGTGCTCGCGGCCTATCGAAGCGCCGCTCGCATGGACGTCGATTCGGATCGCTGTGCCGCCGTGAACGCCGCAGATGCACTGGCCAAGAAACTCGACCTGGATTACCTGGACACTGAGCTGCCACTCGCTCTGGAGCAGGCCGTAGATGGCATCACGCAGATCGGCAGCATTGTTTCGGCAATGAAGGCGTTCTGCCATCCTGGCCTACCCGATAAACAACCGGTGGACCTGAATAGCGTGGTCGAAAACACCGTGAGCGTGTCGCGCAACGAGTGGAAGTATGTCGCTCACGTTGAACTCGAGTTGCATGAGAGTCTACCGATGGTGTCTTGCAACGAAAACGAGATCAAGCAGGTGATCCTGAACCTCATCGTCAACGCTGCGCAAGCGATCGAAGAACAGAACGGCACCGGGTCGGGCATTCAGGGGCACATTCGCATCGAGACGCGGAGCTCGGATCAGTACGTCGAAATCGAAATCAGCGACGATGGTCCCGGGATCTCTGCGAAGGCCATGCCGCGGTTGTTCGACCCCTTCTTCACGACCAAAGGGGTCGGCAAAGGCACCGGCCAAGGGCTCGCCATCGCGCAGTCGGTGCTGACCGACCGGCACGACGGGGAACTCGTGGTGCAATCGCAACCGGGCGAGGGCGCTCGGTTCGTGATGAGACTACCGCGATGACGGACCCCGTCACGCCAACTGCCCAACCGCGCGAGCGCGTGCTGTTCGTCGACGACGAACCCAGGGTCCTGGACGGCCTTCGGCGCATGCTGCGTTCCATGCGCGACGTTTG
>CAXBFC010000373.1:0-8540 GCA_963974725.1 uncultured bacterium | reverse complement strand
GTGGTGCGCGAGAACGCAGGCGAATCGGTGGATTCGGCGAGGCTCTCGTGGGCCGCCAAGTGCGGCGTGGCCGCCGCACGCGTTGTGCGCGGCTGTTCGGCCGGGCCTCTAGTCTTGTCGAATCGCCCGAACCGGCCTCACTCCGAGCCGGGCGGTGCGCTGCTCCGGCGGCGAGGCGTTGCGGGACGCGACCCGACTCAGCTTCATGCGCTCGGCGAAATCGCCACCACGCATGATCCGAAGGGTCGGTTCGTCCCCTGCCATGGGCGCCCGATAGCCGTCATCTGCCAACTCGCGCTGCACATACGAAACCAGCCAATCGCGGCACCACTCGGCGACGTTGCCGTGGCAGTCGTAGAGCCCCCACGGGTTCACCCGGAAGGTGCCGACCGGAGCCGTCATCGCGAAGCCATCGTCGTAGTCGGGTTCGAGCGCAACACCCAACGAGCCATGCGACCCCGCGTCGGCCAGGTTTGCATACAGCGGCAGGTCCTTGGCATCCGCAACGCCGCCGAACACGGTCGCTGTTCCCGCCCGGGCACAGTATTCCCACTGCGCTTCGGTGGGCAACTTGCAGCCGCGCCGACGCAAGGCTTCGACCGCTTCGCGCCACGTGACCTGCTCCACCGGGTGGCGCAGGTCCGGCAGATGACCGCGACTCGTGCGCGGACCGACGGTAAAGCTCGGGCGCACGCCGGTCAGTCGCAACCACTGTCCCTGGGTCACTTCAAACGCCGACACGAAAAACGGTGCCAACACGATGTCGTGCACGTGCTGTTCCATCGGCGCTGCCTGCGGGTCGATCGGCGCGCTACCGGAGTGCTCATCACCAACGCGCAACGCTCCGATCGTGAAGCGGCCGCCTGGCACCAGCACGAACACCATGCCACTGTTTTCGGCGATCTCGGCACCGAGGTATTGGCCGACCTCGTTGCGGCGCACGGCTGGGGCTTCGCCGCTCTCGACGTGCCAGAACTCCCACAACCCCGTGGTGTGATTGTGGCCGAGCGGCACCAGACCCGCCTGTGGCCCCGGCAGACGCAACTCGCGGTAGGCCGGACATTGCGCTGGATCTGCGATGCTGTCGATTGCGACACGCCACTGCTCGGCGGCCTCATCCAAGCTGCGGGCAGCTACCCGCTGCGCTTCGAGCCGCCGCAAGCGAACGCCCGCCACGTTGTCCTCACTGGGCTCGGCCGCAAACATCGCCGCCAATCCCGAGACCAGTCGCTGCAACACTTCCTGCTGATAGGAGAGTTCTTCTCGATGGGCTCCCGGCTCGGTGTCCGCAAGCTGCTCGTGCAGAACCGCGGCGCGTTGCTCGATATCCGACCGCCGCTCAGCCAAGGCAGCGACCGCAAGCAGCCAGTTGTCGATGGCGGCAATCGTGCTGGGCCAAGGCGGCCACAATTCGTCGCGGGCTTGGGTGCGCAAGTCGAGCAGACGCTTGTCGTCCACCAACCGTCGGTAATCGTTCCAATTGCGATCGGCCTCGTTCCAGAGGCTCAACAAGGCGAGCGACGCCACCACCAGGGCCAACAAGCCAGACCCGGCAACCGCCGCAGCGACGCGATTGCGACGGAGGAAACGCACCAGCAAGTAGGACCACTTGGGCGGGCGCGCGGTGACCGGTTCAAACCGCCGCGCCCGCGCAATATCCGCCGCAAACTCCACCACCGTCGAGTAGCGGCGATCGGGCTCAGCTGCGAGCCCCTGCAGAACAACCCAATCGAGATCGTGGGCGAACGCCATGTGGTTCGCGGGGCGCCTCGACGGCCGTTCGGGTGTGGTTTGCCAAGCCTTCGAATCCGCCACGGTCACCCGACCGCGCGGCAACGTGCCGGTCAACATTTCGTAGAGGATGACCGCGAGTGCATAGACGTCACTGCGCGCATCGGCACTCGCCGCATCCACGGCCTGCTCGGGACTCATATAGCCGGCGGTTCCCATCGCGACATCCCCGACCGTATGCAGGGTTTCCTCGCCAGCATCAGTTTCGAGAACCCGTGCAATCCCGAAGTCGATGACCCGAGGTTCGGGGCCATGCTCCGTCATCGTGACCAAGACGTTCGAAGGCTTCAGGTCGCGATGGATCACGCCTTTCAGATGGGCATGCTGCACCGCTTCACAGAGAGCGTGAAACAAGTCGAGGCGAACTTGCAAGCTCGGTTGCTCGCTCGCAAGCCACTCATGCAAAGGCTGACCATCTACCAGGTCCATCGCAAGATAGGGTCGACCATCGGGGGTGACCCCGCCATCCACGACGCGCGCGATGCCGCGATGCTGCAACCGCACCAGCACCTGTTGCTCAGCCCGGAACCTGGCGCGCGCACTGGCCGAATCCTTCCAGCGCCGCATGACCTTCAGTGCGACCGTGCGTCGAATCGGTTCGAGCTGCTCGGCGCGGTAGACGCGCCCCATGCCACCTTCCCCGAGCTCGCCAAGCAATCGGTACGGCCCGATGCTCGTCAAACCGTCCGCGCCCTCGAGGACCGACTCCCCCTCATCACCATGCAACCCTGCCGCGACTACCTGAGGCATCGGCGAACGCAGCGACGTCTGGGTCTCGGCGCAATCCTCTGCAAGCAACAACAAGACCTCGTTGGCGAGTGGCTCATCTTGGCCGGCCCGGTCGCGCACAAATTGCTCCCGCTCGCCGGGCGCCAATGCGACGGCAAGATGGAACAAGTCTGCGACACGGTCGCCATGCGGGGCACCAACCATGACTTGGCACTAATATGTCCGCTTCGACCTGTAAAGGGGCCTGCACTCCGGACCTTCGACTCCATCCAGGACTAGCGTGAGCAACACCGACCTGACCCAACTGCTGCACGACGTAGCCAACGGAGACGCGGACGCCGCGCAGCGGCTCCTACCCGCGGTCTACGACGAACTTCGTGGCATGGCGCGACATCACCTGCGCTCGGACCCGGCGACGATCGACGCCACGGCTTTGGTACACGAGGCGTGGCTGCGAGTAGCGGGCAAGCAAGCAGGCAAGTGGAACCACCGCAGACACTTCTTCGGGGCCGCATCGCAAGCGATGCGCCGGGTGCTCGTCGAGCACGCGCGTCGTCGCCAATCACGAAAGCGCGCCGCACCGGGCCAGCGAACGACGTTGGCAGACGTAGCTGCGGACGGCGTCGACTTCGCAGACGTGCTCGATGTGCATGCAGCCCTGGGCCAACTCGAGGCCGAAAGACCGCGCGAGGCGCAGATCGTGCTGCTGCGGTATTTTGGCGGACTCGAGATGGCGGACATCGCGGCGGTACTCGACGTCTCGCTGGGGACCGCCGAACGTGATTGGCGCCTGGCGCGAGCACGGCTGCAGCAATGGCTCCGGGCGAAGCGACCCGAGGAGTCCTGAGCACGGCCTGTAGCGACGCGTCTGGGGGCACCGGAGTCACATGGCCAACGGCACCGTTTCGCGACGGCACCGTACAAGTCGAAGTAAGCGCAACCAATTGCGCTCGCACCAGCAGACATTCCATGCCAACATTGCATGACCATGCGTCCTATGCGCCTTGCCCTCGCCGCTTCTGAACTCACCCCGTACGCCAAAACTGGCGGCCTGGCCGATGTGCTTCTCGGACTCAGCCGATGGCTCGGGCAGCCGGCTACCGAGGACACCGCCACCGGTCCTGGTCACGACGTGCGGGTGTTCGTGCCCTACTACAAGCGCATCGCCAACAGCGGCGTCGAGGTCCAGGATCTCAAGAATGCCCAGAAGATCGACGTGCGCTTCCCGGACCGCACGATCAGCTTCGGCATCAAACTCGCCAAGCTCCCGGACAGCGAAGCCCAAGTCTACTTCGTCGACTGCCCGGAGCTCTACTTTCGCGACGGCATCTACACCGATGACGGTGACGAGGCACTGCGCTTTGCGATGCTCAGTCGCGCGGTGCTCGAGACCTGCCAGCGGCTGCAATGGGCGCCAGACGTCATCCACTGCAACGATTGGCACACGGCACTGCTGCCGCTGTATCTGCGCACGGTCTACACGTGGGACAAGCTGTTCGCGCAAACCAAGACGCTGCTGACGATCCACAACATCGGCTACCAGGGTTACTACGCCGAAAGCCAGCTCGATACGCTCGGACTTGGGGCGCAGCGCGCGCACGTGCACCACGGCGATTTGAAGGACAAGAAGTTCTCGTTCTTGAAGACCGGCGTGCTGCACGCGACCAAGCTGTCGACGGTATCGATCACCTACGCCAAGGAGATCCAGACCGACGAGTTCGGCATGGGCATGCAAGAACTGTTGCGCGGCCGCAGCAACGACTTGGTTGGCATCGTCAACGGCGTCGACTACGGCGAGTGGAATCCGGAGACCGATCCGAAGATTCCGCACCACTACTCGATCAACAACATGGCCGGCAAGGCCAAGATGAAGGCGGCACTACTCAGTCGCTTCCAACTGCCGCACGACACCAGAGCGCCGGTATTCGGGGTCGTCTCGCGCCTGACCTCACAGAAGGGCTTCGAACTGTTCGCCGACTCGATCCCGATCTATCTGCAGCGCGAAGACATGCGCCTGATCGTGCTCGGCTCCGGCGAGACCAAGCACGAAAACTACTTCCAGTGGCTGCGCGACACGTGGCCGGCAAAGGTCGGCCTCTACAAAGGCTTCCAAGAAGAACTCGCGCACTGGATCGAAGCGGGCAGCGACGTGTTCTTGATGCCGAGCCGATTTGAACCGTGCGGCCTCAACCAGATGTACTCGCTGCGCTACGGCACGCCGCCGATCGTGCGCCGCACGGGCGGGCTTGCCGACACCGTGCAGGCGTGGGATCCAGCGACGCAAACCGGCACCGGCTTCCCGTTCCAAGAGTTTTCGAGCCAAGCCCTGTCCGGCACGATCGACTGGGTGCTGCGCAACTGGCGCGACCAGAAAGGCTGGCAGCAACTGGTTCGCAACGGCATGACCCAAGACTTCTCGTGGGACCGCCAGGGTCCTGAATACGTCGCGCTCTACCGCTCGCTTCTTCCGCAACGCTAAGCCTCCAATTCCCATGCACGTCGCATTCGTCGAGCCCTGTTTCCCAAACAACCAACGTGAGTTCCTGCGCGGGCTGCTCAGCACCGGCGCACGCATCTCCGCCATCAGCGAGCGACCGATCGAGGCGCTCCCGCGTGAGCTGCGCGAAGGCTTGTTCCAGTTCGAACGGGTGCGCTCGGTCGTCGATGAGCATGCGATGCAAGATGCCGTCAAGCGCCTGTCGCAGCGCGTCCAGGTGGACCGCCTCGAAGCGACGGTCGAAGCCCACGTGATGGCCGCCGCCCATGTGCGCGAGCGGCTCGGCATCCGCGGCACCACGTCGAAGACGGCGTGGCTATGCCGCGACAAGCCGGAGATGAAGGAAGCCGCCCGCAAGGCCGGCATCGCGTGCGCCGCCAGCGCGCGAGTCACCGCGATCTCCGATGCCGAAGCATTCGCCAAGAAGATCGGCTACCCACTGATCCTCAAGCCGCTAGATGGCGCCGGCGCATCCGGCACGCACAAGGTCGAGGACGACGAGCAACTGCACAAAGTGCTCGGAGAACTCCAGGTCGCCAAGGGCCGTGAGGTCGCGATCGAAGAGTTCTTGACCGGCCACGAAGGCTTCTACGACACGTTGGCCGTGGCCGGCAAGGTCGTGCTCGACTTCGCGTGCCACTACTATCCCAACGTGCTCGAGGCGATGCGCACCCGCTGGATCTCGCCACAAATTGCCGTCACCAACCGCATCGACAGCGACGGCTACAAGGAAGTGCGCGACATGGGCCAGTCGGTCATCGACGCGCTCGGCATCTGGACATCGGCGACGCACATGGAATGGTTCGCCGGAGACAAGGGCCTGAAGTTCTCCGAAATCGGCTGCCGGCCGCCAGGCGTCGGCGTCTGGGACCTCTACTCCGCAGCCAACGAGTTCGACCTGTTCGCCGCATGGGCGCACGCCATCGTGCACGAAGACGTGCCGTTCAAGGCGAGCCGCAAGTACTCGGCCGGCATGATCGCGCTGCGTCCCGACCGCGATGGCACGATCGCCTACTACGAAGGGGTCGAACAAATGCGCGACCAGTTTGGCGAGCACATCCTCGACATGCACCTGCCGCCGGCCGGCACGCCGACGCAAAGCGTCGAAGGCGGCTACATGGCGAACGCCTACGTGCGCCTGAAGCACCCGGACTACGACGAGCTCCGCAACATCATGAACACCATCGGCGAGACGGTGAAGGTCAAGGCGCGCTAGACGCCAGCCGCGGCTAGAGGCCCACAGGCTAGAGGCCCCCCACAGTCTAGAGGCGTGGCCGAGAAGGGGCCTCTAGCAGTCGGCGTGACGAAACAACCTCACCATCGGCTGCTTGGGGCGCATCGCAATCGCGCCAACGAACTCGGGGCCAGGTGACACGTCCAGCATCGACCATTCGGCCGGATTCTCACGGCCGTCGTGGCACGCCAGGAACTGCGGTTCTTCGGACAAACTGACCTCGAATGAGTCCAGGGCCATCGAAAGCCCTTCGCCCAGCGCCTTGATGTAGGCCTCCTTGCGGGTCCAGCAGCGATAGAACGCCAACTCGCGCGCCGTGCCCTGCAACTCGTCGAGCGTTTCGAACTCCGAGTTCGAGAAGTGCCGCTGCGCAATCGGGGTCAGGCTCTCGAGGTGCCTGACCTTCTCGACGTCGACACCGAGTTCGGTTTGGGCCACGCCGATCAGCGCCAGCTTGCCTGAGTGCGACAGATTGAAGTGCAGGCCATCGCCGACCAGGTGCGGCTTGCCACGCGGCCCCGTGCGGAACGTAATCTCGGTCGGCGCGACATCCAGGTAGCCGGCCAGGATCTGGCGCAGTGCGCCGTGCCCGATCTGGTATCGGCGCTGATGATCAGCGAACCGATAGCGGCCTAGCCGCTCGCGTTCGGACGATGACAACAGCGATTCGAACCGGTCGGGGTCGCCGTTGAGTGGCACCGCCCAAACGTGAACTTCGGCAGCGGCCATCGGCACACTTCCAGGACTCGTAGACGTGAACGCAGCGTGCAGCGGAAGATCATCCATGCGGTGGCCCAAAGCCTACCCCGCAATCACGACAATGGCACGGCGAGCTGACGCGATCGTTACCGAACCGCCAGTCGGAACGGCTGCCCGGGCAGACCGGCCGCGTTGACCAGCGACCACTCCGGCACGGCCCGCCACGCGTAGCGCACGGTTTGGGGCTCGGTGACGGCGTCGGCGGACAGCTGCAATCGGCCCGAGACAAGCTGTGCCTTCGCCTTGTGGAAGACCCCATCACTACCGGCCAATTCGAAGCCGGCACCGTCGTTGCGTAGCTTCAGCTGGAGGTTGTTCGCCGCCATCCGCACCGTCACCGTGGCCCCCTCACGCGTCGCCGCGATGGCACGTGGACCACTGCAAACCACGTCGTCACCGTAGTGGTGCTTGCGGGCCAACAACGCCAACCGCGCCCCGACCGGCTGCTTGGCCTTCGGGTGGATGTCGCGGGCATTGCCGCAATCGAGGGTTACGACCATGCCGGTGTTCGGCAGATCCAACGCGACGGCCTGTGCGTCGCGCAACGCAGCGGTCTCGCCGCGATCGTTGCTGTAGCCATAGGGCGCGATCTGCACGAAGAAGAACGGCACCTTGCGCCCGAACACCTGTCGCCAGTCGCGAATCATCGCCGGGAACAGCTCGCGGTATTGCTCGGCCTTGTTGCGATTGGATTCACCCTGATACCAAATGCAGCCGGTGAACGGGAATGGCAACAACGGCTCGATCATGCCGTTCCACAGCACCGAGGGTCGGTTGGGTCCACCACCGCTGCGTGGCCACGCCGGCAACTTGTCGATCGCGACGCGCACGCTGCGGCGCCAAGCCCCGGATAGCGGCAAAGCCCCCGGTGCAGGCGCTCCCTGGACCGACAAGCGCATCTGTTCTGGCTTGCCAGTGAAGCCACCTTCGCCGCCAGTATCGATCACCCGCACGACCAGTTCGACCATGTCGACGTCGGTGTGCTTCGCGGCGATGACGTAGTCGCGCGGCGTCGACCACGAGCCTTCTCGTTCACTGCCGGCGACGCGAGTGCCGTTCCAATACACGGTGTCCATGTCGTCGATCGCGCCGAGCTGCAAGCGCAGTGCTTTGCCTCGGAAGCTGACGGGCACCGCGATCGTGCGCGCATAGTCGGCAACCCCGTCAAAGTCCGACAGGCCGGAAGTCGTCCAGCGCTCGGGCAACGCCGCCACGCTCGGTGCGGCCTTTGGCATCGCTGCCTCGATCGCGGCAAGGAACTGCTCACGCCGCTGCTGTTGCAGTTCTTGCGACGAACCCGACGCCAACGCCTCGAGTGCCGGAGCGAACTCGGGCAGACTCGACAGCCCCGCCGCGCGCGTCCATGCTTCGCATCGCGTGCCGCCCCAGGAGCTGACGACGAGCCCGATCGGCCCCTTGCCAGCCTCGACCAGATCGCGCGCAAAGAAGTAGCCGGCGGCCGAGAACGAATTTGCGACCTCCGGAGTGCACACCTGCCAACGTCCTTGCACGTCGTCGGCCGGCTGATCA
>CAXBFC010000372.1:0-8579 GCA_963974725.1 uncultured bacterium | reverse complement strand
CCAACCGCGTTGGCACCGCGCAGCAACATCTGGTGCAGCACGTTCGGGATCGCCGTCTTCAGCTTGGCCAACCGTTCCCACGGATCCTCATTGAGGAAGCGATACGCGACGTCAAAAGTCGCGCCGCCCCACGTTTCGAACGAGAACAATTGGTGAGCGACATGCGCCATCGCCGGCGCAATCGCCAGCATGTCCTTGGTGCGCACGCGCGTCGCCAGTAGCGACTGGTGCGCATCGCGCATCGTCGTATCGGTCAGCAGCGGTCGACTCTGGCCTTTGATCCAATCGACGACGGCCGACGGGCCACCTTGCTGGAGGATCTGCGCGGATCCAGACGGCGGCATGCCGTCCGCAACCTTGGGCACGATCGCAGGAATGGCCTTCGCCGGCGACAATCGCAACGCCGCGGGCACCGTCGGGTGGCCGTTGACGATCACGTCCGCCAGGTAGTTGAGCAGCTTGCTGGCACGGTCCCGGCCCAGTTCGATCTCGAACAGTTCCGGCGTTTCATCGAGGAACCGCGTCCACGTCACGCCCTTGAGGAAACTCGGGTGCCTGAGCACATTGCCCAAGAACGCCAGGTTGGTCTTGACGCCGCGGATGCGAAACTCACGCAAGGCGCGCACACCCTTTTGGGCCGCCTTCTCGAGCGTCTTGGCGAACGTGATGCACTTCACCAACAACGAGTCGTAGTGCCCGCCAACCGTCGTGCCGGCCATGCTATCGCCGCCGTCGAGACGCAAGCCGAAGCCACCCGGCGACCGGTAGGCCATGATCGTGCCGGTATCTGGCAGGAAGTCGTTCTGCGGATCCTCGGTCGTGATGCGGCACTGGATCGCGTAGCCAAGTGGCTTGATCGCGGCCTGATCGCCGAGACCGACCTCGACGCTGTCAAGCGGATAGCCTTGCTCGACGAGCAACTGCGCCTGCACCAAGTCGACACCCGTGACCTGTTCGGTGACCGTGTGCTCAACCTGCAAGCGAGGATTTACCTCGATGAAGTAGTGCTGCTCACCCTCGACCAGGTATTCGAACGTGCCCGCGTTGTGATAGCCCGCGTGCTTGGCGAGCCGCAACGAATCCGCATAAAGCGCCTCGCGCGTGACCTCCGGAAGGTTTGGGGCCGGTGCGATCTCGACGACCTTCTGGTGACGACGCTGCACCGAACAATCACGTTCGCACAGGTGCACGACGTTGCCGTAGGTATCACCGATCACCTGCACTTCAATGTGGCGCACTTTCGGCAGGAACTTCTCGACGAAGACTACCGGGCTGCCAAACGAGGCCAGGGATTCACTGCGCGCCTGACGCAGCAGGGAAGCGACGTCCTTCTTGCGATTGACGACGCGCATGCCGCGACCACCACCACCGTGCGCCGCCTTGAAGATCGTCGTGCCGTGCTCGTCGAAGAACTTCTCCGCCGCTGCAAATGCTTGCTGCTCATCCGCCGGCAGCTCCATGCCAGGCACGACCGGCACGGACAATTGCTCCGCCATCTTGCGCGCTTCGACCTTGTCCCCGAGCTCCATGATGACGTCGGCACTCGGACCGATGAAGGCGATGCCCGCGGCCCTTACCGCCGTCGCAAACTCGGCGTTCTCGGACAAGAACCCGTAGCCCGGATGGATTGCATCGACGCCAGCGTTCTTGGCAATCGCGATGATCTCATCACCGCCTAGGTAAGCTGCCACTGCGCCCTTGCCTTTGCCTACCAGATAACTTTCGTCGGCCTTGTAGCGATGCTGGTTGGTCTGGTCTTCCTCGCTAAACACCGCCACCGTGCGCATACCGAGTTCGGCGCAAGCGCGGAACACACGGATCGCGATCTCGCCGCGGTTGGCGCAGAGAACCTTGTGGAACGGGCGTGTTGTCATGAAGTCTCTGAGAGTAGTTGCAAGTGGCCTGGTGAGATGCCACCAAGAACACTTTTCGACCTGAGCAAGGTACCAGCTGAATGCCCATTACCACTGGGTTTACGACGCTACCGAAGTCTGTTGACATGGCGTTTACGCCGTTGGCCACAGCCGCGGCTATGTTCGGTCGCAATGGCCAGGAACGCCCCCACATTACTGCTGCTCGCGGGCCTCGCCAGCAGCTTGCCGGCCCAAGAAGGCTTTCCCATCGCACTCGACCAGGGACCGCTCATCTGCTTCGCCAAGGCCGCCGGCGGCAAACCGCACCGCGTCGACTTGTATGCCGCGAGCTGCAACGGCAACCAGGGGGGCAAGCGGTTCTGGCGCAACACCGGCAACACCAAGCTCGTCGCCCGGCTCGACCAAACGCACCTGCTGGTTTCGAGCTATGGCGAGCCGTATGCGCTGATCGCCGTCGACACCTCGACTGGCAAACACCGCATCCTGGCGGAAGGCTCGCCGCACAGCTTCGTCGCGGTGCACGGCGACGATGTGCTCTACCGCGGCGATAATCGCTGGGGCAAAGGCGATCACTACCTGTTCGCGCGTTCGTGGCAGGTCGAGTCGGCGCGCCGCAAGCTAGCCGAACCGCAGTTCGATTCCGTGCCGATCGTGCGCGGCAATCTGGCGATCGGGGTCACTGCTGGCACCAACGAAGTCTGGTCCGTCAGCCTGACGCGCAGCAAAGGACGCAAGCTCTACAAACTGCCCGAGAACGCCTCCCAAGTGCAACTGGCGTTGGCGCCGGGCGCGCAGCGACTCGCCATCGGCGCCAACAAGCTCGGCCGCGGCCACTTGGCGGTCGTCGACCTGAGCTCCGCCAAAACCCTCAACAGCTGGGACAACCTGGAGATCGAGGTGTCGATGTTGTCGAGCTTCACGCCGACGGTGCAGGTCGGCTGGTTCGATGACGAACACGTCGTCTCGTCGGAGACCCGCGGCGGTGGCCGAGGCTTCGGCGGCGGCAACTTCACGTTCATCCGGCGCTCGATCGAAACCGGAGAGATCGTCGACGATGCGCCCTACGGCCCGGTAGAGCTTCACCACCGCACGCCGCCGCTGCCCGACGACGAGCAGAACCCGGCTCCGCGGTTCGAAATCCAAACCGAGGGCGGCAAGTTCTTGCTGGTAGAAAAAGGTAAGAAGCAACCGCTGCAATCCGTGCCAAAGGACTATCGGACCGGCGCCTTCATCCGCCTCGCGCCAGCAGGTGCGTTCGCCATGGTCGCGCTGCCCGACAACCCGAAGCTGGTGTTGCTCTACCGCCCCCACAAACCACCACTTGCGGTATCGAACGTCGGAGGCATGGATTGGCAATGGCTACCGGCCAAGCGCGCTGTGGAAAGTTCGAAGTGATTATCAACAGCTGTTGGAGCCCGAGTCGTGGCCGCCCCGGTCGAGCCAGGCATGCAAATCGGCGCCGCGTTTGACCGGATCCTTTGAAAGGCGAAGTGGTCTTTGCCGCTCGCCTCGATAAGCTCGGGGCCCGGAATGGTTGTCCCTCTTACCGTCCGGATGTCCCTGCTGATTTGCACCGCAGGTCTCGCTGCCTGCAGCTCCCTGCCCCGCAGCTTGACCGTGCGCCCCGGAGAGACCTCCGTGTTCGTGCTGATCTCGCGCCAGGGCCCCAAGCTGACGCTGCGCAACGACAGCAGCGGCAACCCCGACCAGATCTACAGCGACGCGAAGGACCAGCTCGCCAAGGTCATTCCCGACGCTGAGATGCAAGCACTGTTCGATGTGTTCACGGCCGACAAGCTGTTCGAACTGAGCCTGCCCGGCGTGCCCGGCAACGCGCGCGACATCTTGCGACTCGAGCAAGGCGGCAAGACTTGGAACTGGGTCCGCCGCGGCAGCTTCGTCGATCCACGCGAGCAGGCGTTCAACAAAGCCCGCAGCTACTTCCTGTCGCTCTACAACGGCAGCACGGCCTACCACTCGGGCCCGAGCAGCGACGATGGTCGCTACCCAGAGTTCTTGACCGAGAAGGAACTGGCGCGTCGCAACGCGGAGCTGATGCGACTCGAGAAGGAAAAGGCCGCGGCCCGCGCGAGGAAGCCGAAGTGAGCGCCGCCGCAACCATCCAAGCACTCGCCATCATTCCCGTACGTGTCGGCAGCCAACGCCTGCCGGGCAAAGCTCTTTTGAAAGAGAGCGGCCAAGAGCTGTTCTTGCACACGTGCGATCAGGCCAAGAAGGCCGGCAACATCGACCTCGTATGCGTCGCAACCGACGATGACGATGTCGAAGCGGCGGCCAAGCGCAGCGGCTACGAAGTCGTTCGCACCAGCGAAGCGTGCCGCACCGGTAGCGAACGTTGCGCCGAAGCCGCGCAACAGATCGAATGCCGCGCCGTGCTCGACATCCAGGGCGACTGGCCCGAAGTCGCACCATCCGATCTTGAGTCGCTGGTCGCGCAACTGCTCAGCGGTGAATCGCAGTGCAACACGCTGTGCGCCGAATTGACCGACGCGGCAACGATCGCCAACCCGAACGTCGTCAAGGTCGTGCGCGGTGGCAATGGCAAGGCGCTGTACTTCAGTCGCCAGGCGATTCCTCACGGTGCCGGACTTGCTGCGCACGGATCTGCCGCGACGACCTCTTCCGCGACGATGGGCACCTTCCCGATCCTTCGCCACATCGGCGTCTACGGCTTCGCGCGCGAGACCCTGCTGCGCATCCCCGGCCTGCCGAGCAGCGGACTTGCCGAGACCGAGAGTCTCGAGCAACTGCGCTTCCTCGAAAACGACATCCAAATGCACGTGCTCGACGCCCAAGGCAACCCTTGGGGCATCGAGACGCGCGAAGACTACGACTCCTACCTGCAACGCCTGACCGCGAACGCCTGATCGGCCCGAGCACCTGTACTGCACCCTATGACCAAGTTCCTGTTCGTTACCGGCGGCGTTGTCTCCTCGCTCGGCAAAGGCCTGACCTCAGCTGCGATCGGCTGGATCCTCGAGCGCCACGGACTGAAGGTGTCGATGCAAAAACTCGACCCGTACATCAACGTCGATCCCGGCACGATGTCGCCGTTCCAACACGGCGAGGTCTACGTTACCGATGACGGCACCGAGGCCGACCTCGACCTTGGTCACTACGAGCGGTTCACGAGCGCCCGCATCAACAAGGATTCCAACTTTACCACCGGCAAGATCTACAAGTCGGTGATCCAGAAGGAGCGACGCGGTGATTACCTCGGCAAGACCGTGCAGGTAATCCCGCATATCACCGACGAGATCAAGATGGCGATCCGCGCCGGCGCGGCGCCGTGCGACGGCGAAGCGGCACCGGACATCGCGATCACCGAGATCGGCGGCACGGTTGGTGACATCGAGAGCTTGCCGTTCCTCGAAGCGATCCGTCAGTTCAGCCTCGAGGCTGGTGAGCACGACTGCATGTTCATCCACCTGACGCTGCTGCCGTATCTGCGCGCATCGGGTGAGCTGAAGACCAAGCCAACGCAACAGTCCGTCGGCAAGCTGCGCGAGATCGGCATCCAGCCGCACGTGCTCGTCTGCCGCACCGAAGTGGCGATGGACGAAGAGATGGCGAGCAAGATTTCGCTGTTCTGCAACGTGCGCCGCGAAGCGGTTATCGAAGAGAAGGACGTCGACTTCTCCATCTACGAAGTGCCGTTGATGTTGATCGACTCCGGCCTCGACCAACGCATCCTCAAGCACCTCGAGTTGACGCCGACCAAGAAGCTCGTAGTCGACGATTGGAAGCAACTGCTCGAGATCGTCAAGAAGCCCGAGCACGAAGTCACCATTGCAGTCTGCGGCAAGTACATCGCTCTGCACGACGCCTACAAGTCGATCTACGAATCACTGAGCCACGCCGGCATCGCCAACCGCTGTAAAGTCAACCTTCGCAAGGTCTCGGCAGAGCAGGTTGCCGACGAAGGCGCCGAAGAGCTGCTCAAGGGCGTCGACGGCATCCTGGTACCGGGCGGCTTCGGCGAGCGTGGTTTTGAAGGCAAGATCGCGAGCATCGCGTACGCCAGGAAGCACAAGATTCCGTTCTTCGGCATCTGCTACGGCATGCAGGCCGCGGTTGTGGAATACGCCCGCAGCGAACTGGGACTGAAGGACGCAACCACGACCGAGTACGACGCGAACGCGAAGAACCCGGTGATCTCGCTGATGGAGCAGCAGAAGGCGACCAACGACAAGGGCGGCACGATGCGCCTCGGGGCGTTCGCTTGCACGCTGCAAGAAGGCACCAACAGCCACCGCGCCTACGGCTCGGCGGACATCAGCGAACGCCATCGCCACCGTTTCGAACTCAACAACGAATACCGCGAGCAACTTCGCGAGAAGGGTCTGGTGATGGCCGGCACCAACCCGAAGCTCGACCTCGTCGAGATCGTCGAGATTCCGGACCACCCGTGGTTCGTCGGCGTGCAATACCACCCCGAATACAAGACGCAGCCGCTGACGGCGCACCCGCTATTCCGTGACTTCGTGCACGCGGCGATCGAGAACCAAAAAGGCTGAGCTACGGCTCAGCCGCCGAGCGTTCGCACTGCATGTCTGAACTCGAGATCGCCAACGACGACTTCGCCCCGCTGATGCATGCGGAGCCGCTACTACATCGGCTCGAACTCGAGGACTGCGACCTGGTCAAGAACGGTCCGCCGCGCGACCTCGCCGGGCTCCGGTCGCTCGAGGCGATCGACTGCAAGCTCGATGGCGAAGCGCTGAAGCGGTGGCTTGCGGTCTGCCCCGACCTGGAGGATCTGTCGCTGACCGGCGCGCAACTTGGCGCCTTGACGTGGGACTGCCTGCCGCAGCGACTGCAGCATCTCAACATCCACGGCGGCGAACTGACCAGCCTGCTGGCTGCGCCGACCACCGGCGGCCTGCAAGTCCTGTCGCTGACGGCCTGCAAGCTGCAAGCAGTCGAGCTGCCAAAATCGCTATCGGGACTGCGCACCATCAGCCTGGCGTGGAACCAGGATCTGGCAACCTGCCCGAACCTGCCGTGGACGGCGAAGCCGTTCGAACTAGACCTGCGCGAGTGCGGCCTGACCGCGTGGCCAGATGTCAGCGGTATCGACAAGGTCTCGCGAATCGACCT
Source organism: uncultured bacterium (assembly GCA_963974725.1). GTDB lineage: Bacteria > Planctomycetota > UBA1135 > UBA1135 > UBA2386. The sequence continues at coordinate 1,584 of CAXBFC010000372.1, read as the reverse complement.
GTCGCACAATGCAATCTCCGACGTGCCCAAGGAGATCGAGAACTGCCACAGCCTCGACACTCTGCGGCTGCAGGCCTGCCAGTTGACGGCCATCGACCCAGCGATCGCGTCCCTACCGTTCCTGACCCACGTGTGGCTCAAGGACAACGCGCTGCGCGATCTGCCAACGGGCCTGTGCCGACTGGCCAACCTGAAAGTGCTCGAACTCGTGCGCTGCCAACTTCAGGCCTGGCCTGAGGCACTAGGCAACCTGCAAACGCTCGAAGCCCTGCTGATGTCGGAGAACCACATCACGCGCGTGCCCGACTCGGTGCTCGGCATGCGCAACCTGCGCAACCTGCAACTGTGGAAAACTGGCCTGCAACAGCTGCCAACTTCGCTGCGCGGTCTCGAGGCACTGCAACAACTTGAGATCAGCTACAACCCGCTGAAGACGCTGCCGGACTTCACCGGACTTGCCGCGCTCGAACACCTGGGCCTCTGTGGTCTGCGCGACCTCGACTGGCAACAAGGATTCGAGCGCCTGGCCGAGATACGGAGCATCCGCAACATCAACTTCACCAACTGCGAGTTCGAACAGTTCGACCCGCGGGTGCTGGCGATTCCCGGCCTGACCAGGGTCGATGTCAACAAAACGCCCGTGGCCGAGAGCGAATGGCAGAAACTTCGCGCCGCCCACCCAGCCATCACGATCTGGACTTGATCAGGCGTGAGGCGCACGAACGACCTCCCGAAGCAAGTCACCTGCACGCCACCGCGCGCCCGGCCGCAGGCCGGTAGAACCGGAGTGAGTGTGCCAAATCGCACAACTGCAAAATCGAAGCCACCTACCAGGCGTCATCTGACAAATGTGAGACAACCTCAACGTGCGGTTTCCGCGGTTCTAAGCCTCTGACAAGACAGGCAGTGTGGCAACCAGGCGGGAACTCGATTGCGTCGACCCCGTTGCCGCACCGCAAAGACAATTTTCCGCCATCCACGGCACGCTCGCTGCCGTCTTAACTCCTGGTCCATCCCGCCAGAACCGCGTCCCCACCCCCAACACGAACTACCCGCCGAACGACCCGACAGTCAGGCAATTCGAAATGGTCACTGTCCCAACCGTAGTGCGCCCCGCTTCGTTGCCCACCCACTGTTCAGCATTGACGAACGTGCTTAGTATTTCGTCAATCACCCCTTAGGAGAGAGAGCCCGCATGAGATACGCCGCCCCCAGTTTATTGGCAGCCACCATCCTTACCCTCGTCAACTGTGCTTCAGCCCAGGAGCTCGACGGACGCAAGTGGTCCCACGAGAAGTATGGGGTCACGCTGACGATCCCCAAGGGCTACGAGACCGTGCCACTGCAGGTGGACGAGAAGTGGATCTCAGCCAAGTTCCTCAGCGACAAGAGCTACATCTCGAAGAGCAAAGAGTTCTCCGCCGAGCACCGTGCGCTGATGCGCATCGTGATTTTCGCCGAGTCCGCCAAGAAGAAGAGCGGCACCGAAGTGCATGAGACGGAAGATGGCACGACCCTGATTGGCATTGGCTCGGTGCCGTATCAGGGCTACCGCGACTACGTCAAGCGACACCGCAAGGGCTT
>CAXBFC010000371.1:0-8594 GCA_963974725.1 uncultured bacterium | reverse complement strand
CAAAGCTCCACGGACGCCTCCGCGTGCCCGGTTGGTCGCTTGCCGGTCGCCGCGTCGTGCTCGAGTTCGCCGACGTCAAGGAAGGGCAGCTTTCACCGGAGCGTTGGCACGCGACCGTCGACAAGCAGGGCCGCTTTCAAATACCGGTCTTGCCCAGTGGCGTGTTGCTACTGCGTCTCGCAGATGGCACGCGCCTGATCGAGGCCACCCTCAACGTGCTACCCGGTGAGAACCTGTTCGAGCTTGAGGTCGAGACCAAGTTGGTGACGCTGCGCGATTTGCCGACCGCGACGCAGGGCGGCGAACCGGACTTCGTGATTGCCCACTGGGTGAAGGACAATGCGACGATCCAGTTGCCGATCGACGTTGCCGCAAACGGCACCGCAAAGGTGTCGTTGCCCAAGGGCAAAGTCTCGCTGCAGCGCATGCCGACCGCCGCGGACCTCGGCGCGCTGATGCAGCACGGCGGCTTCACGTTGATTCCGTTCCGCGAGCTCACGATTGAGTAGTCGCGGTGAGCAGGCGCGAGTCGCGCGCCTGCATGCTGCCAACTTGTTCTTGGCAACGACGGCTTGGCAACTACATCTTGTCGGGATCTTGGCCGCGCAGGACCGAGTTGCCGTCAAACGTCTCGCGGAGGTTGGCGCTCGCTGGTTGCGCTAGCATCTCCTTGTTGAGGCGGCCGCTCTGCGCGAAGAAGTCGATCGGGTTGTTCCAAACCAACTGTTCGACCTTCTCGCGCGGCACGCCAGCTTGCTCCAGCTTGACGACGGTGCGCGGCACCATCATCGGGTCGCTGACGCCCCAGTCGGCGGCGCTGTTGATGACGAAGCGTTCGATGCCGTATTCGAGCACGATCGAAACCATGCGCGCTGGGTCCATCTTGGTGTTGGGGTAGATCGAGAAGCCGGACCAGCAACCGAGGTCGCGGGTGATCTTGATGGTCTCCTCGTTGCCGTGGTCGAGCAGCACGCGCTCCATTGGGAAGTTGGCTTCCTTGACGATCGCAATGCAGCGTTCGAAGCCCTTCTTCTTGTCGCGGTGCGGGGTGTGCACGAGCACCGGCAGGTCGTGGTTGCGGGCCAGCTCGAGCTGCTCTGCCATCATGATCTCTTCGGTCTTGGTCTGGTCATCGAGACCGATCTCGCCAACCCCGATGCACGAGTCCTTCTCGCAGTAGCGCGGCAAGATCGCGAGCACATCGCGGTTGATGCGGTTGTCGTTGGCTTCGCGCGGGTTGAGACCCATCGTGCAGAAGTGATGAATGCCGAACTGCTGGGCGCGATGTCGCTCCCAACCGATCAGGGTTTCGTAGTAGTCGATGAAGGTGCCGACCGAAGTGCGGTTCTGGCCGAGCCAGAACGCTGGTTCGAGCACGGCGCGGACGCCGGCAAGACTCAGTTGCTCGTAGTCGTCGGTGACCCGACTGAACATGTGGATGTGCGGTTCGAAGATGAGCATCGAGATTTGTCCGGGCTTAGTTGGAGGCGAGTTGTTGCAGTAGTTCGCGGACTGTTTCACGCGGTTCGCGTGGCAGTCGTTCTTGGGCAAACTGTGCGATGAGGGGTTGCAGGCTTGGGTCGTTCTTGCACATCGCGAGCAAGCCAATGGCAGCCGCGTGGCGGACCCCGTCGTCGCCGTGTTCAAGGCCACCGATCAGGCGACCGCGAGCGCCGGGGCAGGTGGCGTGGCCGAGCATGAAGTAGGTGTGGCGCCAGACCGAGCGGCCGGCTGCTTCGCGTTCGGTCGCGAGGTCTTGCAGCATTGTCGACAGCGTCGTGTTCGCGTGGCTTTCGGCGTTGAGGGCGCGCGTCAGGTCCATGTCGAGGAACGCGAACTTCAGCAGCAGCCGGTTGGCAGTGTCGTCGTCGATCACGCCGCTCGCGATGGTTCGTGCCAGCAGGTCGCTGTCGCACATGGCCGCTTCGAGGTGCAGCACGATGTTGGTCCGCAGCGCCTCGCCAAGCAGGCGATTGGTGGTGCTGCCGAGAGGCAAGAAGTTCAGGCTGCGGAACAGCATGGCCCGCTCTTCGATGTCGCCATGGGCGAATACATCGATGACTTCTTCCTCGGTCGCTTCGAGCGAAGTAACCAGGTAGGCGGCGACCAGATCGCAGGTCCGGAAGGCATCGAGGTCGACGGTTGCGTCGCCGAAGGTTCGGCGGCCGCCGCCGATCACGGCCTTGCCGAATCGGCGCGGTATGCCTGGAAAGGCTACCGGTAAACGACTTCGGTCGGATCTCAGGGTGGCGAGTAGCTCGTCAGCCTGCTCGGCCGCGGGGCCCAGGAGAGCGCGCAGTTCTGCTGTGGACATTGGGGGAAACACCATACCGGCTGGTTGCAGCTGCGTCATGTGACAGCAAACGAACCCTGACATGGGTGGTTCGGTAAAGGCGCAACCGGAGGTGGCCGATGGCACCATCATGGAGCACGACGAACCGCTGGATTCGATGCCTATGGGGGGCTGCCACCGCCTGCTGCTGATCGATGATAGGGACTCCGACGTGGTCGCCTTCCACCGGGCGGTGCGCGACCGTCGCCTGCCCGTTGCGCTGCACCAGGCCCGGAATGCTACGGAGGCCTTGGCCATGCTCCAGCTGGAGTCCGGTCGCAGCGACGATCTGCTGATCCTGCTCAACCTGGACTTGCTCGATGGGGGCGCCGAGAAGTTCCTGATGGACCTGCGAGGCCACGAACAGTTCGCCGAGTGCATCGTCGTTGGCTATACCGCCGAGCTGCCGCCGGCTGGCGAGCAGGTTGCCATGACCTACGGCTTGGTGTCGTGCCTGTATCCGACGGTGGAGGGCGAGCAACGTTCGACGGCCATTCTGATCCAGTTCGTCGACAGCTTCCTCCAGATCCGCGTTTGAGGTCTGCCGGGGAATCGTCCGCCCCGGCCACCTGGCAGGTCGCTGCTGTGCCGGAGCCACCCCGGGTGGCGTGCGCCGAGCTAAAATGGGCAGTTTCGTGGTGCGACTTGGCCAAACATCCGGGCTAGGGTGCTACGCGATGGATTTTCCCGCCTGGGACCCGGTGCTGTTCGACATCCCGTTCCTGCCAATCGACATTCGTTGGTACGGGATGATGTACGTCGTTGGCTTCGTGTTTGCGCAGTGGATCTTCGTGCGCTTGGCGCGGCGCGGGTTCTTTCCGGTTTCGCCGGAAGCCGCGCCGGACCTGATCTTCTATTGCGTGTTCGGCGTGATGCTGGGCGGTCGCGCCGGCTACGCGTTGTTCTATGACAATGCGCTGCTGAACCCGCTCAACTTCGTGCAAGTGTGGAAGGGCGGCTTGGCGTTCCACGGCGGTCTGGCTGGTGTGGCGGTGGCGATCTGGTTGTTCTGCCGCCACCACAAGATCGGCTGGGGGCGCGTCGCCGACGCGGCGGCCCTTGCGGTGACGCCTGGCATCTTTGCGGTTCGCATGGCGAACTTCATCAACGGCGAGCTGTATGGCCGCGTCACGTCGCCCGAGACCTGGGGCGCGATGCAGTTTCCGACCGATCCCGCGGCCACGCGTCTGTTCCATCTGCACGATGGCATGACGATGCGCGACCGCGAACTCTGCGTGCAGGTTGCTTACGGCAAGTTGCAGTTCGCCGACGTCAAGGACCAGCTCAGTGTCGCGGACGATCTGGGGCGTCCGATCAATTGGGAAGCCATCGAACCGCACCTCAACTGGGACGCCGTCAGCAGCCAGGTCGATTCGGCTGGCGTGCACCTGGTGCCGTTCCGCCACCCGTCACAGCTCTACGAGGGCTTCGGCGAGGGGTTGTTCCTCGGCTTGGTGCTGTTGGTCGTCTACCTGTTGACTCGCAACAAGCCGATGCGAACCGGTCGCTACGCGGCCATCTTCTTGCTCGGCTATGCGGTCATCCGCGGCTCGCTTGAGATGGTGCGGCAGTGGGATCCTCAGTTTCCTCCGGAAGGCGTGCTGTTTGGCATGACCATGGGGCAGACGCTCAGCGCGGCCATGGTCGTGGGGGCGTTGCTGATCTTGTTCTGGCCGAGAAAAGCGATCACGGAGACGGTCGAACCGCCACAGACATCCGGCGAACCGCCACCGGCATCGGGCCCACAGTCCGCGGGCAAACCGGCCGCCAAATCGACCAAATCCTCGAAGTCCTGACCGGTGTCTGGGTTCTGGCTGTCCAAGGCCCCAGCCCAGATAACCTGTCGGATCGTAAGGAAGGCAGCCGCAACGCTGGTTGCCACGGTGGTTCGCGGGAATAATGCGGGCTGCCACCTCGTCCAGAATGGGCCCGCTAGGCATTGAGCTCCTATGTTGCGTAACCGACCGCTGTATCTCCTGTTGCTGATTGGCGTGGCCGTCGCCGCCGCCGCTTGCGACAACATTGGCCGCGCGTTCGATCCGAACGTCGATCCAAATGATCCCGGCGAGGAGACGGGGACCTCGACGATCCAGATCGTCAAGGTTGGTGGCGATGCCAGAGTTGGGCGACCGACCGTGCGCGCGGCCTATCCCGAAGGGTCGGGTTGGCCCGCGACGGTGCCCATTGTGGTCGAGTTCAGCGAGAGCCTCAATGAGGAGACGATCCTGCCGACGACAACGACTGGCATTGATGCGCGCGTGGGCGTTCGCATCCAAGGCACCCAACAGTTGCTGCCGGCGCAATACGAGTTCCTCGCCGGCGGCCGGCTGCTGGTCATGCGCCCGATCAACGGGCTGCCAGCGCAGAGCGGTGCGATCTTCGAGGTCGTGATGTTCCCCGAGGGCCGGGACGTCGATGGCGTGCGCTTCCAGGTCAGCGATGGCGAGACCATCCTCAGTGACTTCCAGGTCAACCAGGATGAGTCGATTACCGATGGCACGATCGTCGCGACCTACCCGCGCGACAACTTTACGTCTCAGACGCGGGAAGGCGACTTCTTCGTCGTGTTCGATCGACCGGCCAACGCCAACACGCTGCTGGACGCCAACATCTTCCTACGGCCACAGGCTGGCGCCGCCATCGATGTCGACATCAGCTTGCCGCTGACAACCGTCGGCGTCGAGGATCCGCGCGTTGTCGTGCTCAATCCTGATTCGGAACTGCTCGCCTCGCAGAGCTATGAGTTCGTCGTCACTGGCAACATCACGTTTGGCCAGGACGGCAACCTCAACTTCAACGGTCGCACGCCGTTCACGCGCTTCACGACCATTGGTCCATCGGCCCCGGCGGCAGTGGAGCTCGGCAATGCGGCAGTAGGCTTCCCGAACAAGATCAATCGCCAGAACGTGCTCAGTGTGATGCTGAACGTCGATGTTCCGGCGGACGCGATCGCGGGCGACGTGGTCGTTGCGCGCATCTACGGCGGCAATGCGGAGACCACCCAGACGTTTGACGAGTCGTTCATCGAACGCACGGCCTCGGTGCCGGTAGCTGGGGCGCAAACGGTGACGCTCGACTTTGGCACCCAACTGGGCACTACAGCTGCTCCGAAGCTGGACGATGGCGAGATTGTGTTCGCTGCTCAGATTCAACGCGGCAACCAGTCGACTGGCTTCATTCATCAAGACTCCGGCGACGACCCGATCTTCGACATTACGCCGCCGACTCTGACGCGCGCGGGGCCGCCCGGAAGTGGTACGGATATCTTCACCGAGTCCGAATCGCTGGCCTACTACGGCGTGGCCAGCGAGGGGTTGGCGGATGCAACCTTGGCAGACGGCGTCAACGCGATCGTGTCGATGTTTGGCTCGAGTAGCTCGGGCAGGTTCTTGGTCTTGCCGGTGGGACTTGGTCGTTTGACCGCCGCACGCAACTACACCGTCACGTTGACGGACCTGGCCGGCAACATGTCGGATACGGCAGTGTCCGGTGCGATTCGCCAACGTGGCATCGTGACCGGCACGCTCGCCGGAATGCTGACTGTCGAAGCCTACGACCACGCGACGCTCGAGCCGATTGTTGGTGCTACGGTGCTGATCGACCCGGCCACACCTTCGGTCCCGGCGACCGGGCAATTGCTCGGCACGACCGGTGCGGACGGTCGGGTGACGTTCACCACAGGGATTGGCTCGGCGCACACGATTACGATCATTCGCGCCGACTACGACTTGGTGACGCTCTACAATTCGCAGGCGGCTTACGTCAGCTTGCCGTTGGCACCGGTGACCAACAACACCGCTACTTTGCGGGGCACGGCCGTATTGACGCCGACGCCGGGCGCGACGGTCATTGTTGGCAGCACCGCGTTTGCCGACCAATCGGTGTTGGGCACTCGGACCACGAATGCGGCGCCGACGGAAATCCCGTCGACCCCGATCTTGCCCAACCGCGCGCAGATCCTGACGGCGTTTGGCGGTCCGTTTGAGGCCTCGTCGACGCCGACCTACTCGTTCCAGAGCTGCCAGATCTGTGGCGCAACGTTGCTCTCGCCGACGGCGCCGCCGGCACCTGCCGAGCCCGGTGGCACAACCTCTCCGACGCTGCTGATGTCGCCGCCCGTCGCGACGCTAGGATCACTGATCGGAGCACACTCCGAAGACTTTGGTTTGGCTGTGGGACTCGACCTGGCCAACTTGATTGCCGATTCGCCGAAGTCGCGCGTCACATCGTCGCTCAACGGCTTCGACCAGCAGGCGTTGGTTGGCATTGGCGCGGTGACCCTGCAGGGGGGCACGGTCTATGACGTGGATGCGAACTTCTCGCTGCCGATTCTGGCCGGCTTGGTTGGTTTCACGCCGGTGTCGTGGTTGGTGACCGAGGCGGAAGACACTGCCGGACGCATCAGTCGCGTCCGCGTGCTGCTCAACCCGGCCACGGGGACCATTGTCCCAGGGACAGGGCCGACGGCGATCCCTACCATTACCGCTCCCGCGGGACCGTTTACGGGTTCCCCGCTGGTGACGGTTGCCGATGTCTTGAACCCCGCCTCGATTCCTGGTGGTGTCGCGTTCCTCGAGCTTACGGCAACGGACTCAGCCGGGCGTCGTTGGCACATGATCGTGCCTGACCGCGACGTGACTGGCGGCACCGATTCGGTGCAGTTCCCCGATCTGGTTACGCCAAACGTTGCCGGTCTCGCTGCTGGTGCCTGGACGATGCTTGCCGAAGTGCGCTTGGCGATTTCGGTCACGCTGTCGAGTATCGATGACTTCGTGCTGACCGAGCGGTTCCGTCAGGAAGTGAACTACTCGCGCGCTCCCACGGTCTCGTTCACCGTCAACTGAGCGCGTGATCGGTGTCGCGCTGTTGTCCGGTGGCCTCGACTCGGGGGTCGCAGCGGCATGCTTCGCCGCCGAGCCCGCGAATCAACTGCGTGCCGCGGTCTATTGCGACTATGGCCAGCGGGCGAGCGTCCGCGAACTCGCGGCCGCACAGGCGCTGGCGACGCGCTTCGCGATCGAATTGCATCGCTACGACCTGCCGTGGCTGGCTGATCTCGCGCGCACCGCGGGCTCGCGGTTGCTGGCGGGAACGGGCGAACTGCCAACCGCTACGGCTGCTGCTCCCGGTGATGAGGACAGCGCCAAGGCTGTTTGGGTGCCGGCTCGCAATGCGGTGTTCGTCAGCATTGCCGCGGCCGCCGCTGAGGCGATGTCCGCCGATTGTGTCGTAGCAGGCTTCAATCGCGAAGAGGCGGCCACGTTCCCCGACAACTCGCAGGCATTCTTGACGGCCGCCACCGCGTTCCTGCAGCTGGGGACGAGAACCGGTATGCAGGTGGTCAGTCCGACGATTGACTGGGACAAGGACGAGATCGTCGCGGTAGCCCAGCGCCTTGGCTTCTCGCAGTCGGACTTCTGGTCGTGCTACGAAGGCGGGGACGTGCCGTGCCAGCAATGTGAGTCGTGCGTTCGCAGCCGCTGGCAGCGATAATGCGAGCAGCATGGCGCTCCCCAGCATCTTCGGCATCGTCAACGTTACCATCGATTCGTTTAGCGACGGTGGTCGCTACTACAACGCCGACAAGGCCGTCGCTCACGCGGAGCGCTTGCGCCTCGCCGGCGCCGATGTCTTGGACCTCGGGGCCGAATCGACCCACCCCGATGCCGAAGACGTTGCCGCGGCCGAAGAAATCCGGCGACTCGAACCGGTCGTCGGGGCGCTGGTCGAGCAAGGCGCGGTGGTCAGCATCGATACGACCAAGGCCGAGGTCATGCGCGAAATGGTGGCCATGGGCGCGACCTGGCTCAACGACGTCAATGGCTTCCGCGATCCCGAGGCACTCGAAGTAGCTGGCAAATGCGGGCGGCAGGTTCGGTTCGTGGTGATGTACTCCCGCAGCAACAAGCCGCGCGCAGAGCGTTCGGCTGCCGGCGCGATCGGCTTGCTTGATGAGTTGCGCGCGTTCTTCCGCGAGCGTCGCGCGGCCTTTGCTGCCGTTGGCGTCACGCCGGATCGCATCGTGTTCGATCCTGGCATGGGGTTCTTTCTCGGCACCGACGCCGGCCCGAGCTTGACGGTGCTGCACCACTTGGCGGACTTGACCAAGGATGCGGGGCCGATGCTGGTCTCGGTGTCGCGCAAGTCGTTCCTCGGCGAAGTGACCGGAAGCACCGTGGCGCATCGCGGACCTGGAACGCTAGCCGCCGAGTTGTGGGCGGCTCGTCACGGCGCCGGATACCTGCGCACGCACGACGTGTTG
>CAXBFC010000370.1:0-8595 GCA_963974725.1 uncultured bacterium | reverse complement strand
GCGGAGACGCGCACGGATGCCGATGGCCGATTCGAACTTGCTGGCGTGCCGATTGGCCTCAGCACCTTCCGGATATGGAAGCCTGGCTACGCGTTGAAGCTGTACTGGCTGACGACCAGCAAGGATGCGGAGTTCGAGGTCACCTTGGGGCGTGGCAAAGGAACCCAGTTGGAGATCACGACCGAAGGCCTGACCAAGGACGCGCTCGCAGCGACACAGGTTTCGATCTATGCGAACCGCGGCAAGGACTTCGCGATTCCCTCGGATCTGCAGCGTATGCCGCTAGGTGCCGATGGTTCGCTGCAGCTTCGTGGCCTGCCGGATGCACAATGGACCGTTTCGTTGCGGCATCCGACGTTCGCGTTCGGGCCGGGGCGAATCTCTACCAAGATGGGGGACCGCAACCCGACTCTGCACTTCGTTGCATCCGAGTATGGCGGCGTCGTCGTCAAGGGCACTCTGGTCGACACCAATGGCAAGCCACTGGCTGGTCAGGAACTGCTGTCTCATCCGTTGTCTAGTGGCTCCTTACGGGTCGTTACGGATGAGCTCGGGCGGTTCTCAATGGCTACGGCGTTGGCGAAGGGCGACAGATTCGAGTTGAGCCTCGCGAGGTCCAGCTACGTGCTCAACCAGCGCAAGTACACTGGTCTCAGTGGGCGTTGGGAAGCAGTGGCGGGTGCGGGAGGGGAGCTGCAATTGGTCGCCGAGCGCGCTGCGCGGGTCGAGGCAACGCTCGTCGACTCGGGTGGAGTTCCGATGCCGTTGGTGGCCGCACAACTGCAGATCCAACAGGAAGGCAGGTGGCGGACGCTGGCTTTCGCGACGAGTCGCCGCGATGGCACGGTACAATTCCCCAGTGTGCGGGCGACCGAAGATGACTGCCGGATCTATGTCGGCAGTGCCGGGGTTGGTGACCCCTTTCGCTTGCAGGCCGGGCGGCTGACGTCGCTTCAAGCCGAGTTCCCGTCGCCCGGCGTGGTCAAGGGGCAGGTGTTGGACTCGAAGGGCAAGCCGCTTGCTGGCGTCAGCGTTCTGCTCGGGGACTACGCCACGGATGTCGCCGAAGGTTGGGCGACGATGCACACGTGGATCCCGACGGATCGGCAAGGTCGGTTCGTCATTCCCAAGGTTGCCGCCGGGTTCCACGCCGTGAGCCTGGACAACATCGGCCAGACGCTCAGCAAGCCGTTTGAGGTCGAAGCCGGTGGAACCATCGTCGTCAATCTGACGGCAGCCAAGTAAAGTTCACAGCCCGGCGACCCGATTTCTAGTTTTCGTCGTCGCCGCCGAGGAACGCGCCGTTCGTGTATACAAAATCGTCGTCCTCAACGTTGTCGTGGCACTTCGAGCAGAACCCGTTCGGACCGGCGCCGTTGCTGCCCATCGCCCAGTTCCAGGTGTCGGCGCTAGGCCCTTCGGCAACCTTCAGCATGACCGTCACGGCAGGGGCTTGGTCCGCTTGCCACGAACTCTCGGTGCTGTACTGCTCCTTCACGATGACTGTGCCGACGGGGTACGAGTAGGGGCCGTCGCCGAGCAGCATGTCCTTGCCGACCGCGTTGACGAACACGTTGCGGTAGCCGTTTTCGCCTTCGTGCACACCATCGAGCGATTCCGAGGGGTCTCCGTGCAAGCCGCGCACGACCGAAGTCCAGGAGCGGTAGTCGCTCCAGCGCGGATCGGGTTCGCCGCGGAACAGGGTGCAAGAGGAGATCGCGATGGCGACGAACGAGACGACGAGAAGGCGAGTGCGCATGGTGGGAAGCGGCTGCCTTCTACGGCGTCGGTTGGCGGGTGTGCCCGCCGCATCTACAAAAATCGCGATCGCGGGGGCTGGACGCCACTCGGTCGGCGATGCGTTGCGCGCTACCGGTTCTCGCGAGCGCGGCCACGTTGAATTAGAAGATGTCGAGGATGCCGTTCTGGCCGTTGCTGATCGTCTGCACGCGGGCGGTGTAGTTCATGCCGTGGGCGATGCGGGCACCAAAGCCGATCGGGTCGCGGTCGGCGACCGAGCCGAGCGCTGCCGCGGCGAACGCAACTTGCCAGATGTCGCGCTTCGCAAGTTTGGTGTCGCCGACGATCGCCGCGAGGCTCTTGATGTCCTGTGGATTGCGAAGGTGACTGATCGCTTGCGCGGCGGCGGCGAGCTCCCGTAGATACATCGGGTGGATGCGCGTCATCGCTTGCAGAGTGCCGACCGCCCTTGCGGAGGCATTGAGGCGGCCGAAGCGCGATAGGGCCAACGCCGATTGCCCGAACAGAATCGAACGGTCGATGCGTTGCATGCCGTCGAGCACCAACGGGATCGACGCCGTGTCCTCCATCATCGCCAGGCCGAGAAACAGCGGGCCGGCCAGCTGTTCATTGCTGATGTACTTGGTCGCGAGCTTGCGCAGGTCTGGTGCGGCAACCTTGTAGTTGGCCAGGCCGAGCGCGATGGCGATCGCCGCCTGCATTTCCTTCTTCTCGCCCTTGAACTCCTTGTGCAGCAGCTTGCCGATCGAGTCGGCGAGGGCTCCCTTGACGTTGCGTGCCGCGGTGCCACTGCCCTGCTTTGCCGCGATCACATCCTGTTCGTGATACGCCAGCAAGCCGAGGCCGATGGCTGCCCACGGGCGAAGGTCGCGCTTGCCGCGTTGGAACGCCCGTTCGAGTTGGTCGCGGCACGCCTTGCCGCCGATCTTGCCGAACGCGATCATGCCGAACTTCGGCATCAACGAATCGCTCGGGCGCGACACCGCCCGCAGCAGGGCGTCCATCTGCGGCTTGTCGTCAGGGCTCGCAATTTCGCCGAGTGCGATGATTGCCGAGACGTAGGTCGTCGCCTCCTGGTTGCGGCTCATCAGCACGTCAACCATCAGTTCCTTGGCGCGTTCGTGGGCGCTGCTATCGCCTGGACCGAGCAGTGCCGCCAGCGCCGTCAACCCGTGCGACTGCACCGCGGCGGCCTTGTCGCGCATGCGCAGCCCTTGGTGCTTCTCGATGGCGCCGGTTGCCTGCCACAGCAGTCGCTTGTCGTTGATGGGGCCGAGCAAGCGCATGCCGTTGAGCACAGCGGTCAGCAGATCGCGGTCCTTGATCGACTTGTCCTCGAGCATCGCGACGAAGCTGTCGAGCACCTGCGTTTTCAGTACCGTCGACATCGAACGGTTGGCGAGCATGCCAAGCGCATACGCGGCGAACGTGCGGGCGCGATCTTCGACCTTGTCGCGGTCGACCAGCTTGCGTCCGGCTTTGGTGTTGCGCAGGATCGCGTCGAGGTCGTCGAACACGTCCGAGCGCCCGGTCAAACCCATCGCCAGCACGGCTGCTTCGCGCACTTCGAGGTTGGAGCGCTTCAGTCGGATGCGCAACACTTCGAGCACGTCAAACTCCGGGTGTTGTATCGCCGCCTTGCCCAACGCAATCAGGCACGCCGAGTTGATGTCCGGGTTGTCGCTGCCGTCGAGCGCGGCCTTCAGGCTCGGTAGCACACGTTGGCTGCGTTGGATGTCGGTGACCTTGCTGTCACCGACCGGACGCACGTAACGGTCACTGTTGAGTCCCCACCAGACGCGCCAACTCGCGACGTCGAGGTTGGCAGAACCCCCGGTCAACGGTCCACCGGCCACCAGGCCCTGACCGCCCGGGAATTGCGGGGTAGCGCTGTTGCCGCCGCTGGTCAGGCCGCGGTATTGGCCGCCGTGGGCGGACAAGGTGCGGGTGAGCAGTGTAGTCGTGAGGAGACACGCGGCAGCGACGACCAGGGCCGCTAGCGGGCGTTTGTGCCGCAAACTGGTGGTTTGCGCCCGGGGAAGGGGATTCATTGGTCGTGCTCCTGCAAGTTCGAGTCCCAAGCAGCGGGGCGGTGAGGTTCGCCCTACTTGCGATCGGACACGGTGCAATACGCGCTGCCGACGCGGCGCGGGTGCGAGTGGTTGCTCGATCGGTCGATGGTCCACGGGCCGAAGTCGCGGTCGCACGGCACCAGCAATACGGTGTCGTCATCGGGCGCGTGCTTCTTGGGTGGCTCGAACGAGTCGCCGACGTAGCGCGCGATCTTGGACAGGCGCACGTCATCGATCGAGCCGGCGAAGTGCGAGGTTGGCTTGCCGAACTTGTCGGTATCGGCGCCGATGAACAGCGGCAGCTCGTTGGTGCGGCGGCGGCCCTTGCCGGCCTGCATCGCGACCACCTTGCCGTCGACGTAGACGCGCACCTGTTGCCCGTCGAAAACGCCAGCGACGTGGTGCCACGTGCCCGGACGCAATACGGCGCCGGTGCTGCTTGCCGATGCGTAGCGATCGCCGAGCAAGACCGAGAAGTCGATGGTGCCATCGCTGCAGAACAAGCCGTAGTCGCTCATCTCGGTCTTGGTGACGAGGCCGCGGCGGCCGCTGAAGTTGTCGCCGCGCACCCAGCATTCCAGCGTGATTGCACCGTCGGGCAGCTTGATCTGTCGGTCGGTGATCTTCAGGCAGCCTTTGCCGTCGAGCACCAGGATGCCGTTGTGCGCTTGCTCGGTGCTGCCGAGTTTGGTTGGTGGCGGCAGATCGATCGTGATCCGGCGAGATGGCATGGCGACGCGGCGGTCGACGGCCAGGTAGTCGCAGCGTACTTCGACCGTCGGCAGCGAGAACGGTTCTTGCGTCGCTGGGCGGCGCATCGAGAACGTCGTGTAGCCGTTGCTGTTGGGCGCGACGATGACGTGTTGGTGGTCGGGCCCGAACGACCATGGAGCGCCATCTTGCGGAATCAGTTCGAGTTCGATGGCGCGCGACCCGGGGTTGAAGCAGCTCAGCGTGACGACGGTGTCGACCGAGCCGTCGACGGCGACCGAAGGGGCGTTGCCCGCGGGTACGACCTCACTGGTTGTGACGCGTAGGCCCCGATGGATGGCCAGCACATCGTCGACCAGTGCGTCGGGGATGCTCTTTGGGTCAATCACGGTGCCGACCGGGACGGCGGCGACTTTGATGCCTTCGGGTCGCACGGTCACGACGTGGTATTGGTGCAAGAACCCAGCCTGTGGCGCATCGAGCCCGAGGTGCGCGCCGACCGATGCGACGGTGTAGTACTCAATGCCGTCCGGGGCACCGCCATAGCGCATGTGATGGATGTGTCCGGCAAACACGGCGCGCACGTTGCCGGTGGCCGCGAGCAGGCTGTGCACCTTCTGCCAATCGTCGCCATATTCCTTCAACCAGCGCGGATGGTGGAGGAACACGAACACGTGCTGCGCATCGCTCGCCTGCTTCAAGGTCGCGGTCAGCCAATCAAGCTGCTCTTGGCTGATGCGCTGGCATTCGGGGTCTTGGAAGTTCTTCTCGCCGGTGTCGGGATTGCCTTCGTCGGAATACAGCACGACGAACCAACAGTTCTTGTGCTGCACGGCATACCAGAGTGGCCCAAACACGGTCTCGTAGTTGCCCTCGTGTTCGCCCGCTGGCTTGTCCTTGCCTCGCCAGTAGATGTCGTGATTGCCTGCGACCGGGAACCACGGCATGCGCAGCTTGCTCATCGAGGCTTTGAACTCCTCTGCTTGCTCGAGCCACGGTTCGGTCGTGTTGTAGCCGTTGATCAAGTCGCCGACCGTCATGACCAGGTCCGGGTCGAGCAGGTTGGTGTCGACGACCGCTTGGTCGAGCACCTTGATGCCTTCGGCGGGGCCGCCGGTGCGGTCACCAAACACGATGAAGCCGAAGGAATCCTCTTCCTTAGGCAGCTTCAGCAGCTGCTTGCCGGTTTCGCGATTGGTGAGCAATCGCGGCCCCTCGGATTGCTGCGCGATCGCTGGAGCCGCAACGGACGTTGCCAGCAAGAGCAATAGGATGAGCGTGCGGTTGGCCATGAAGGCCAGCTTGGCGGGCTGTTGTTCGCGAAGCCAGCGCCTCGCGTGTGAAGATCGTCACACTGTCGCACCGCCGCCGCCAATCGTCGGCGCTCCGACGGGTTGTGTCGGTTGGTGTGCACGTGGCCCGGTCGCGCTGCCGGCAAAAAAATAGCCGCCCGGTAGCGCCGGGCGGCCATTTCTAACCCTTCCTTTCCCGAAGTTCCGTCGACACCTGCGGGGCAGGCAGGACGGTGTATGTTTGGGGTGCGGTGGCTACATGAGTAGCACGAGGGGGAGCGAGGGAAGGGGGTCGGTCCATGCTGCTGCGTCAATGCTTGTTAGTACGGCTCACCGTCGAGGTGACGCACTCGGTCGCGGCATTTTCCAACCAGTGTTGTCTTTGTTGTTTAGGGGCGCGGCTTGGTTGCGCGGATCTGAGAAAAGCAGCCACGGCCATGCTTGCGAGTGCAAGCTTCGGGCCAACGGCTGCAGGCGGCGCCGAAAAGGAATCCGGAACGACGACAACGCGACTGCCAGAGGCCAAGATGTCGGCGATCGTCACGCGGTAGTTCAAATAGTTTTGGTAGTTGGCTGGGCACGAGTGAGGCATCTGTGAAGTTCGATAGCACCGTTCCTGCGGTAGGCATCCTTGGCGCTGGTCGGACGAGGCAGGGTCTCGGTCCCTTCCTGGCGAACTGGTTCGAGAAGTCCGGGGCCCGGATCACCGGGGTCGCCGGACGCGACGACACGCGCACCCGTAATGCGGCCGTAGAGATCTCGAAACAATTGGGCCACGACGTTTCGGCCTACGACAACGCCGTCGAACTCGCCAAGACCGTGGATGCGTTGGTCGTCGCCTGTCCGGTCGAAGGGCATCTGGCCGGGCTCGACGCGGCCTTGTCGGCCGGAGTGGCCTGCTTGTGCGAGAAGCCATTCGTGCAAGCTGCGGACGCGGCGCTCGGGTTGCAGCGCGTCGAGGCCTTCCGTCAGGCGGGCCTGCTGCTGGCGGAGAACTGCCAGTGGCCCTACGCGCTGCAGGCGCTCGATGCGCTACACCCCGGGCTGCGCGAACAGCCGGTGCGTTCGTTGACCATGCGCCTGTCGCCCGCGCATCCGGGTCGCGTCATGATCGAGGATTCGCTGTCTCATGTGCTCAGTTTGCTGCAAGCCGTGGTTCCGCTGCCGGCGGATGCGGCATTGCGCTCCGTTGTGCAAAGCAACTCAGCCCCGGACGCCAGCGCCAACGTGGTGCGATTTGAAGTCGTCGGTGGCACCGGTAACGTAGCCGTGGCACTGCACCTGCAATGTTGTCCACAGCAGCCGCGGCCAGCGTGGTTCGCCGTCAACGGCGCGCGTGTTGACCGGCAGCTTGGCGAAAACTACGCGATCTCGTTCGCCAGCGAAGACGGTCGGTCTGTGAACGTTCAGGATCCGCTGCACCTGCTCGTGTATGATTTTCTCGCCAACCTACGAGCGAACCAACGTGAACGAACCAACGCCCTCGACAGAATCGCCCTCCGGATCCGGCTCTACGCCGGCGTGCTCGCCAAACTCTGAGCGCGGTGTGGACCAACAAGCGGGCTCGCAAGCGAGCCGGCAGGTCGAACGCGTTCATGACTTCGCTGGCAAGTTGCAGCAGCCGAGCATGTGGCCGAAGGTCGTCGATTACGTCAAATGGCAGCGCGCGCTGCGCAAGGCGCAAGCGGACGGCAAGCAGTTGCCGGAGATGCCGGACCTCGCCCCGCTGTCGATCAACCTCGACTTGACGACAGCTTGCAACTACGCGTGCGATCACTGCATCGACTGGGACATTCTCAACAGCAAGGAAAAGCACGAGGACCAACAATTGCGCGCGTCGATCGAACGCATGGCGGAGCGTGGCTTGCGCAGCGTCATCCTGATCGGTGGTGGCGAGCCGACGCTCTACCCCGGATTTGTCGACTTCGTCGCGTTCTTGAAGAAGCTCGACCTGTCGGTGTCCGTGGTAACCAATGGCAGCCGCGGCGATCGCATCCTGCAAGCCGCCGAGCACTTCACCAAGGGCGACTGGGTGCGCCTGTCGCTCGACTCGGGCAGCAACGACGTGTTCCGGCGCATGCACCATCCGTCGAAGAAGTCGCTGACGCTCGACGAGATCTGCAGTTGGGTCCCGAAGATCAAGGCGGCGAATCCCGACTTGCAGATGGGGTTCTCGTTCGTCATCACGTGGGTCGGCGGCAGCCGCGGCGAAGTCAAGATCGTCGAGAACATCCACGAGATGGTCACCGCGAGTAAGCGCGCCTCCGATGCGATGTTCGACTACATCTCCTTCAAGCCGTTCCTCGAGCGGCAAGAAGACGGTGCCGAGGTCATGGACCCGGCCAAGTCGGAAGCCGAGCTGCAGGCCGTCGTCGCCCGCATCCAGGCCAACCTCGAAGAAGCGCGCGCCTCGGTCCGCGAGGACTTCCGGGTGCTGGCGAGCACCAACTTGCGGGTGCTGATGAATGGCACGTGGGGCGACTACATGAAGCAGCCAAAGGTCTGCCACATGCAGATGCTGCGCCAGGTGGTCACGCCGCTCGGTACCTACAACTGCCCGGCGCACCGCGGAGTGAAGAAGGCGATGGTTGGCGACAAGGACGTGTGGGCGGTGCCGCCCGCCGGCCAACACAAGACGACCGACTTGCTCGATACGTTTGATGCCAGTGTCGAGTGCGGGGAAGTGACCTGTCTCTACAACAGCACCAACTGGTGGCTGGAAGAACTCGTCAACGCCAGCGCCGAACTGCCGGACGAGG
>CAXBFC010000369.1:0-8621 GCA_963974725.1 uncultured bacterium | reverse complement strand
GACCGCTGGCGCGTCACGCAGCAGATCATCGCCAAGCTCGTGTCCGAAGGCGAACGCTCCGAGGAAAACACCAAGTGCTCGATCGCGTCGTTCCTCGAAGGCAAGGAATACCACCTCTACTACCGCACCCAGATCCGCGACGTGCGCCTGGTCTACGCGCCGCCGCGCGCGATCGGTGAGTTTGGTGGCGACATCGACAACTGGGAATGGCCGCGCCACACCGGCGACTTCACGTTCTTCCGCGCCTACGTCGGCAAAGACGGCAGCGTGCAAGATCACAGCGACGACAACGTGCCGTTCCAACCGGATCACTTCCTGAAGACGGCGACGCAGCCGATCAAGGAGAACGACATCGCGATCATCATGGGCTACCCCGGCAGCACGCAGCGCTACAAGACCAGCCGTGGCGTCGCCAGCCAAGAAGGCTACGTCTTCCCGGCGCGCCTGCGCGTGCTGACCAAGGCCATCGAAACGCTGCAACACGCATCCGAAGAGAGCGAAGAGCGCGCCCTCGAGTTGGTCAGTGAGATCAAGTCACTCGCCAACGTGCAGAAAAATGCATCCGGCATGATCTTCGGCCTGAAGAACAACGCCGTGGTCGCTCGCAAACTGCGCGAAGAAGCCCAACTTGCCGCGCACAGCGCGGACAACGCCGGCCTGCTCAAGGAAATGCTTGCCGACGCCGAGCAGGAAGCCAACGAGATCGAGAAGGACACCAACATGTGGTTCGTGGCGGTTCTGCGCGACCACATCACGCTGTTCGACATCCTGATGCAAGGCTGCAACGCGGTCTCGCGCGGTGGCGACATCAGCGCTCGCGGCCTGGACATGATCGGCAGTGACGGCCCGGCCGCCGACTTCGACCTGATCCAACGCCCGATGCTGACCACCTTGATGACGGAGTGGGCCAACATCTCGGCGCAACAACGCCTCGCTGGCACCGAGCACCTGACGGCCGATGGCGGCCAGGCTGTGATCGATACGATCTTCGCGACGACCCAGATGCTCGACGGCGAGAAGCGCCGCGAACTGTTTGCCGGTGGCAAGCGTGCCGTCGAAAGCAGTGACGACCCGCTGATCGTGCTCGCCCGCGGCATCAACAAGGAATACCAGAGCTGGCTCAACCGCCGCCGCACCCGCGACGGCCGCAAGCTCGACATCGGCCGCCGCTGGATCGCCGCGCAAGAAGCCTTCCGCGGCAAGTCGTTCTACCCGGACGCCAACAGCACCCTGCGCGTCTCGATCGCGTCGGTCAGGAGCTACGAGCCGCGCGACGGCGTGCACTACAAGCCGCAGACGACCGTCGCTGGCCTGCTGCAGAAGGAGAACGGCAAGACCCCGTTCGCCAACCCGAAGGCCCTGCTCGAAGCGGCCAAAACGCGCGACCAAAGCCGCTGGTTCGTGCCGGCACTCGGCGACGTGCCCGTTTGTTTCCTGACGGACGGCGACACCACCGGTGGCAACTCCGGCTCACCGGTCATCAACGGCCGCGGCGAACTGATCGGCCTGAACTTCGACCGCGTCTTCGAAAACGTCGCCGGCGACTTCGGCTGGAACAAGGAACGTTCACGCAATGTCGTCTGCGACTTCCGCTACGTCTTGTGGGTCTTGGAAGCGGTGCAACCCGCCCCCGGCCTACTAAAGGAACTCGGCGTCTAACGGCGCCAGCAACCACGCCGTGGCCACCGGCCCGAGCCAAGGCGGGCTATTCGGCCCGCTCGACGACGAACAGCTACCGAAGCCCCAAGCACCAAAACCGGAGGCTACGGTGGCGCCATGCGCCGTGGCCAAAGGTGTCGCCGAGCTCGCCGCGGCCATGCCCAAACAGCTGCGCATGGGCACGTCCTCGTGGGCGTTCCCTGGCTGGCGCGGCCTCGTCTACGCCGACGACGCGCCACCGAAGCTGCTCTCGCGGCGCGGGCTCGGCGCCTACTCCCAGCATCCGCTGCTCGGATCGGTTGGCGTCGACCGCACCTTCTACGCGCCGATCGCCAAACAGGACTTCGTCGACTACGCGCGACAAGTTCCGCCATCGTTCCGCTTCCTGGTCAAGGCCTGGGGCGAGATCACGTCGCCCACCGTGCGCGGCAAACCCGGCAAGAACCCTCGCTACCTGAACCTCGACAGCACCATCGACGACGTGCTGACCCCGGCCTTCGAAGGCCTCGGCGACAAGCTCGGCCCCTTGCTGTTCCAGTTCCCGCCGCAGGGCGCGCGCATCACCAAGAACCCGGACGCGTTCGCCGACGCGCTACACCAGTTCTTCGACAAACTGCCAAACGGCGTGCACTACGCGGTCGAACTACGTGACACCGCCCTGATGACGGAGCGCTACGTCGACGCGATCACATCCGCCGGTGCTCGACACTGCTACGCCATACATCCGCGCATGCCAAGCATCGCCCGGCAACTCGAACTCGCACCGTTCACCCAAGCCACCGCCGGCCCGATCGCCGTTCGTTGGATGCTGCACTCCGGCCTCACCTACGAAGCAGCCAAGGAGCACTACCAACCGTTCGACAAGATCGTCGACGCCGACCCCACCAGCCGCCACGAAATCGCAGCCCTTGCAACCAAGGCACTCAATCTAAACGTACCAATGACCGTCGTCGTCAACAACAAAGCCGAAGGCTCAGCCCCCCACAGCGTGCTAGAACTAGCAAAACAAATCGTCGAGAAAGTGCGTACGGTGCCAGGACAAAAAAACACTTCCTCGCGCACCAGCAGCGCCAAGACTCCGAACGCACCGCCTACGCGTTGACGCTCTGGTGCGCGCGCTCGATCTCAGCGTCGTAGATGACCACGTCCGGCAGCTCGCGATAGCGTTCGTCGAGGTCCATGCCGAACCCGATCACGAACTCATCAGGAATCTCGAACCCGATGTATTCCACGTCCACATCGACCACCCGGCGCGACGGCTTGCTGAGCAACGAGGCGACGCGGACACTGCGCGCACCCAGCTCGCCGAAGTGCTCGCGCAACGCAGCAATCGTGCGGCCGGTGTCGACGATGTCCTCGAGCAACACTACGTCGCGACCTTCAACCACCGCGCCATCGAGTTCGCCCAGCATCGCAATCGTCACGTCGCCAGTGCTCTCGGTGCCATTGTAGGACTTGGCGCGCACTTCATGCATCGGCAAGTCACCTGGCAAGCCTGTCTGGACCACACGCGCGAACGGCCGGGCACCATGAATGACTTGCACCAGGCACGGCGGTTCGTCCCCGAGCGACGCCTGCAGTTCGCGCACAAGTTCGTGGCTGCGACGCAGGATGTCCTGGTTCGAAAACAGAACGCGAAACGGTGGGGCTGGCTTGGTCACAGGCCGGGGAAGATACCGGCGATCGGCCGCTTCGGCACGTGCCGTTTTCACGAGCCCCCCACACACCCCTACGGCAGCACGAACCTCACCGCCGGCGAAACCCCTGGCACCAGCAGGTTGATGTCGAGCATGATGTGCGCCGCAAACACCGGAATGCCCGGAATCGGGTTCGGCTGCGGGATCAGCACGTCCACCGAGCGATAGCCATCAGCCGGCATCAACGCGAGCAATCCGCCGACGCCAAGGGTCGCTGCGAACAGCGGGTCGGCGTCGATCGGGATCTGCGCGCCGCCAAACGGGAAGCCAACGTTGGCGCCATACGACAAACCGATCACGCTGAAGTAGCTACCACCATGATCGAGCGCCGTGCCGTGCAACGTGAACCGATCGGACCGCACGGTGACACCAACCTGCACCGGATGGTCGGTCGCATCCGCCGCGTTCTGCACACCCGGCGTGCCCTGGTCACCACTACCGAACGTCGGCACGGCCGGGGCGTAGTTCCAACCACCTGAGTTGTGCGGCGCCAACAAGTCGATGCGTTCGGCCGCGACGCCGTTGCCGCCAGGGAAGCCACTGGAATAGCTCAGCGAATCGACCGTCGTGCTACCCTGCTGCAACACCACTGAGTCCGTCGTGTTGGCAAACTGCAGCGAGCTGTATGGCAACGTTGCACCGAGTGGCTGACCACCGTTGCGACTCGCCGCACCGTCGAGCTGGAACAGCATCGGCCGACCCGGAACCAGCATGTAGTTGCTGGCCAACGTCACGCTGCCACCGTTGTCACTGAGGCTGATACCCGACAAAGCGAGCGGCTTGACGCCGACGTTGACGACCTCGACATACTCGCCGTTGGTGTCGGACACGACACTCGGGTTGCGATGCACTTCGCTGATGCGGATCTCCCCGACCGCGATCGGTTCGGGCACCACTTCGTCGCAGTAGAAGTCGAGAAAGTCGCCGCTCTCGGCGGTTGCCCGATAGCGATAGCCATCGGTATCGATCCGCAGATTCCCGGTGACGCCAAAGCCAATCGTATTGCGACTGCCAGTCGTCGTCGATAGCAGCGCGCGCGACGCAACAGCCTGGTTGATGCGATTGGTGATCGTGGTAGTCGGATGGCCAAAGCCATTACCCGAACCACAACTGACCACCGCCAGTTCCGGATCGAGGCGTGCGATCAGGTTGATACTCGTCGACGTGTTCGAACCGTGATGGTTGAGCTTGTAGACATCGACGTCGCCGCAGGCTAGCGATGCCGGGCTCTCGATGTCCGCTGTGCTGTTGCCACCGCCGGTCAAGTCGCCGCCGATCCACATCGAGAAGTCGCCGTAGTCGAGCCGCATCACCACCGAACGGGCATTCTCTTCTTGCGCTTGCGCCGGGTTGACGAAAGCTCCGCCCATGATCGAGCCGTTGGCACAAATGCACGTCATCGACGCGCCCCCGCCGAGCTGGTAGGTCGCCCCAACCGACACCAATTGCCGTCGCGACCCCGCCGCCGCCAAGTAGCTGTTGATGCTGTTGTTCGAGGCACGATTGGCATCGCCGCGATCCAAAGCCACCTGGAACGGGAACGTGCTCAACAGGTCGTCCAGTCCACCTTGATGATCGGTGTGAAAGTGCGACAACACCGTGAAGCCATAACCAGTCGGCTGCAAGGAATTGATCATCGGCACCATCGACGCGACGCCCTGCCCCTCGGGACCGGCATCGAACGCGTGTATTTGGCCGTCCGGAGCACGCACGACCAAGCCGTCACCTTGCCCGACATCCACCATCACGACCGTCAATCCCACCGGAGCGTCGGCTTGGCTGCCCTGCGGAGCGCACAGAGTGATGGCCAGAGTTGCGAGCATTGGGGCGAGCATGGATCGCCAGCCTAACGCTTGTGGCTAGGTTTTTCGGGGACCGTTCGTCACCTCCCAACACCGAGCATCCCAGACCAGATCACGAAGTCGTCAAGACACATGCCAAGCCCGTGCCGCAGCGCAGTATCGTCGCTGTCATGGTCGACTTGCTGACGCATCACTACGGATCGAACATTCGCTTGCTTGACGACGCGTTCTTGTCGACGTTGCTTGTGCGCATCGGTAGCCCCACTACCGGCACCGCCGAAATCCCCAATCTCGTACGCACGGCCTATCAACGGTTGCTGCACGAGATCCTGGCAGCGGAGTTTCCGCGCACCGCGCAACGCGTGCCCACTCGCATGACGGCGCAAGAACCGCGCGCGTTTGTCGAAGGCTCGATGCTTGGCCGCGACACCAAGCTGGTTATCTGCTCGGTGATTCGCGCCGGCATGTTGCCCGCGCAAGCGTGTTACGAAGCAGCGATCCAGGTGCTACCGCCGGAGAACGTGCGCCTCGATGTGATCAACATGTCGCGCGAAGTGGATGCCAACGGCAAGGTTCGCGGCGTGCGACTCGACGGCTCCAAGATCGGCGGCCCGGTCGACAACGCCGTGGTGCTGCTACCCGATCCGATGGGCGCCACCGGCGGCACGGTCTGCCGCGCGGTCGAGGTCTACCGAGAACTGGGTGGCACACCACACGCGATCGCCGCCGCCCACTTGATGGTCACCCCCGAAGCCGTGCAAAAGGTCAGCCAAACCCATCCCGGTGTGCGCCTCTACGCCGGCCGCCTAGACCGCGGCCTGTCCACCGAACGGGCCCTGGCGGCCGTTCCCGGGCAGTTTCCGAAAGAAGAGCGCGGCCTCAATGATGTGCAATACATCGTGCCCGGCGCCGGCGGCATGGGCGAACTGCTAACCAACAGCTGGGTCTGATCGCATCCGCTTGTCACACCGCTTATCACATCCGGGCAAGCAACCCTTGCCACGCAAAGGCCCCGCCCGTTATCCCATTCCTCATATGACCACTATCGTCCACGTCCAAGGTCGCGAAGTCCTCGACTCGCGCGGCAACCCAACTGTCGAAGTCGAAGTCCAGCTCGAGTCTGGTGCCACCGGGCGCGCGATCGTGCCGTCGGGTGCCAGCACCGGTGCCCACGAAGCCGTCGAGATGCGTGATGGCGACGACAAGCGCTACCTCGGCAAGGGCGTCAGCAAGGCGGTGCAAAACGTCAACACCAAGATCGCTGAAGCACTGACCGGCCAACCCGCCGACGAACAGTACTTGTGCGACGCGATCCTGTGTGAAGTCGACGGCACGCCCAACAAGGCCGAACTCGGCGCCAACGCGATCCTCGGCGCATCGCTTGCGATCGCCAAGGCATCGGCGCAAGAGTATGGCTTGCCGTTGTTCCGCTACGTCGGTGGCGTGCAAGCGCGCCGCTTGCCAGTGCCGATGATGAACATCCTCAACGGTGGCATGCACGCCGACAACAACGTCGACTTCCAAGAGTTCATGGTGATGCCGATCGGCGCGGAGTCATTCTCCGAAGGCCTGCGCATGGGCGTCGAGATCTTCCACGCGCTGAAGGGCGAGTTGAAGGCCAAGAAGATGATGACGGCGGTTGGCGACGAAGGTGGCTTTGCGCCGAACCTCGAAAGCAACGTCGCCGCATTTGAAATCATCATGACGGCGATCAAGAAAGCCGGCTACAAGCCAGGCGACGATGTGCAACTGGCACTCGATGCCGCGGCCACTGAGATCTACAAGGACGGCAAGTACACGTTTGCTGGCGAAGGCAAGACCTTCGACTCGGCCGGCATGGTTGCGCTCTACAAGGATTGGAGTAGCCAGTTCCCGATCTACTCGATCGAAGACGGCATGGCCGAGGACGATTGGGATGGCTGGAACAAGCTGACCGCCGAGATCGGTCAAGACGTGCAGCTGGTCGGCGACGATCTTTTCGTCACCAACACCGATCGTCTAGCACGCGGCATCGAAGAAGGCTCCGCCAACTCGATCCTGATCAAGGTCAACCAGATCGGCACGCTGACCGAAACGCTCGATGCCATCGCAATGGCGCACGAGCACGGCTTCACGTCGGTCATGTCGCACCGCTCGGGTGAAACCGAAGACGCGACGATCGCCGACCTCGCCGTCGCCTGTGGCACTGGCCAGATCAAGACCGGCGCACCGTGCCGCAGCGACCGCGTTGCGAAGTACAACCAACTGCTGCGGATTGAAGAGCTACTCGGCGACTCCGCCGTGTATGGCCTCTAGCCTAAGCCTGTCTGGTCTAGTCGGGGTTCGCCATCCGCTCCGGTGACAGCGCTGCTGCGATCTTGTCGGTATACAAGCCGCGATCGCGCAGCACATCGGCGAGGCTCTTGCCGCTAGCGAGCGCTTCGGCCGCAACCTCGGTCGACTTCTGGTAGCCGAGCACCGGCACCAGCGCCGTCACCAACCCGACACTGTTCTCCACGAACATGCGACACTGTTCGACGTTGGCGACGATGCCTTCGACACAGTTGTGACGCAGCGTGTGCACAGCGTTGGCCAGGATCTTCAACGACTCGAGCACGCTGGCTGCGATGACCGGCTCCATGACGTTGAGTTGCAGTTGGCCCGCTTCGGCCGCCATCGTCACGGTCACGTCGTTGCCGATGACGCGGTAGGCCACTTGATTGACAACCTCGGGAATCACCGGGTTGACCTTGCCAGGCATGATCGACGAACCAGGCTGGCGCGGCGGCAATTGGATTTCGCCGAGACCAGCGCGCGGACCCGAGGACAGCAACCGGAGGTCGTTGCAGATCTTCGACAGCTTGATGGCGAGACTCTTCAGTGACGAGGAGAACATCACGAAGGCCTGAGTATCCTGCGTGGCCTCGATCAGGTCCTTCGCTAGCACGACATCCAGGCCAGTGATTTCGCGCAGACGTACAATCGCGCGTTCGGGGTAGCCCTTCGGAGCATTGAGTCTGGTACCAATCGCTGTTCCTCCGATGTTGAAGGTCAGCAATTCGCCGCGGGTGCGATGCAGCGCGGCAAGCTCTTGGCGCAGGCTGGTCGCAAACGCGCCAAACTCCTGACCAAGCGTCATCGGCACCGCGTCCTGCAACTGGGTGCGACCCATCTTGTAGACCTTCGCGAACTCATCGGACTTGATTTCGAACGCCGAAATCAACTCCGCAACCACCTCGATCAAGCGCTGGCTGCTGAGAATCATGCCAAGCTTCAACGCCGTCGGGTAGACGTCGTTGGTCGACTGCGAACAGTTGACGTGGTTGTTCGGGTGCAGCTTTTCGTAGTCGCCTTTTTCGTGACCAAGCAGTTCCAGCGCACGGTTGGCGAGCACCTCGTTGGCATTCATGTTGGTCGACGTGCCAGCGCCACCTTGCAACATGTCGACGACGAAGTAGTCGTGCAGTTTGCCGACGATCACCTC
>CAXBFC010000368.1:0-8624 GCA_963974725.1 uncultured bacterium | reverse complement strand
TATTGATGTCATGGTTCTGGTAGTTGCAACGATCTCGGTGGCGGCATCGACCAGCCTGCGCAGGCCGAACGCTGCGGTCTCAAGGGTCAGCTTCTTGGCCTGGATCTTCGAGAAGTCGAGGATGTCGTTGATGATCGAGAGCAACGCTTCCCCTGCACTGCGTGCGGACCGGGCAAGGTCGTGCTGCTCGGGGTCGAGCTTGGTGCCCATCATCAACTCGTTCATGTTGATGATGCCGTTCAGTGGCGTGCGAAGTTCGTGCGACATGGTCGCCAGGAAGTCGGCACGGGTTCGCACGAACGCAGAGATGTTGTGGGTCAGTCGCCGGACTTCATCCGGCCCGCTCTCGTCGACCACGAACGATTCGTTGTCGAGCTTGGCGCGTTCGGCGGCGTCGCTGAGGCGCTCAATTGGCCGCACGATCGTTTGCACCGACCAGAACCATGACATCAATACGATGACCGCGTAGACGGTGGCGCCGATCCACGTTGCAATCATCAGTCGCGTTCGTTGCGCGGCGAGGTCTTCCTCGTGGTTGAACGAGCGCCGCTGCAGTTGGTTGCTCAGACCTTCGATGCGCGTGATGATCGATTCGATGATGACATCGGCACGTTTGGCGAGGCTATGCAGCTTGCTGGCCCGGCCCGCGCCTTGGTAGTGCGCGCCTTCTTGGATTAGCGCCTGGACCGATGCAATCTCGGACCCGAGTGCCTGGATGTCGCTTTCCCTGTCACCAGCCAGCGCCGTACCCGCGAGCTTTTCGGTGCTCTCAATGATTCGGTCCGACCATTCGACGGTGCTGTTTTGAAGACCAACCTCATCGTTGACGAGCACCTTGTCCGTCAGGTGCACGTAGGTCTTGACCTCCGTCTTCAGGTGTTTGAACTCCTGAATCGCGACGGATTGCGCTCCGAGTTCGTAGGCCTGTTGGTCGACGTGGCGATAGCCAACGACCAGCCCGCCGCCAATCAAGAAACCGGTGACCGTGCAGATCGCCAGCAGGCGACCGGTATGCATCTTGAGATTCATCGCCGTCTCCCCTTCTCAAGGTCCGGTACGAGAGTGCCCAGCATCGCTGCGAGCGCGGACAGCGGTTTGTCCGGCGTTGGCGGGGCGCTCAGCTTGCGGCCCTTCAGTTGGCTGCATGCCTTGCGCAGCGAGACGTCGCGTCGATTCTCGGTTGGTTGCGTGGCCAGGATATACATGTTCCGGTCGATGGCCCAGCGCAGCGAGTTCTGTTCGACCCCGTCGTCACCCGTCGTCCAGACGACGCAGCCGAGGAACATGTTGTCGCTGTCATATGCGTAGAGCACCTTGACGTGCACATCTTGCTCGTGGCCCTCTTGCTTGAGCGGCCAAGTCGTGGTGCGACGCGTGAAGCGCACAGCGGTCGGGAACAAGTCAAAACCGTTGGCCTGGTCACTGAGCGTCTCGATCTGATCGGCCCAGACGGTCTCAAGGATCGCCAGCGCTTTGGCTGCGGAACGCAACGTCGTGCGCTCGATCGAGACCAGACTCTTGTCGCGCCGTTTGTGGTCCTTCTTGTCGTGTGCCGCGAGCAGCTTGGCTACCTGCAGCGAGTCGGTGCCACCGAGGTCCGTCGCCATCTTGCTGCGTTCGAGTGACTTGATGTGGCGGTTGCGGCCGCGCAAGAATTTGAACCCGACGACGCGTTGATCGAGCGTCAGGTGCCACGCGACCTTGGTGAGGCCCCACTCGGCCTCCTCGGTGCGGCAATAGACGAGTCCAACCGGCCGGCGACCACGGAACGCGACCAATAGGCGGTGCCGGCCAAGTTCGGTGAAGTGCACCTTGAACGGCAGTCGCTGTTCAATTTTTAGACGCTGCGATTGGGTGACGTCGCGGTGGATGCCACGGTAGGCGTCGGCTTCGGGGAACGCGCGGAAGACGATGCGCTCCAGCTGCTCTCGCTCTCCTTGGCTCTCGCCGGCTGGGGCCGGATGCGGTGTCTGCGCGGGTGCTGGCGCGTAGGTGAGTACGGCAGCGATGGCGATCGCGCGGCCGAGGTGAGCGAGTAAATTGTGTCGTGGTGCCAAGGTGAGTTCCCAGGCATCGTTTCGGTTGGTGGCCCAGCCGGGTTTAGCTCGCTCGGCGCCGGTATTGCGCGTAATCAGGAACCGCCGCTGTCATCGTCGTCTTGCGCTTTTTCGAAGGCCTGCCAGAAGCCAGAAATGAGCACCTCGTTTGGGCCGTAGTCAGACTTGTAATCCATCGTTTTGGCGTTCTTGACCCAGAATCCGAGGTGGTAGTGGGGGATCTGCAGCTGCCGCGCATGCTCGATTTCGGCGAGCACCGAAAACACGCCGATGCGTCGTTCGCGCAGCTCGGGCTCGAAGAAGTGGTAGACCGCGGACAGTGACTGCGGCGTGATGTCGAGCAGGCTGACGCCGATTAGTTGCTCGCCGACGAAGTAGCGCGCTTCGAGTGAGTCCACAACCTCGCCATACAACATGTCACGGAAGCTGGTTTCGCTTTCGTCCTGTGGCGTGTCGGGATGTTGGTGGCGCAAGTAGCGGCAGTAGAGTTCGTAACTCTCGGTGCGAAACTGCGGCGCGGCAAACTCGACGCGCACATCCTGGTTGTTGCGGGCGGTGCGCCGTTGGCTCTTGCTGCGGCGAAAGGTGGCGACGGGCACGCGCAACGGGACACACGCGTGGCAACTCGGGCAGTCCATGCTGTAGAAGATCTGCCCCGACCGGCGGAAGCCACGTTCCATCAACGCGTGGTATAGGTCCGCGTCGAGTGCTTCGGTTGCGAACCCATACTGCAGAGCTAAGCGATCCGGCAAGTAGGGGCAGTCGTACAGCGAGGTGCGCGGTAGCTCTTGTTGGTCGAGCCACGCGAGGAACGTTCGTTGCCGTTCGGTCTGGTTGTCTTGGCTCATGGACGGTGACGCAGCCGCGCCGGCATCCAGATCAGCAAAGTGCCCCAAAGCGTGCACCAGATCGTGCCAACAAGGCTGGTCAATACACCCTGTGAGGCGCCCCAACCAATCTTTCCGAGCGTCGTGTTGGCGATCGGAGCGGCTCGGCTCTGGTCGCTTTCCCAGCCTTCGAAGTAGAAGCGGCCGTGGTTCCACTCGAGAAATTGGCCGCTGGTGTAGGCGATCGTATTGGGGATGCCCCAGACGATCAGGCACATCGCTGCCATCGACAGTGGAACCAGCGTCCAGCGCACCGGTCCCCAGGCATCCTTGGCGCCCAGGATCAGGATGACGACCGGGATCAAGTAGTAGACGCCAAACAACATCGCGATTTCGGGCGCGACGAACTCCGCCAGCAGTCGGGCGAACCCGATTGGCAAGCCCACCAAAACCAGTGGCTTGATCCGTGTTCGCAGGGGGGGAGTCGTCTGCATCAAAGTATTGTAGAGTCGCATCGGCGAGGAAGAATCACAAGCTGAGCCCCACGAGCGTCCCTGCAGGAACCCCACCGTTGTCCGACCACCCGCGAGTCCTAGTTCGTGTCCTGATGCCGCTGATGCTGCTGGTCGGCGTGTTGTGTTGGTGGTGGTTGCGGGATCACGATGTGCCGCCGCCCGTCGTCGAGGGCGTGTCCACGGAGCATCGGCAGCCAGCGTCGAAGCTGCCAGTGGATCCCGTCAACGTCGTGCGCGACAGGCCGCCTGAGCCGATTGCGGAGTCGATCGACTATGGCGACGAGCCGCCGGATGCCGACTTGGAGCATCCCTACTCATTTGCCTTGTCGGTGAACTTGCGCGGGCCGCTTGGACTGCCGGTCGACGACGCCCGCGTCTACCTGGCCCCCGAGATGGCCGGCTTTTCCGAGTGGCCCGAACCGAGCTTGGCTGGCAACGTCGCTGTGGCCTGGCAGGGGCGCACACGCACCATGCGGGTTCAGGTTGCGGTGACCGCCTGGGGGGTCTTGCAGCCGATTCGAAGCATCGTGATCGAGGCCGATCAGCCTGCGCGCATTGCGTTTTCGGTCACGGGGCGCACGGATGCGCTGTCGGCATTGCGTTTGGCGGCAGAACGCGGCGACGAGGTCGAGTTGAAGAAGTTGGCGGAGATGATCTCGCGACAACGGTTTCGGCGCAAGCGCATGGACTCGTTGGATATCGAGTGCGGGCGCACGATGTTGGAGTTCAAGCTGCATCGCTGTACAGAATGTCACGAGCGCAGCTTCGTGGCGCCGTACCAAGCCGTTGCGCGCAGTGGCACGATGGCCCCTGGCCTGCACACGCAGTCAAGCTTCGAGGACCTGCGCCGTTCGCGAATGCACGGGGCGGCTGGCGAGAAGAAGTTGGCAGAGTTGGAAGCAGCGCGCGAGCAACAAAAGCAGGAGAGGATCCGCAAGGCGGCAAACTACCAGGCCATATTGCACGGGCTTGTGCAGCTGCCGGACGGCTCGGTCAAGAGCGGCATGGTTGTCGCGTGGATCGGCGAGTCCGGCGCGGTGTTACGCACGGCAACGACCGACCATGCCGGCCAGTATTGGTTGGGGCCAATGGCGGGTGGCGAGCAGCGAGTGATCGTTGCGGCGGGGCCGCTTGGTGTTGCGGATCGCAGCGTCCGGGTCGTGCCGACTGGTCGAACCGTCGCCAACTTCACGTTGTCGACCGACCAGTTCGTGATCGGCAAGGTACTCGACGAAGGTGGCGACCCGTTAAAGGATTGGCGCGTCGAGCTGGTGCGCGATGCGAGTGGTTGGGCAGCGAAGACCCATACGGATGACACCGGAACATTCGCTGCCTACGGCGTGCCAGGTGCGGTGGAGTGCCTGGTCTGGCCGCGCGGCAAGAAGCAGGCGTTTCCCGTTCTTTATGGCGTCGAAGCTTTGGTCGATGCGTCGGCCATCGTGCTGTCGTTGCGTGCGGATCACCCGATTCGCGGCCGGTTGCGGGCGCGTGCGTCGTTACCAGAAGGCCACGTCACCCCGCGCATCGACGCGCGAGTCACCCAGATCGAGACGGGTCGCGTGGCGAACATGGAGGCGTTTGGCTTTGCCAATGAGTTCGCTCTCGAGCCGCTCGCGCCGGGCATGTACCGGGTGCAGTTTGGTTCGCCGGGCCTTGGGTGGGCGACGCGCGACATCCATGTCGACGGCCGCGGCTTGTGGGACATGGGTGGCATTCACATGGCGGGGCCGGGGCGGGTGCACATCGTGCAGCTGCCCGGGGCACCGGACTTGATGCAGTACCCACACGCGTTCTATCGCCGCACCGAGGCGGTCGACGTGCGGGTGGACTACGAAGTCGATGGCGATGTGTTGCTGCTGGCGCCGGGTCGCCACGTGCTCGTGTGGCAGGCCACGGGCGAAGTGCGTTCGCGCGAGTTCGAAGTCGTCAGCGGCGTGCAAGTCGAAGTGCCGATCTGGCCAGAATAGGAGGCTGCCAGAATAGGGGACTGATAGGGGACTGCCGGAATAACCGAATGGAGCTACTTCCAGCCGTCTGGCGGCACGATCAAGTAATAGACCGCTTCATAGAAGTTGCTCGCACCACGCTTGTCGGCGCTGCTGCCTGAGAACCATGGCGTGTCCCACGCGCCGGCGCCCGACGTGCCAAAGAATGGTCGGATCATCCAGCAAACCTGTCCGCCAACCGCCAGCGAAGCGAGCATCCAACCGGCGACCAGCAGGTTGCGTCGCCTGGCGGAGTTCATGCTCTGCATGATGCGATCGCGCGCGCGGAAGTAGACCGACAGGCAACCGCACAGCGCGATTGCGCCGACGTTGAGCAGCAAGAACTGCGGGTAGCCACCGAGGTCGCGACCCTGTGGTCGCTGCATGGTGACGCCTAGAAAGCACACGGCCGGCGACAACGCGCAAAGCAATCGCGAGATGTCGCGGAAGATGCCGAGCACGAGTCGTTGTACTTGCACGAAGTCGAAGCGCGCATCGAGGAAGCGTGCCAGCACGTGGTAGAGCAACGCGCAGATGGCGGCGGTGCTCAAGATCAGCAGCGGGAACTTGACCAGGTTGCGGGCCGCGTAGACCCAACTGTTGCTGATGCCGATGCTGAAGCCATACGTCGCTGCCGATGCAGTCAGGGTCAGCAGCGAACGCATCATGAGAACATGTCCAGCGTCTCGGCCATGCGGTAGGTCAAGAACACCAGCAGTACTTGCCAGCCGACCCACAGGGCCCAGTTCTCGCGCAGCACCTTGAGGTTGCTGTCGGCGAACAAGCAGCGGTTGAGGTGGCTGAGCGCCAACAACAACGAAAACACCAGCAACACGACCCGCGTGACCGTGCCGCCCTGCGTGCCCGCGTCCACCGGCATCGTGAAGTCGAGGAACCAGTAGATAGGCGCGAAGCCAAACGTGAACAGCGCCGCCGCCGATGGGATCACCAGCGCAATGGCCAGGTTCTGGGCCGGGTGCATACGCACGCCGAGATACGAACCAAACACCTGCAGCGATGGAAAGCACAGCAGGACCGATCCGAGGAACAGCACGGCGATGTGGCCGACGCGCCCGGGGCCGTCGATCAGCGCGAACGGCACCGCGAACGCGACGCTGCACAGCAGCAGGATCGTGACCAAGGCCGCCATCGAGTTGCCGGTGCGCAGGTTGGCTGCGAGCCGCAGCCGTTCTCCCAGCACGATGTCGAGCATCCGGTGGGGGCGGCTGAGGCACGCGGTCAGTTCGCCGTGCGCGAACGGTGTGGCATCTGGCTCCGCTGGGCTGGCGGTGGACTTCTTGGCGGCGGGCCTGGGGGATGTGGGCCCAGTCTTTGGGGCTGGAGTCTTCGGGTCTGGGTTGTTCGGATCTGTGTTGTTCGGATTTGGGTTGTTCGGATCTGTGTTGTTCGGATCTGTGTTGTTCGGATCTGGGGGCGGCGTCGACGGGTCTAGGGGGTCGTTGGTCATGTCAGTCCTGGGGTTCCGATGTTGTTCCTTCCGGTGTCTTTGCAACGCAAAGTAGCTGGTTTGCGATGCAAAGTCCATCGGCTGTGCGAGACTTGCTGGAATCGCTAACACCGTCTGCTGGCGTGCGTCCGTGCTTGCGAGGCAATCAAATGAACAAGACCCTGACCACCGTCCTTCTCGCTGTCCTGGGCAGCGCCATCGCAACCA
Organism: uncultured bacterium; assembly: GCA_963974725.1. GTDB lineage: Bacteria > Planctomycetota > UBA1135 > UBA1135 > UBA2386. Next base: position 1,565 of record CAXBFC010000368.1, on the reverse strand, counting down.
TCGGTAGCAGCGCCCCTTCGACGCCGCCGCCCATCCCCGGGCCGGGTGGTGTCGCGATTGCGATCAAGGCGTTCCTCGAGCGCCAAGAGACCGGCAAGACGACGGCGCCGCTGCTTGCCGAGAGTGCTCACGATCTTGAGTTTGCCTTCGCCGGCGACAAGCTCGACCAAGTCAAAGCGGGCAAGCAGACCGCGCCGTCGTTCCTCGATGTTGGCTACGACGGCAAGCCGTTCTGCTCGCGCAGCACGAAGCAGTTCGTCACCCAGATCGACAACCTGGTCGCTTCGAAGGAGCAGGACGCGCGAGTCTTGACCCACAAGATTGGCCGGATCCGCGCGAACTGCCAGTCGGCTGAGTGCTCGCTGGCAGTGGTGGAGTTCACCCGTATCTACACGGTTGGTGGCGGCAAGCAGATGCACGTGCCGATGCGGGCGACCGCGTTGATGAAGTATGAGCAGACGGAAGGCGCCAACTTCAAGATCTTCCACTGGCACGCTTCATCCGCCAAGTAGCCGTCCGCGGGCAAGGCACTGAGCACCATCGCGCAACAAGCCGGCGAACATCCGCCGGCGTTTTTGTGCAGAATGCGGGCGCACTAGAGCTGCCACGTGGCAGTAGCCAGTGACGATGACCCGTTCCTCTGAGAATCGCTGCTTCCGCCGCTTCCAACAGACGCGTGACCCGCACATGTTGGCCAAGGTGTTCGATGCGACCGCAGCTGAGTTGCTGCGCGTCGCTGGACACCTGAGCAACGGCGACCGCGAACTGACCCAAGATGCGTTGCAGGCGACGTTCCTGACGGCGATCGAGAAGGCTGCTTCGTACGACACCGAACGTGACGTGCGACCGTGGCTGCTCGGCATCTTGGCGAATCACGTTCGCAAGGAGCGACGCCGCACGGTGCGGCACAGAGGGGCGGATGTGACCGAAGCGGGGTTGCCGGCGAACGACTCGCCGGTGGCCGATGTGCAAGGTGCGGAGTTCGGAGTGGCGGCGAAGGCTGCGATGAAGAAGCTGCCGGCGCCGTTCAAGGAAGTGGTCGTGTTGCACCTGCAGCACGGATTGACCGCGACCGAGATCGGCGAAGCACTTGGCCGCCCCGCAGGCACGGTTCGCACGCAGATCGTGCGCGGCATGGATCGGCTCAGGGCCTTGTTGCCCGCCGGATTCACTGCCGCCGCGCTCGGTATGATGCTGACACCAGGGCCAATCCTGGCCGCGGTGCGCAGCAACGTGCTCGCGACGCTGCCGCCGGTTGCAGTTGCCTCATCGTCGTTTGTCCTGACTGGTTGGAGGCTCTACGCGATGGTTGCTGCAAGTTTGACGGTGGTTCTCTCGGTTCTGTTTTCTTTGTTGGCGGATCCGGTGCCTCTGCCGCCGGTCAACTCGGCCCGTATTGCTGAGGATTCGCCGGGCCAAGCAGCTGCGGATGTTGGGGCGCCGCGTGAGTTGATTGCCGAAGCGCCGCCCGAGGCGGTCGAGCTACCGTCGCCTCAGCTCCAGCCGAAGCGACCGGCCAACTTGCAGCGGGTTGCGTTGAAGGTTGTCTACGAAAGCGATGGCAA